>CAZYFX010000001.1:0-45365 GCA_964646725.1 uncultured Oscillospiraceae bacterium
GAAATGCGCAAGGCCTTTACCAACGAACCCGAAGCGCACACCGACGTTCGTCCCGACGCGCATCAGTTGGATCGTTTGGGCTACCTCTATCCCAAGGGACGTTCGCTCATTCGCTGTGAGCAGTATCTCGAAAAGGTGCTTCCCAAGGAACCGGTCGAGGCTCTGCCGCTCGACGTTTCCTATTGGTTACCTCAAAACGGTCTTGTCACGGAAAACCGCGACGGCAAGCTGTGCGGAAGCTCCGACTTCTTCGACCCGCAGATCCTGCACAACGGTTTAAGTGTCGATACGGAAAAGGTGCTCGGACTGCATCTGCGTCTTAAAGCCGCGTCGCTCACGGGCGGCGGTGCCAATATCGGCGTGTTCTTCACCACCGAAGCAGACGGCGCATGGTCGGAATCCAAAAGTGCCCATCTCTTCCTTAAGCCCGACGAAATGACCGACTGCTATTTCGATCTTTCCAAGTGCCCGACCTGGAACGGAACGGTCACGGGACTGCGCATCGACCCGACCGACACGGCCGGCCGCTTCGAGCTCGAATGCATCGAATGGACGACCGACACCACGTCCGTCATCCTCACCGTGGACGGAGAGAAGCATGAAACCTCCGTGCCGGTGCGCGTGACCGACAAGGGCGTATTCATTCCGTTTGAGCAAAACAAGCCGTATACGGCGTTAAAATTCTATCACGAATGGTATCGCGACGAACGCACGCTGTATTTACTGCACGGCAACACCGAAATGTACTTTACCGAGGGTAAGGACACCGTGCTCGTGAACGGCAAAAAGCGCAAGCTCCCCGAGCCGCTCACCTTCTGCGACGGACTGCCGATGTTGAGCCTGGATGTGCTGTGCGATATCTGCGGCTTCTCCTACACCGTAGACGGACGAAATGTCCGCATTTTATCCTAATAAATCCGACTTTCGTCTGCATGGAAAAGAGAGGGCACCCTCGATGGGTACACCCTCTCTTTTTGCGTTTTCTTACCGACCGAGCGCCAGATGTACGCTTTCGCCCGTCAAGCGAAATGCATTTTCGTCCGCTTCGATTTTTCCTTCGACCGCTACGCCGTAGGAAAAGCCGTTGTGCGTGAAACGCACCGTCTGTCCGTCAAGTACATGTTCGGTGTGCGTTCCAAAGCGCCAAACAAGCGACGCGCCGTCTAAGGTAATGCCGTTTTCATCCATGCGGATATGCACGGTCTTTCCGTCCGCCCGATTCGCCTCAACGTTCAACACACCGTTTTCACCGCTCGAAACGCTTACAAAACGATAGCCTCCCTCGAAATCCAGTCCCGCTTCATGCGAATCCTTTTCCGCGCTCCAGAGACGTTCGTCCACCACGGGAAGATTGTCGTAGGTGGCCTCCCATTGTAAACACGGAGCATCCAAATACCGTTCGCGGTAGGCTTCGTCGAATTTTTGGATGTCGCGGAAATACAGAAAATCGTTGTCGAAAAAAACGTTCGCACGGTAGTTTTTACAGGTGTACCAGAACGAACGGTAGGGAGACGCGGCATCGGAGCCTTCCGTAGCGCACAGCGCGGCGGGCGGTGTTTCGGCATACGTTTCGGAAAAACGGCGGCCGGCTTCGGCAAGCTTGACGACCTCGATCTTGCCCGCGTCCGCATACTTTTTCACAAGCTCCATCTGCATGGGAAGCCCCTTGCCGATGCTGTCCCAGCCGAAGCTGTTTTCCTGACCGATCTGCGTAAAGGCAAGCCCCAGATTTTCGTTGTCGAAATAGGTCTTAAAGAACCACTCCATGTGCTTCCTATCCTGTCCGCCGGCCCAGGCGGGCTCCATGGTCGCGCAGCCCGAGTGTTCAAACGCCTTGGAATAGCGTTTTTCGTTGTAGCCGCGAATGGGGTCGATGCCGAGCAGACGAAAGACCGGTGCGTCCAACTGATTATCGGGCGTTTGCGCCGGGCAGAGGATGTTGTTGATCGACGGATAGTAGGGCTGATTGTACGGGCCGCCCCACAGCGTATACGCGTCCACCGACAGCTGTTCGCGGCAGATGGCAAAGGAGACAACGCCGTATCGTTTGCGCATGTAGCGCACCGAATCGATGTCAAGAAGCCATGAGCCGACGCTTGCCGGGTATGTGCCGAAAATCTCGCGGAATTTCTGCATCAGTTCGTCGATGATGCGTGTCTTTTCCTCATAGGTGTACGCAGGCAAAAAGCCGGGATCGACATACCAGTCCCAATCGTAGCCCGGGCGGCCGCGCCACTCAATGCCGACCGCCTCGACAAGCGGACGCACGACCTCGATCCACACGCCGAGCTCCATGTGCTCGTCGCGCTCCGCCAAAAACAGATCGCGGAAGCGCGCGTCGATCATGGCGTCGTATTGCAGAAGAAAGGTATTGTCGAAGCCGTATTTTTTATTCAATTCGATCTCGCGCACGACCGGTGTCACAAGATCAAGCTTCGGGTCGCGCGGTTCCACGCCGCGCACAAAATTCATGACGGTAACCAGATTCATGAAAACATCTCCTTTTCACATCGAAATCTCGGAAAAACGATTATCGGGTACAGTATAGCACACAATGCGGGCAAATGCAAGAGAAAAATGTATATTTTGCAAAAAAATGCAAAGTCTGTGAGCGCTCTATGCAGAACGGCCGCTCTTTGCTCCGAGGAAGCGGAAAATATCGACGGCCGAAAAATTGTTTTGCATAGCAGATACTGTCAAAAATGCATAAACCGACGGTGCTTTTTTCGTTAAAATGTAAAAAATATCCGTTTTGACGAAGGAATTTCGAAAGAGCTCTTGACAGATTCTTTTCTTCCTATTATAATAGAAAATGAATTTATCTGTTTTGAAAAATTCAAAATACACATTTACGGAGGAAACCACCATGAAAAAGGGCTTAGCCTTATTGCTCGCCGCCGCTTTGGCCGGCACCGCACTTCTCTCGTCCTGCGGAAAGGACACCAAGGACACCGATAACAACGACCCCAACGCCGTCGCATCCAAAATCGTTTTGGCTACCGGCGGAAACACGGGTACCTACTATGCCTACGGCATGGCCATGGGCAAAATCCTTCAGGATCACACCGGTATCAAGTTCGACGTTCAGTCCACCGGCGCATCCAAGGCCAACATTCAGCTTATTCAGACCGGAGAAGCCGACATGGCCGTTGTTCAGAACGACGTTATGTACTACGCCTACACCGGTACCGACCTGTTTGAGGGCGCACAGACGCAAGACTTCTCGGCTCTCGCCATCCTGTATCCGGAAATTTGCCAGATCATCGCTTCCAAGGACAGCGGCATCACGTCGGTGGCCGATATGAAGGGCAAGCGCATTTCGGTCGGTGACGCGGGCAGCGGCGTTGAATTTAACGCCAAGCAGATTCTGGCCGCCTACGGTATCGATATGAACAAGGACATCGACAAGCAGAACCTCGGCTTCGGCCCGTCCGCCGACGCGCTCAAGGACGAAAAGATCGACGCTTTCTTCTGCGTGGCCGGTATCCCCACAACCGCCGTCACCGAGCTTGCCATGAGCAACGATATCACCGTTGTGCCGGTCGATGACGAAAAGTTTGCCGAGCTCTCTGCCGAATACGGCTTCTATACCCGTCAGAGCATCCCCGCTTCGACCTACGGCGGCATGACCGAGGACGTTCCGGCCGTGGCGGTTATGGCTACCTATATCATCGACAACGATGTTTCCGAAGAAACCGCTTATCAGATCACCAAGAACATCTTCGAAAACAAGGAAGAAATCGCTACCGCCTATGCCAAGGGTTCCGAGCTCGATGTGAACAAGGCGATCGACGGTATTCCATCCGAAGTACCGCTTCATCCGGGTGCCGCGAGATACTATAAGGAAATCGGTGTTTTAGCCGAATAATCCATGAAAAAAACGGCCGTCGCAGCCGCATGCATTCTTGCGGCTGCGGCTTTTCTGTGCATTTTCCGCTTGTTCTTCCCCCGACAGACGCTCGTGCTATACAACACGGAGACGGGTGACGTGATACGCACCTTTTCCGTATCGGAGGGAAGCGAGTTTTCGGTAAGCTTCGTCCATTCCGTCAATCTCAGTCCGGTGACCGACGTGTTCGTTGTGAGAGACGGACGGCTGTATGCCGACCGCACGATCTATTCCGCTTTCGGCGCGGGTGTCCAGTCTACACTTGAGCCGGGGCAGACACTTTCCTACGACGAAAACGGAAACATGGTCGTATCCGGTTTCAACACGGTGTTTCCCGAAATCAAATATATCGTGGGAACCGTATATGATCATGTTCTTGTGATCGGGGAGGAGACGTTAAGTCTTACCGAGCTGTGCGGAAAAAACGCACATATCGCATTCAAACTCAAATAACGCACTACTTTTTAAGGAGGAATCCCCTTGGCAGACAACAAAACTGCCTCGTCGGTGGCCGGTGCTCAAATGGGCGCGGGACTCGACGCGGAAGTCAACACCAAAAGCGCCGATGAATTGATGGCGGAGTTTGACCGCGAATCCAACACGCGGCACTTTACCGGCGTTTTCGGCCTTATCATCAAAATCGCTTTTCTGGCGTTTGCCGCCTTTGCGTTCGGCACGCGCTTCTTCACCCTGCCCGAGCAGGTTCGTATGACCGCCTTTTTGGGCATCATCATTTTTTTGGGCTTTTTGATCTATCCGGCTTACAAAAAGCAGTCGCAGCGGATCAACTACATTCCGTGGTATGATTTTCTTTTCGCCGTAGCCGGATCGGTTCCGTATTTCTACTACGCTTTCAATTTCGAAGCCATCACCCATCGCGCCGTGGCGATCAATATGACCGATAAGATCATGGCGATACTCGGCATTCTGTTTTTGTTCGAGCTGTGCCGCAGAGCGGTCGGTGTGCCGATCCTCTTTGTGGCGGGCGGCTTTATTGCGTATGCCTTTATCTACGGAAAATCCTTAAACTCGGTTCTGTACAATCTGTTCTACACCACCAACGGCATTCCCGGAACGCCGCTCAATGTTTGCTCGACCTTCATTGTGTTCTTCATCATTCTGGGCGCGTTTTTGGAAAAGACCGGTATCGGCGGCTTCTTTGTAGACCTTGCCAACTCGGTCGCAGGATACGCTTCGGGCGGTCCCGCCAAGGTGGCAGTCATCTCTTCGGCACTTGAGGGCATGTATTCCGGAAGCTCCGTGGCTAATACCGTCGGAAGCGGAAGCGTGACCATCCCGGTCATGAAGAGCATCGGCTACAAGCCGGAGTTTGCCGCAGCCGTTGAGGCGGCTGCTTCGACGGGCGGTCAGATCATGCCGCCGATCATGGGCGCGGCTGCGTTCTTAATGGCAGAGCTTACGAACATTCCGTACGCCACCATTGCCGTGGCGGCCATCCTGCCGGCTGTTTTGTACTTCACGGGCATTTTCATGATGATCCATTTCGAAGCGAAGAAATTGGGGCTTAAAGGACTTCCCAAGGAGAGCATTCCGAATTTCTTCAAGCTCCTTGTCAGCAAGGGCTATCTGTTCTTGCCAATCGTCGTGCTTGTCGTGCTCATGTCCTTCAACCGCACACCGGCGCAGTCGGCCTGCATGGCGATCTTGACCACCATGCTTCTTATGCTGGTGACGGACATCGTTAAGATGCTTAAAAATCTGAACACGGCGAACAAGATCGATTTGGTGCTTTCGCTGATTCCGATCGTCGCGTTTGTGCTCTGCATGTTCGGTTTCAAGCTTAAAATGGAAAACGCCGCGATTTTGGCCGGTCTTGTCTACATCGTTGTCTCCTTCTTCGGCAAGGAAACACGCGAATCCGGCAAGATTTCGTTGGAGGCGTTGGAGACCGGTATGCGCAACACCATGGGCGTTTCGCTTGCCTGCGGTTTGGCCGGTATCGTGGCCGGCGTCGTGACCATGACCAGTCTCGGTTCCACGCTCATCAGCGTCATTGTTCCGATCGCTCAAAACAATCTGTTCCTCGCACTGTTCTTGACCATGGTGACCTGCATCGTTCTCGGTATGGGCGTTCCGACCACAGCCAACTATCTGATCATGGCAACCATCACCGCTCCGATCTTGATCAAAATGGGACTTCCGACGCTGGCGGCGCACATGTTCGTGTTCTATTTCGGTATCGTAGCCGATATCACGCCGCCGGTCGCTTTGGCGGCCTATGCGGGAAGTGCCATTGCGCATTCCAATCCGTTCAAGACGGGCGTGACGGCGACACGTCTTGCCATTACGGCCTTTATCATCCCGTATATTTTCGCATACAATCCCAAAATGCTGTTTATTAACGCAACGCCTGTGGATATCGTTCTCATCGTCATCACTTCTTTTGTCGGAGTGTTTGCGTTGTCGGCGGGCTTGGAGGGCTATATGTTCCGCAAGCTTCGCTTCTATGAGATCATTCCGCTCATTATCGGCGGACTTCTTATGATCTATCCGGGCGCGGTTTCCGACATCATCGGCGTTCTGCTTGTGGCGGCGGTAACCGGCTTGCAGATTTACCTGACCCGCAAGGATAAAGAGCTTGCCTTAAAGGAATAATCGAACCTACAGGACAAAAAGTAAGAGTTAAAAGCCCCGAAAGAAACGCCGATTCGCGTCTCTTTCGGGGCTTTTTGTTTGTATTTGCGATTTGCGCAAATTATATACGTCCCAAAGTCGTGTTGCACATGAAAAATACAAGCTGTAAGTATTCGCCTAACAATTGTTTTTTATACATTCCGTAAAGCTGTGCATTAACTCAAATCCCAGTCCCTTGACCGTACCGACTTTTTCGGTGCCCAGCATTGCTTTGTTTCGTATCACATCCGAAGGCACTTTTTCGTCTTTGTTAAGCATACAGTAATAATATTTATCCTCGGAATCTCCCAAAACAATGCCGATGATTCTTGCCGTATACATTTCGTTGGCAATCGGCATAAAGCAAAGAGCGATTTTTTCTCCGGACGGCAAACTCATAATATCCGCATTCCAAGTTCCCGGATTCGTGTCGTTTCGTTTCTTATCCACCATGGACTCGGAAAAACCGACAATTTGCGGTTGATTACAAAACGTAACATATGCATTTGCAAAAAAGCTCTTTAAAGCCATCGCATTGTTTGAATGAACAATATTCGCAAATTGAGCATGATTTTGACGACTGATATCAAATACCGCACCCGAAGCAAAATGCTCTGACGGAGTTTTTTGCTTCATATTCTGCATGATCGCTTTTATAATTTCTTCTTTTGACATAGTTGCATTGATATCTGCCGACATCGTTGAATGAACATCCGCAGCGGGAGCTGTTTTTTTCTTCTTAAAAAAATCAAATAAACCCATATTTTCCCCTCCGAAAATTAAGATACATATATTATACAACATATATCATCATTTGTCAGCAGATTGCACCTATAAAATCCCGATAACAGCAAACTTTTTCACAAAAGCATACAAAATCCTATTTATGTGAAAAGATACGCACAAAAAAGTCTCGGAAACAAAGAAAACGGAGCTGCGACAAAACGACAAATTCGGTCGTGATGCCTGCAGCTCCGATGTGCGTTACGAGACGATCGAAGCATCTTGATCATGAATCAATCATCCCGATTGATTCTCAATATTTGGGAATAGCGGCCGTAAAGGTTTTTGTAAACGAGGAATCCAATGTAGTGCCGGGATAGTTTGTCTGTCTGTGGTAAACGCTTACCGACACGCTGGTGGTACCCGCCTCAACCGGTACGCTCACCCATGCCGTCGAAGCGGTTTTGGACGGCTGCGTCTTTATGTTCTCACTCCAGGTTCCCCAGGGAACAACAATCACTTCCGCGCTGCTTACGCCGCCGATGGTTGCCGTAATGCGCTGCGAATTGTAGTTGTAGCCATAGTTTTCGGTGATCTGATCCGTCCAGGTGATTCTCATTTCGACGCTCGTCGCCGTTCTGTTTCGATATTCCGCCACTGCGGTATGAACCGTAATCGGCGATGTGTAGTGCTGTCCGGAAACCGACGTAAAGGCTACCGCCGTCGGCGTGTAATCAAATGTGATCGTTTTTGACGTCGAATCCCAGGCAATCGTTTGAGCGGGCGGCGTGTCGTATCCGGAGATGGCCGGAGCCGAAATGGTATTTGTCGTACCGAACGCCCTTGTCGCCGTGTCCGACCCGAGACTTGTACCGTTGACGGATTTATAGACGATTGAGTATTGGTAGTAATTCACGCTTGCCGTAGCATAAATATCGTTTTCGGTGATGTTTCGGGTCACGGTTATGCTTGTTGCGCCCTTGGAAGCCAGCGTGTAGCCGGTGTTGGCTCCGTAGGAAACGCTTAAGACGTCACCGTAATACACGGTCGTGCCCGAGGAAATCGTGCCGGTCGATGCACCTGCAAGCGGCGAGGAGGTGCGCTTTACGGTGATGGAGGTGCCGGTCGATACCGACCAGGAAGCCGTGTAGGCATTCACATTCGCCGTAGCATAAATATCGCTTGCGGTAATATTTCGGCTCACAGTTATGCTCGTTGCGCCTTTGGAAGCCAGCGTGTAGCCGGTGTTGGCACCGTAGGAAACGCTCAAGACGTCACCGTAGTATAATACGGTCGTGCCCGAGGAGATCGTGCCGGTCGAAGCGCCTGCAAGCGGCGAGGAGGTGCGCTTTACGGTGATGGACGTGCCGGTCGAGGATGACCAGGAAGCGGTATAGGAGTTGAGTGTCCAATGCGCGTACAACGTATGACGGCCCGCCACGGTTACTTTCGTTTCGGCTGTAACCTGCGTACCGCCGGTAGCGGATGTATACCAACCGTTAAAGGTGTAGCCGGTTCGGGTGGGTGTCGGTAAATCGCCGTAAGTGAAACCGCAGTATACGTTTTTGCTGCCCGTTGCGGTCGAACCGCCGTTTGGATCGAAGGAAACAGCACACACGCCCTTTACATAACCGGAAAACTGATCTTCGGTTAACTGTATGATAGAACCGTCATTCACGGTCAAGTGTTGTTCACCCGTTATACTTCCGCAAAGATAAACATTACCGTAAATCTTCATAAAACCGACGGCACCGTCAACTTTTACGGATTCCAACACAGGGTTCTTTACAACGACTGCTTCTCCGTTTGTCGCCTTGAAAATGTTATCTCTGATCAACGTTATGTGAGGAGCGCTTGAAGGAAGCAACATAACATAACCATTGTTTTGGATGTTGACCGCATCGAACTTGATGTTGTCCGAAGACAAATCCAAAGGAACACAATCCTGATTTACAATGGTAATTTCTTTTAAAGCAGTCAAATCGGCCTCCGATTTGATTTGCACATTTTTATATGTTTTATTGCCACCCTGCAATTCAAAGCTTTCCATTTCGGGAACGTCAAGCACGATATCTCCGTCCAGAATCGTGTCGGAAATATCGACAACTATGTTCTTTGCGCCGGAAGAAGCCACCGCATTCAAAAGATCAACCGTAATTGTCTTTGCATACTGCTTTCTTTCCGCCGCACTGCCGTTCGGCAACTGTTCTTTGGCATATTTTAATGCCTTAGCCTCGTTGAGCGCACGCACCGACAGCTTCGGAGCACCGGCAAAAGCGTCTTCTCCGACATGCACTACACCGGAGGAAAGATTGAATTTTGTTAAACTCTCACATCCGCTGAACGCCTCGTCGCCGATCTTGGTAAAGTAACCCGATACGCTTTCGAGTTTTTTGCAATTCCGGAATGTACCGTTCGGGATTTCGTCGATTCCGTCACCCAAAATAACGGCTCTCACATCCGTTCCCTCAAACGCACCGGCCTTTATACCCGTTACTCTGTAGGAAGTGCCGTTTGATGTCACATACGAAGGAACGATTACATCCGCATCTTCTCCCGTATAGCCTGTTATTGTGGCTGTTTTATCGGCCGTATTGGTGGTATACTCAATTCCTTCGGTTATAACGGTTTTGCTGTTTACATATTCGTAAACCGCATACGGAATTTCAAAAGGAAGTACGCCGTTTTCACAATCGTTAAAGGCAAGGTCCGGAGCATAGTCGAGAAATTCGTACGTTTTATCGTCCTGTACACTGTATGTATATGTAAAGTACGATTTTGTAGCTACATCGTAGCCCACAATGCCGAAAACATGAAACGTTCCGGCAAGAACAAGCCGATAACAGCCGTCGCTTTTGCCGTCGGTGGAATACTCCGTTGTGGTTATTGTTTTTTTCGCGGTCGAATAGGTAACGGTCGAAGAGGTATCAACGCTCTTACTGGAGGTGTTACTCATTCCAAACGCTTCGCTTCCCGAACCGCCGTATGCATAGGATTGACCATATTCTTTTTCCGTGCTGATTACCTGTGACAAGATCTTGCTGACAGAAGAACTCTGGCTTGCCGCTTGGGTGTTTTGCTTTGAAGTCGAGTTATTCCAGGTAGATGTGCTGGAAGATACAGTTGTGTCAACTTTGGTCGTATCGGTCCCCGAATGCTCACTTACTGAGTCATTACCATAATTACCGTAACCCACGCTTCCGCTGATTTCAAATTTGCTAGTATTCTTAACGCCTCCGCTAGTTTCCACAATACCCGCGTTTGCTTTTACTTCGGCCGATACTTCAGTTGAATTTGAGTATTTTCCACCAACCTCAACATCGAAATTTTGACCTTTTTCTTCCGTTTTGTTTTTACTATCGTATGTAAGGGTAGTTGTTCCGTCGGTCGTGCTGGTAGATTCGTTTCCACCTGTAGACGATGTCACCAAATATGTATTGGAAGACGATGTCACTAATTCTTCCGCTTCTTCCTTGGTTAATCCGTTTTCTTCTGCCCAGGTTTCGTTCACTTCGGTAACCTGTTCCCAGTCACTGGCCAACGTCCATGTGCTTGAGTCTGTAGTCGCCGTATTAATGCTTGTACTGATATTTTTCGCGCAGGTCTCCGTTGTGCTTAACTCTACGGTTTCGGATTTTTTCTGTGCCAATCCCGCTACCGCCTGAATCGTCCACACCGCCTCGGACATCGGAACATTTTCAATCGTTCCGAGTTCATACGCAAAGTAAATAACATTGTTGGTCGTATCTTCGCAAATGATCGGGTTCTTCAAGGGGACACTCTTGGCTAAATTCCGTTTGCTGGTCCAGTACGCATTCAGCGTAATGTCACCCACCGTTCCGGCCGGAATACTTGTTACCTCTTTACCGTCATCCGTATACCATCCCAAAAATACATAGTTGTATATTTCCGGATTCGGAAGATCCTTCAAGCCCTTGCTTACGGTAAAATGCAAATACTTTTCGTCGGTTATTTCTCCGAGAGGCGTTTGATACAGCTTATAGGTGACATCGTAAGATATTTCTTCCCAATGCGCATATAATTTATAGTTTTTCTTGCTACCTTGCGGAATTTCCGTGATCTTTACAAAATCCTCCGCCGACTGATTTAACGACCAGCCTCGGAATTTATATCCGTCTGCGGAAAGGTCTACCAGTTCGATCGAGCCATTGGCCGTATCTTCTTCGGTATACGTCTTTTTGTTCGGGTTACTTACGCCGACTGTTTCCAAATAAGCATTATTGATCACATATTCGATCATATATCCCGTCAAAGGAGCAATCTCCTGCGGTTTAACAAGGATTTCTCCGCAAACAGAGCACCGTTTACCTTCCGTATAGCCGACTTCCGTAGCCGTAGGCTTCACGGCAGGGATCGTTTCCTCCGTATGCCCCGTTGCCGCAATCACCGTATCCTCTTGTGTGATTTCGTTCTTAGCCGCCATATCGCCGAACAGTTTGTTGCAGTCGTCGCACATCCAATAGGCTGTATGCCCTTTTTCCGTACACGTTGCTTTGACGGCCGCAACAGCCGTTAACGAGGTGTGCTTGCATCGAGGGGTATGCGGAAGCAGTTCCACATTGTACCCGCCCGCTCTGAAACGGCGAATCAAGGAAATATCAACGGTATTGATCTTGTCATCATCGTTTACATCTGCGGCATCTTCAAAGATTGTCACATCGTAGCCGCCGGCGCGGTATCTTCGCAACCACGTTATGTCGACCGTATTAACCGTGTTGTCCCGATTCACGTCTCCCGGTTTGTAATCGATTACGTTCACGTAACCGGACAGTACCTTCGGAGAGATCGGCCGGAAGTTTTCGTCCACAATGTCTCCGTCGTCGTACGATATGCTTACATTCAATTTGTCGTAGCGCTTCGTATCTTCACTGACAGCAAAAGTCAGCTTTAAAATCGTGCCGTCTTCGGTCGCGGGGGTCTCTTGACCGTCCCACACAAAATTGCACGGTGACGTCAAGACACCCGGAGCGGTAAATACAAGCTCGGAAAAGGCGTCCCCCGCCGATACTTCGGTCAGTGTTAATTTCGGATCGTATTCCAATGTCAGAATTGTACCCATAATACCGGGGTTGTTTTCCACATTGATTTCTACTGTGACGCTCTGTCCCGGAGCGCCGTAATGACCGTCAACCGAAAAGGTCGGAACAGCCGACGTTTCCGTACCTGCGGCCAAAACCTGTACGGGCAGCACGGAAACAATCATCAGGACCGTAAGCAATGCCGCCATGATTCTTTTTGTCATTATCTTATCTCCTCACTGTTTTTTATTGTACGGTGATCCTACCGCCAACAAGTGTAACATCCAATTCTTCAAAGTTTTCATCTACAAGATCTCCCGGCAAATAAGAGCATTCGATCTCGTATTTGTCTCCCTTGACAGCCTTGTCGGATACGGCAAACGTAAGTGTGAGTATCACTCCGTCTGTTTTCGCAGGCTCATCCAAACCATCCCAAACAAAATTGCAGTTTGTAACAAATTTTCCGGGCTTGGTCATTTCCAATTCTGAGAAAGCATCCCCTTTTTGCGCATCTGTCAAAGTCAGTGCTTCATCAAATCGGAAATTCAAAACCGCCCCGAGAATCTTCGGGCTGTTACATATTCTGATCGAAACCTCCACGCTTTCTCCCGCTTTCGCCGAAGCGCCGTCCACAACGATCGTAGGCTCGCTATAATTCGTGCTTTCCTTTCGATCTTCGGAATTGTTTTTGCCGGTTTCGTCGGTTTTGTCCGATTCGCCTTTCACTTCATCCCATTCACCGATGTTTTCATCTTTGTCGATTTCGGTTTTCTGCGCGGGCTCTTTCCCGATATTGCCGCTTTCGCCCGACATTCCTCCGCCTTGTGTGTCTTCTTCCGAAGCACCACCGTTTTCCGTTTCTTCCGATTCATTCGGTACAACCGCTTCGGATATTTCGAAGAGCTTATCCAAGCGCATAAAGATCGTTGCCGCCTGCGCTCTTGTGGCTTTTCCCTGCGGTTCGAGCGTCGTTGCGGTCATGCCTCGGAGCAGCCCCTTTTCGTAAGCCCAGGACATCGCTTCCAGAGCATAGGTTCGGATTTTGTCACTGTCTTCAAACACGGATAAATCCGCCGTTTCCGCATTGGCGATCACATCCGATCTTTTGGTCTTCGCATACCGATACAAAATTGTAGCAAGCTGCTCTCTTGTTATTTCATCATTCGGCGCAAAGATATCTTGACCGTATCCGTTGACAATGCCGTTTTCGAACGCCCATTGTATCGGAGCATAATAATAATCCGTATTCTTCACATCGGTAAATCCGAGTTCGCCGCTCACCGCGGGACTTCCTTCCGATCGATAGATAACCGTCACGATCATCCCTCGGGTGATGCTTCTTTGCGGTTCGAATGTCGTTTCCGTCATTCCGTTCATCAAGCCCTTGTTTCTAACAAACGCCACGCTTTCCGCAAACCATTCGGTTGACGGGACATCCGTAAACCGAACCTCTGTACCGTCCGCAAAGCAAAGAAAAGCACTCATGCACACAAGCACGGTCACAACGGAAAATATCCGCCGTTTCATTTTCTTTTTCAAGATCGTACCCCCATGTTTTTTTTATCGCTTTTACCGAACCGTAACTTTTCCGGCTACCAAATCCAAATCGGTTGCCGCAAAATTGCTGTCAACAACGTCACCGTCCGCATAAGAACAGCTGATATTCAGTTCATCTCCCACTTCGGCCGTATCGGAAACCTTAAATACAAGCTTTAAGATTTCGCCGTCTTTGGTTGCGGGCGTTGCCTGCCCGTCCCACAAAAAATTGCAGGGCGACACCAACGAACCGGGCGGTGTCATCACAAATTCATCAAACGCACTGCCGGCACTTGATGATACAAGCGTCAACTTGGGATCAAAATTAAAGGTAAGAATAGCACCAAACAGACCGGGATTTTTCTTGATTTCTACCGAAACCTCCACCTGCTCGCCGACCCCGGCCGTTGCATTTCCCACAACGAAGGTCGGAGTTGTATATGTCACTTCGTTCTTTTGATACACGGCCGTTACGGTCATACTTTCCGTTACGCGGTCAAACGTTTTATCCCAGCCGGTAAAGGTATATCCGTCTCGCGTGGGATTCGAAGGCGCCGTTGCCGTTTTACCCGAAGCGACGGTATCCGTACCGAGAACCTTTCCGTCGTGATCTTTAAAGGTCACGGTATAGTAGGTGGTTTTGGCAAAATGAATCTCTGCATTGATAAGGGCATCATTTCCCGTTCCGATGGCATCCAAAAGGACTTTCCACTCTTCCTCGGAACCTTCATAGTAAACATCGGTCAAAGAGGTGCAGCCGTTAAATGCTTTGCGTCCGATTTCCGTAACCGTCACGGGAACGGTTACGGAGGTAATCGCCTCGTTGGCAAAAGCGGAAGAATCGACGGATGTAACGGTGTCTCCGGCAGGAGAAAGTGTGGGAATGATCAGTTCCGTATCTGTGCAGGTTCCCATTCCTACAAGGCAGCAAGTGCCGTCGCCGTTCGAATCAAAGGAAAGCCCAACGGACTGCTTTTGATAAACCGCCGTATAAACTTCATTGCGTGTTCCTACCGTAACGGAAGCTCGGGCGGTACGGGCAACCGTGTCACCGGCCTTATTTACCCAATGAGAAAAAGAGACACCCTTGTCATCGACGGTCGGAGCAATCAAATTTACCTTTTCGCTTTCGAGGTAAAGCCCATGATCGCATAAATCATCGATTACCCCTCCGACGACCTTGACCTGATAAAAATCGTTTGTGGCAAGTCTTGCGGTTTTGTAGTCAAAATACTTTTGTGCATTCGCACCGTATACAAGCATGGAAGAAAGCAAGGTCTTGAGTGTTTCATCTGTCGAAGCTGTTGCCGTTTTTCCCAACTTGCTGTAAACGTATTCGAGAATACTGTACTTTTCAACCTTACTGTAATACGCTGTGCCATCTACAACCGTATACGCACGGGCATACACAACATCCGTCATTTGCTTTGCGGCAAGCGACGTATAGTCGTAGATTTTATAGGAAGCATCGTTTATTTGTTGAGTACCGACAGTTTTCAATTCAGCGACATGTGTTCCGTACAGATATTTATCGGAAGGCGCATCCCACAGCAAAAGAATTGTTTCTTCCGAACTGTCCGACGAAACGGCATATTTTATGCACACATTGTCTCGGAATGAAAGATTGCAATATTGAATGCTCATTTCGGGAGTTTCGACGGCTGCTTCGGCAAAAATCGCCACGCCGAGCACGAATACAGCCACAAACGACATTACCGCCAGTCTTTTTAATGTTTTTTTCATTTAACATTCTCCTTCTTTCGTTTTAATTGAACAAAGATAATTGATCCCATTCCCCTTGGTTAGGATCCGTGTCAATAGGAGAGATTGCAAGTATATCTTCTTTTACCAATACCTCTATATTCATCTCAGGCTTTTCATATTGTTTTTTTTGCATTATACATTCCTCCTTCCGTCGCATATTCACTTTTTTCGATGTGCCATTTTCGCCTCCGAATTTTCGAATACATTTTTCTCCCGTACACCTTTTCAAGATGTCTTCTGAATTTGCCTATACTGAATACAGGCAACTGTTTAGCTAATTATCAAAAATTTTACCATCCTTTCACAAACTCCCGAAAGCGCACTGCTCCCGTATTATTCTTTGCTATCTAACGTTTACATTATATAACGTAAACGTCTATTTGTCAAGCCTTTTTTCAAGATATCATGTATACGTTAGATAATTTTTACATTAACACCGTCTTTGCAAGGAGGAATGCGCGGTGAAGCTTCGTATACTTGACATCTTGGCCGAAAAAGGAAAAACCAAATATTGGCTTTACATACAATTGGGACTCAGCTACCAAAACTTCAATCATTTGGTCAACAACGAAACCAAGGGCATCAAATTCGAAAACATGGAAGCTCTTTGCGACATTCTGGAATGCACCCCCAACGATCTGTTTTACGAATATCACTCCGATTTACCGCCCGATATGCCAAACCGACAAGAGAGCAACAGTCTCTGTTAAAGATGTTTTTCAAGCATCGCGGAAGCTGTTTTTTTGTTATGTAAACAATCGACATTGCACCGACTCGCCTTTCGCCTGTGTTCGACTCTTTCACCGAAGCTCTCCCCTTTCCCGTTTGCACAAAACCTTTTTGCGCTCCTCGTCCAAGTGCTTTCCCAACCGACCGTTTCATTCATCACTCACAAAAAGACCGAAGCAAAATGTCCTCAAACACCT
Organism: uncultured Oscillospiraceae bacterium; assembly: GCA_964646725.1. Taxonomy (GTDB): domain Bacteria; phylum Bacillota; class Clostridia; order Oscillospirales; family CAG-382; genus UMGS882. The sequence goes on from CAZYFX010000001.1 coordinate 16,512, forward strand.
TGCTTCGGTCTTTTTTTACCTATTTTAATTCAATCGATGACCACACTGAGCGCTCCCGGCACCTCATATTCCGTTCCGGTAAACGTCAGCGAACCGTCCGCATTTACATCGAACAGCGTGATCGTCCCGCCCTCGTTGGCCGAAATCAACGACCGTCCGTCGGGAGACAGGCAGAAATCACGCGGACGCTTGCCGTGCACCGACGTGTTGTCCGCATAAGTCAGCGTCGCGCCGTTCACCTTGAAGCGCGTGATCGAGTCGTGCCCGCGCGTCGAAACGTACAGATTGTCACCGTGCAGACGAATCGCCGCCGCCGTGGTCAGACCATCACAGCCGAACGGAAGCATGTCGTAGGATTCGAGCCGTGTCAAGATTCCGTCGGCGTAGGCATACACCGTAACGGTATTGTCCAATTCGTTGGCACAATACGCATACGCGCCGTCCTCCGAAAAGATCAAATGACGTGGGCCCGAGCCGGGAACGGCCGAAGCGGTCGATACTTCGCACAGATTTTTGTCATACACATGTACGGTATCCGTCCCCAGGTCGCAGACCGTGATATATTTTCCGTCCGGCGTAAAAGCTACCTGATGCGTATGCTCCTTGTCCTGGCGCGGCTTGGAAACGCCCTCTCCGCAGTGGTACACGATGTGCGTTGCGCCGTTCGGTTCGATTTTGGTCACACTTCCCGTCAGATAGTTGGCAATATACGCGCTTCCGTCGTCATCCACCGCCACATGGCAGGATGCCTTGCCGCGCGCAGCCGAAATCGGTGTACGCCCCACAAGCCGATCTTCCCACAAATCGTAGCATACAAGTCCTCCCTCGCGATATCCCATCGGCTCGTTGACAACGGCGTACAGCTTGCCGCGCTTGATCTGCATGTACATCACGCCCTCGTCCTCGTACTTTTCTTCGAAGGTCAGCTTGCCGCCGTCGAGCGTGTACCGATAGATACCGCCGTTCTTTTCGGGGCCGGCCGCATAGACGGTAAAGCGACGGCGCGTGTGGGAAATGAGCCACTCGTAAACATTGTCCTCCAGATAGGCGCGATTCCAGCTGTCGTGCTCCGTGTTTTCGCAGATCACAAGCTCAAGCTCCGCATTATCGGGGCAGGCCGCCTTCATGCTTTCGTACATTTCCTTGCTGCGTTCGGGAAGCACCGCGCCGTCCCGATCGCCGTGATACGCGCGAATGGGAAGTGCCGCGATACGGCCGCTCTTCCACGCCATACCGCCGCCGCAGATGGGGGAAGCCGCCGCGAAGAAATTCGGATAGGTACACAGCATATCCCATGTACCGAAGCCGCCCATGCTGGCGCCGCTGATCGAGACGCGAAGTCGGTCGATCGGGTAAGTGTCGCACACAAGGTCGATGATCTCTTTCAGTGAGCGAAGCTGTCCGCTCCAGGTGGCAAAACGCGAATGCGGCAGTAAAAGGATCGCCTGCGTAGCAAATTTTCGGTAGCCCAAATAGGACGGATTGGTCAACAGAACGCGCGGATCGTTTCCGTAGGTTCCGGCTCCGTGAAGCGCAACGATCAGCGGGTACTTCTTGTTCGGGTCATAGTCCTCGGGGGTGCAGACGTAATAGCTGATATCGGTTTGGTTTTGAATGTAACGGTAAAGCTTGTCCATAGCGGTTCTCCTTTTACGTTTTTTTACATTATAACCGATTCACACGCAAAAAGCAAGAGCTTATCCGAATATTTGCCAAATTCTTTCATCGGTTCGACCCACGCACCGCCCGAAAAAAAGCACAGACCGTTTTTTTCAACAGTCTGTGCTTTTTTCACTTCAATTGTCTTTCGCTTACATGGCCATGATCTTGGCGATATCGTAGGTTCTCTGCATACCGTCGCGGATCTCCTTGGCATGTGCAAGCATTTTCTCGCGAAGCTTCGGCTCGATGGCTGCAATCTCCTCTTCGGTTGCCTTGCCCTTGACGATGCGATCGAGCTCGAACGCATATTCCATCTCGGTCTCGCACACCTTGCCGCCGTTGTAGCAGACCACAAGATTGTACTTTCCTTCCAACAGAAGATCGACCGCCTTGTCGCCCATTTCGCTGGCAACCACGCGATCCATACAGGTCGGGCAGCCGCCGCGCTGTACATGTGCCAAACGTGCAAAGCGTGTCTCGATACCGGTCGCCTTTTCGATTTCGACCGCCAATTCCTCCGTGTGCGTTGCACCCAAGCCCTCGGAAGCGATCACGATAAAGTTGCGCTTGCCCTGAGCCGACAGCGTTTTGATGCGCTCGATCAACTCCTGCTTGTCGAACGGAATTTCGCGAATGGCGATACCCACAGCGCCTACGGCAATGCCGCAATCCAGCGCTATGTAGCCCGCGTTGCGTCCCATGACCTCGACCACGTTGCAGCGTGCATGCGATTCGCAGGTGTCGCGCAGACGGTCAACCATTTCGATGACCGTGTTCTTGGCGGTATCGTAGCCGATGGTATATTCGGAAGCGGAAATATCGTTGTCGATCGTACCGGGGATACCGATGCACGGAATACCCAGACGGGATAAGTCGGTCGCACCGCGGAACGTACCGTCACCGCCGATGGTCACGATGCCGTCAATGCCGTTCTTTTTGCAGTTTTCGACGGCCAGAGCCAGTCCCTCGGGGGTCTTGAACTTATCGCAGCGGTCGGAGTACAGCATGGTGCCGCCGTGATTGATGATGTTGGACACGTCGCGCGGCGTGAACAGCTTCATATCGTTTTCGAGCAGTCCCTTGTAGCCGCAATAAATCCCCATGACCTCGATGCCTTTATAGGAAGCGCTTCTGACGACCGAACGAATGGCCGCATTCATGCCGGGCGCGTCTCCGCCGGAGGTCAGAACGCCGATTCTCTTAAATGTCTTTCCCATGATCTATGTCCTTTCGTCCTTTCTTTTGGTTGCTTTGCACCGTCACGCTTGTTAAAGAATTGACAAGGCGCAAACCGGATTTCCATAATCAAATCATATTATAACACAGGATGGTCGGGTTTGGGTGAAAAAAAGATTTCAAATCATTGTGTTATTTGTAAATACAGGCATTTCTCGGTAGAATTCATAATCAACGTCCTGCCGCACATACTATAGAAAAATACACGGCAAAAGGAGCGAACCAATGAAAAAGGCATCACAGTTCCGGTCGGACGCCGATGAAACGTCCTCCGAAGAGGAGGAGCTTGCCAAAAAGCAGGAGTTACAGTTTTCCAACATTTCCGACAGCGGCAGTATCACCACCAAAAAGGACGATATCACCGTTCATTCCTTGGTGATCGCCGGGCAGATCGAAGGGCACTATGCCTTGACGGGGCAAAGCAAGACAACCCGCTACGAGCATGTCATCCCACAGTTGGTGGGCGTGGAGGAAAGCGCGGACATCGACGGACTGTTGGTGCTTATCAACACCGTCGGCGGTGACGTGGAAGCGGGGCTTGCCATTGCCGAGCTCATCGGCGGCATGAGCAAGCCGACCGTTTCGCTGGTGCTCGGCGGCGGGCATTCCATCGGTGTGCCGCTGGCCGTATGTGCACGACGGTCGTTCATCGTGCCGAGTGCGACCATGACGATCCATCCGGTGCGTATGAACGGACTTGTCATCGGTGTGCCGCAGACCTTTACCTTTTTTCTCCGTATGCAGGAGCGTATCGCAGACTTTATCGTCAAGCATTCGCGTGTGTCCAAGGAAACGCTCACCGCACTAATGATGGAAACGGACGAGTTGGCGGCCGATATCGGGACCGTCATCGACGGCGTAAAAGCGGTCGAGGTGGGGCTCATCGACGCAGTGGGCGGATTGTCCGACGCTTTGGGGTGTTTAAAGCAAATGATCCGTGCGGAGCGGGAGGAACGAAAGCGGTAAACAAACGGAAGGGTCTCCGCCTTATAAGACAGAGACCCCGATTTTCTATCAATTATCTTTATGAGAAGTGCGCGCTTTTTCGCGATTCTTCTCTTTCTTATCCTTATCTTTATCTTCTTCGGCTTCCGCGACTTTTTCCTTCTTATCCTTACTCTTATCCTTTTCTTTGTCGTTCTCTCTGTCCGCATCCTCCTGTTCTTCGACGAGCGGATGAATGACAAGCTTGATTTCCGCGGCGCGGCGGCCGTCCGTCTTTAAGACCTCGACCGAAAGATTTTCAAATTCAAAGGTATCGCCGACCTCGGGAACTTTTCCGAGATTGTCCATGACCCAGCCGTTGACGGTGGCGTTTTCGTCCAGCACCTCGTCCGAGAACGGATAGATGTCGGTGATGTCGTTCATGGCGGCACTGCAATTGATCAAATAAATATCGTCGTCCAACTGCTTGATGTTCTCGATGACTTCATCGTGTTCGTCCCATATTTCGCCGACAAGACCTTCCAGTACATCCTCCATGGTGACCAGTCCCGCCGTTCCGCCGTATTCGTCCACGACGATGGCCATATGCGTTTTGGCGGCTTGGAACTCGCGAAGAAGCTTGGAGATCTTCATACCCTCGGTGATACACAGTATTTCATGCACCCCCGATTTGAAGTCGGTCTTTCCGTCGTACACAAGACGGTTGAAGTCCTTTTCGTGAATGACGCCGACGATGTTGTCGATGGTATCGCGGTAGACCGGCAGACGGGAGAAACCGCTGGTGCGGAACAGCTCCACGATCTCATCCATGGGCGTATCGTCCGCAATGGCAACGATATCCACACGGGGGGTTAAGATGGCGGAAACTTCAAGGTCGTTAAACTCGATGGCGCTCTTGATGAGATCGCCCTCGTGTTCGTCGATGCCGCCCTCGTTCTGGGCTTCCTCGACCATGGTCATGATCTCGTCCTCGGTGACCGACTGGACATTATCGTTTTTGAAGAGCTTGGAAATAAGCTTTCTCCACAGCGAAAAGAGTGCGGTCAGCGGGGTGAGTACCGTCATGAGAACGCGCACGATACCGACAACGCGAAGAGTATAGCTGTCGGCGAAATCCTTGCCTAAGAATTTCGGCGTGGTTTCACCGAAAATGAGCAAGGTCACGGTCATGACGACGGTGGAGACGGTAGCGGACAGGCTGGCATTTCCCTTGATGATCGACGCAAACAAAAGCGTTGCGATGGTGGAAGCGGAAATGTTTACGATGTTGTTGCCGACAAGCATGGTGGACAGGAATTTTTCGTAGTTTTCCTCCACACGCATGACGGCCTTTGCTTTTTTGTTGCCATCTGCGGCAAGTGTTTTCATACGAGTTTTGTTAAAGCTCGTAAAGGCGGTTTCGGTTCCTGAGAAAAAAGCGGATAACGACACAAGCACAACAAGCGCCGCTATCTGCATACTACTGGCAGGATCCATGTAAAAAATCACTCCTTGGGAATATGTATTTTCCGAACTGTACGTTCAGTTCTATATACTCTATCACACTTTTTTGAAAATTGCAATAGGTTTTGCTGAAAATGTGCAAAAAAGACACAAAAACAAGCTCTTTCGGGACAAATTTTGTGAAAAAGAAAGAGGCGGATTTGCGTTCAAGGGCTTGAAAATTCGAAAAGAATGTGGTACAATAAATAAAATTAAATATCGTACACAAAGTGTCGGCGATACCGTGCGGGTACCGTCGGTGAAAAGGGAACCCGGTGAGAATCCGGGACGATACCAGTCGCTGTGTGCACCGAAGAAGCGCGCCTTTCGACGAAAGTCGGTCATTGGGAAACCGAGAAGGCGGGTGCGCTTCGCCGAGCGTTTTGTTTTCGCTCGATACGGGTGTGAGTCAAAAGACCTGCTTTGATGTCCGAGCCTGGGTGGAGATGTTTTTTCATATGGCACGGACAGATTCGGCGCCCCCGCAAAAATCTTTTTTGTAAGGGCTTATTTGTTATGCCGTTTTGTACATGCACGGGAATAGCTGCCGTGGAGAGAAAAAGAAAACTCGCCGCGGCAGCTTTCGTTTTGCGCGAAAAAGCCGCGCCTGTTGATAAAAAGCCGTGCCTGTGCGCGGAAAAGAAAGGAAATCCATATGAAACACACAAACCGTTTGTCCGTTTGGGCGGCACTGCTTGTCTTATGCGGACTGTTTGCCGTATCGGTAAGCGCCGCAGGAGGCGTGCTCGGCGGAACGGGTACCCCATCCGACCCGTACACCATCGAGGACGCCGCCGATCTTGCGGCTTTCCGCGATCTGGTCAACGCCACGCCCTCCAGCACGGCACATGCCGTATTGACCTCGGACATCGATCTGGAAAACGAACCGTGGAAACGCATTTACCCCGATTCCGGCTACATCACCGAAGCGTATGCCGGGACGTTTGACGGCGACGGTCACACCGTCAAGGGTCTGTACATCAACGAAACGACCGCCGATCAGGGTCTGTTCGGCGCGATCGGTCTTGCAAATCTCGACGGCGAGACGGTCACGGCGGTCATCAAAAATCTGAAGGTTGAGGGCCGGGTTTCGTCGGAGGGCAACTACGTCGGCGGCATCGTCGGACGTGTGAACGCCGGCTCGGTCATCAACTGCTCGTTTGACGGCTCGGTCACGTCCTCCAAAAAGAATGCGAACCTCGGCGGTATCGTCGGCTACATCAACGGCGATAAGCCCGAAAAGAAGCCGACCGTCGTGCTTTCGGGCTGCGTCAACCGCGCGGACGTTTCCTCGGCCGCAAGCGGTTCGGTGGCGGGAGGCCTTGTCGGATACGCCAAGTACACCGAAATATCCGACTGCTACAATCTCGGAAGCGTTTCGGGTGCGAACCGAACCGGCGGACTCGGCGGTCAGTTGCAAAACAACGTCACCGCGCGTAACTGCTACACCGCAAACGGTTCCGAAGCGCTCGTCGGATTTCTGTACAGCTCTTCGTCGCTCACCTCCTGCTACGGACCGGGTGCTTTTAACGCCGGCGGTACGGGAACCGTCACCGACTGCGCCGTCATCGACCCCGATGGCATGGCGGGGCTTCTTTCCGCACTCGGAAGCGCCTACGTTTCGGATGAGCTCGGGGTCAACGGCGGCTATCCGCTTCTTGCGTGGGAAAGCGGCGCGGAGCCGACCCACAAAGAGCCGGAGCTTCTGCTGTCGGGCGCGGTCTTACGTTTGACCGCAGGTGAGCCGCATCCCACGACCACGCTGTCGGTCACCTATAAGGACATGGAGCCGACCGAGGTCGAATGGACGGTAACGGACGGCAAAGACGTTATCGAGCTGGTCGTTCCCGAAAATCCGAGCGAGACGGATAGTACACGCATCGTCCGTGCGCTTGCTCCCGGAAAGGCAAATATTCTCGTACAAACCGCCGACGGTGCGTACAGCGCCGCTTGTGAGATTGTCTGCTATGCGCAGTTGACCGGTCGGCAGATCGCGGGCACGGCGGCGGTCGGCTTCACGGTCGAGGCCGATATCACGGTGCTCGGCGGAAAAAAGTACGACTATGACAACTACCCGACGCTCGAATTTCAGTGGAAATATCTGACCGAAGAAGAATATTTGGGCGGTCAGACGGGCGCAAATTCCTATCACATCATCGAAAACGCCGTGGGACGCACCTTTACCGTTCCCGCGTCGCTCGAAGGCTGCTATCTGTCCTACACCGTTTTTGTCGGCGGCACGACCGACTCTCCCTCCTCTCCGATTCGCGTAAAATCGAATGCCGTCGGAAGCGTGGAGGCCGACAAAGCCGCGCTGAATCTCGACGCTTCGCTTCCCATCAAGGAAGAAACCGTTTTAATTCTCCCGACAGTGGGAGAAAACGGCTCGAAGATCGTTTGGAGCAGTGACAACGCTTCGGTCATCGACCCGACAAGCGGCGAGGTGACGCTTCCGAAAAAAGGCATTGCCGCCGTCACCTTGACAGCGACCCTCTCCAAAGAGGACGCAAGCGCGGAAAAGACGTTTGTGTTCACCGTGTATTCGAAAGCGGCGATTGAGGACGAAAAGGCCGACAAGGCATCGCGTCTCGATAAGGTCATTCGTTCGCTCCGCAAAAACAAGACCTTCAAGCCGACTTACGGCAAGGATGTCAATGTAACGGACATGCTCCTTTCCAAAATCGCCCTGCTTGACGAGCCGAGTATCACCGCCCGTATCACCGATATCGAAACAGTTTACGACGGTGCTTCGATCGACGAAAACGGCGCGATCACTTATTTCTATGCCGACCCGCGCACCGCGCCCGCCCGTCACAGCGCGACGATTCGCGTGACCTTTGAGCTGTCGCTCGACGAGGTAAGCGACACCTTTACCGCCACGGCCGTAATTCCGTGGGATGTCGAACGTGTCAAGACGCTCATGCGCGAGGAGCTTGTTGACAACACGCACATCGATGTCGATTCTCCTCTCACGGAAGCCGTCACGCTTCCCGCAAAAATCGACGAAAACGCCTGGGCACTTGTCTCCTGGACGTCCTCCGACCCGTCCGCGCTGTCGGTGGTCGAAGGAGCGGACAAGACACAGCCGATGAGTGCCGTTCCCCATCGCACCACGACCGCACGGCCTGCCACGCTGACGGCGGCGTATACCTTCGGCTTCACTTCGACCGACGAGCCGGAGATCGTGCTCTACAAGACCTTTGACTGCACGGTCGCCCCGCTCGACGAAGCGGACGCGGAACGTATTCGCGAAACGCTTGCCCGGAAACTGGAAAACGGCTTTGAAAAGGCGGGACTTCGCGATGCCTTCGGTACGTCTCTTACCGAAACGGACGGCGTGTACACCGTGAGCGGCGATATTCTGTACCCGACCACCGCCGATTTCGGTGTGGACGGCAAGGTCACGCCGGTCACCATTACGTCATCGAACGAAGCGCTCATCCTTTCGCCCGATGTGGCCAATGCGGCGCGCACCGAAGTGTACCGTCCCGCCGTCGGAGAAGATACGGCGCCGGTCACCGTCACCGTGACCTTGACCGACAAAGAAAGCGGACTGTCCGCTTCGAAAGAGTTGTCATTCGCCGTTCTGCCGTTGACCGAGGAGGAGATAGATGCCGAACGTGCGCTTCTTTCTCGCGTGTGCGAAGCCTACTTTGACGGCATTCGCGGCAAAAACAAGACGGCGGAAAACATTCGCTACGACCTTGCGCCCTTTAAAGAGATTTACGAACGGGACGGTGAACTCGTTTGGGTATACGACGCGAAAAACACGGTCGGTTACGGTGTAGTTCCGACGGCACTCGACGGTTGGGAAGAACTCGAAGCCTGGCGTTTGTTCCGCTCGTCCAATCCGAGCGTAATCACCCACGAAAACCTGTTGGTCAGCTTACAAAACAAGGCCAAGTCCGTCACAATCGATTCGGTTCTGTCGAGTGAAACACTCGGACGCTACGGAAAGCTGTACCGTGACGATCCCGAAACGTATGCAAAATATGCGGCACTTGCCGATTTGTACGCACGTCCCGTTTCGGCGGAACTTGTCGTGCGCGGAAAATACACTTCCGCAAGCAACACCGCCCCCACGCCGGTTGTCGAAACGGCGACCGTCACCTTTAACCTGAAAAACGGCAAAAAATCGCTTCTTTCCGAAACGGTGAAGGAATTGCCCGAGGGCACGACCGTGTTCGACGTGTTTAAAAAGGTATTGGAAGAAAACGGCTACACCTATGTCAACCGCGGCGGCTATCTGGCTTCGGTCACGACGGCCGACGGAACGGTGCTCGAGGAAATGGGCGCAGGGCCTTATTCGGGCTGGATGTTCAAGGTCAACGGCGAATTTCCGGACACCTATATGAGCGGCTGCGGCATCGAAAACGGCGATAAGATTCTCGTGTTCTACACCGAGGACTACAACAAGGAATTTGAACCGACCTCCTCCGACACTTCCACGCCGCGCCCGAGTACCTCGACCGATGACGGTGCTTCGACCGACGGTAACGACAAAACCGAAGCCGACGAAAAAAACGAAACGGAAGATACGAAAAAGACGGAAGAAACGGACGATTCGCAGAAAACCGACGAAACCGAAGCAACCGAAAGCGGACTTGACATTGCGAACTTTACCGACATAACGGAAGAACATTGGGCATTTGCCGCCGTTCGCACAGCCTTGCAAAAGGGTCTGATGAACGGAATAAGCGACACGCTTTTCGCACCGGATGACACCTTGACGCGCGCCATGTTCGTCACGATCTTACACCGTGCCGAAGGAGCACCGAGCGCCGAAGCGGCCGTCACATTCACGGACGTTCCGAAAGACGCATGGTATGCGGACGCACTTACTTGGGCGATCGAACGCGGTGTGGTCAAAGGGGTGAGCGAAACGGAGTTTGCCCCGGAGGAATCGGTCACGCGCGAGCAGATGGCGTTGATGCTGTACCGCCATGCCGCCGAAAAAGCGGAGTCCGACGTGTCCGCACTTCCGTTCACCGACCTTGCGGACTGCACGGAGGAAGCGAAATGCGCGATTGCGTGGGCGTATGAAAAAGGCATCCTTCGCGGCATGAGCGAGACGGTTTTTGCACCGAAGGAAACGGCAACGCGTGCACAGGCGGCAAAGGTGTTGACCGATTTAACGGAGCGGACACCTGCATAAAAGAACACAAAACGGAGCGGCAATGTGTCGCTCCGTTTTTACGGAGAAACCGTCGGTGCAATCGGCAGAATGCACAAATCGTTTGTGCATTCTGCCAAAAAACGGAAAATCCGTTGCGAAAACGGGTATTCTATGCTACAATGACCTTGTATCGGAAATGCTTTCCGTACATACAAAAAAAGATAAGTAAGGATGAAGTCTTTATGGAAAAGAAACCTTTGGAAGCGTATATGCTTGCCGACGACGGCTGCTACGGCATGACCTGGCATGAAGCGCCCGGCACCTGCTGGTGGTACGACGGACGCGGCGCGAAAGAAACGGAGCGCAACTTCGCTCCCTACTCCATCAGCAACGTCAAGGGCGAAGCCCCGACCGGCATGGTGCGCGAGCTTCGCAAAACGTCGGAAGGCGTGGTCACCGTGTTGGCAAGCGTCAACATTCGCGACGGTTTCGACGGATTGTTCGTGCGCCTGTACGACACCGACAAAAACGACGCCGCCTGCCTGTATACCAAAAACGGCGCTTACTATGCACTCGGCCGCAATCAAAAGGAAAAGCTCCTTTTTGAAGAAAAACGCCCGCTCGGCAAGCACATTTTCAAGCTCGTGCTCAATTTCGAAACGCACAAGGTTCGCTACTACGTGGACGATGTGTTCGGTGCGGAGCTTCCCATGACCGCGCGTCATATCAAATTCTATAAGATCGGCACATTCGCCGGCCACGTGATCGATGTAACGATGGGCGAAACGCGCATTCAGGCAAACTACGCCTTGCGCGAACGCTTTTCGCTCTATCTGCCCGGCACCGTTCCCGCCGGCTGGCAGAGCGACTGCACGGAGGACGCTTCCGTCGCAACCGACGGTGAAAACCTCGTTCTGACCGCCGAAAACGGCGCAAAGGCTTCCGTATGCGCACCCGTCAAGCCGTGCACGGGCAAATACGCCTTCGAATCCTTCTTCTTCATGCCCGAGCTCGTCAAGGGCGCGGGGGTGGCGCTTCTCTCCGGAGGAAAGACCGCCTTTGAATTGACCACCGCCGACGGCTTCTTCTGTGTGGACGGAAAGACCGTCCGCTATGCACTTAACGAAATGTGGTACCGTCTGCGCTTTGAATTTGATACCGCCAAAAAGCAGGTGCTGTTGCGCATCAACGGCAAAAACATCGACACCTTCAAGCTTTCCGGCTCCGTCATCGACGGGATTCGTTTGTCGCTTGCTTCCGAAAACGCCGTTTTGAAGTGCGACCACATCCACCTGTTCCCCTTGATCGAATACGACGACTACTGCCCCAAGCCCAAGATTCCCAAGGGCATGAACGACTATGTGATCGGCATGAACATGTGCTCTCTGTGGCACACCGGTTCGCACATCGGTTGGGACTGCATTTCGGCCTACCCCGAGATCAAGCCGGTCATCGGCTACTATGACGAGGGGCTTCCGGAGGTAGCGGACTGGGAGATCAAGTTCATGCTCGAAAACGGTGTGGACTTCCAGCTGTATTGCTGGTATGCCAGCGAAAGCAACGCTCCCATGAAAACCACCGTGCTGTCCGAAGCCATCCACGACGGCTACTTCAACTGCAAATACAGCGACATGAGCCGCTTTGCTCTGCTGTGGGAGGCCGCCAATGCCGCACGTCCCGCAAGCAGTGAGGCGTTCCGCCGCTACTATGTGCCGTACTGGATCGAACAGTTCTTCAGCGATAAGCGCTACATGACCATCGACAACAAGGCGGTCATGGCCGTGTTCGGTACCTATCAGCTCATTCAGTCGTTGGGCGGCCCCGAAAACGTGCGCAAAGAGTTCGATTACCTTGAGAGCGAGCTGAAAAAACTCGGCTACGATGGACTGATCGTCATGGGCTGCGGCGGCCCGAGCCAGGAACTGAAGGATTGCCGTTTTGATGCGGCGTATGCCTACAACTGGGCGAAGCAGGGCTACGATGCCGACTATACGGCGAACGCCATCCGCGTCCAACAGTCGCTCGACTATGTACACGTCGTGCCCACCGCGTCCACCGGTTTCAACAACGTGGCGTGGGCGGGAACCCGAAGCCCGAACATGACGGCCGAGGACTTCAAAAAGCTGCACACCGTTTTCCGCGACGAAATGCTGCCGTCCTTCAAGGATAAGCCGTCATGGACGCACCGCTTCGTCATGATGTCCAACTGGAACGAATACGGAGAGGGCACCTACATCATGCCGTGCGAGGGCTTGAACGGCTTCGGCTATCTGAATGCCGTGCGCGACGTTTATACCAAGGAAAAGCCGCACAAGGACGATGTACCCACCAAAAATCAGCTGTCGCGTCTGTCCTATCTGTATCCGCAAGAGCGTCATATGCTCCGCACCGACGGCCGACTTCCCGCACGTGTGCCCGACAAGGTGCTGCGCACCGTTTCGCTCGGCAAGGGAAATTTGGAAGAGCATTGGAAAGCGCTCGGTTGCGACGCGGCCTACGAAAAGGGTGCCCTCAAGGGCGTAACGCATATTGCCGACGCCAACCTGTATTCCACCGAACCGCTTGCCGTCTCCATGAAGAATGTAACGCATGTGCGCCTTCGCGCCAAGGTTTCCGTGCCGACGACCGTCGAGGTCTTTTATGTAACGGCCGAGCATCCGGACTTCGTTCAGCACCAGTCGTTCGGCGTAAGCTTAAAGCCGGGCGTGGAGGAAGCGATCTGCGCCGTTCGTCCGATCGACGAAACGATCACGGGACTGCGTATCGACCCGGCCAGCGCTCCGAACGTCGAATACGAATTTTACGGAATCGATCTTATGCAGGACACCGGACGGCCGCTGTTTGAGTTAAACGGCGTCGAACAGCCCATCAATTCGCCGGTACAGCTCAAAGACGGCTACACGCTGTTCCCGTTCAATCCGTACCATGTGTTGGTGTATAAGTTGGGGCTTTATTACGAATACACGGCAACCGACAAGAAGCTGGCGTTCTATTCGAAGGACGCAAGCATCGTCTTTACGCTCGGTTCACGCAATGTCGTCATCAACGGTGAAAAGACGCTTTTGAACGCGCCGCTCGAATGCTGTGACGGACTGCCCATGCTGCCGCTCGAGGTCATGAGCCGCGTCTTCGGATTTACGTTTAAGTATAAAGCGCCGAAGTTAACGATCACGACAAAAAAATAAGCCGACAAAAGCAACTCGCAAATAAAGGAACAGTCAAAGGAGACTGCGGCAGAACGATCTGTTGCAGTCTCCTTATTTTTCAAATAATGATCTGTTTCCGATCTCGATAGGTTTTGGGCGTCTGCCCGGTCTGCTTCTTGAACACATAGTTGAAATAGCCCTGACTGCCGAAACCGCACCGTATCGCGATTTCCACCAACGGAAGATTGCTTTTTCGAAGAAGCTCCTTGGCGCGGCGTACACGCTGTTCGGTCAAATATCCCGTCGGGGTCACGCCCTTGATGTCCTTGAACACCGTATGAAAAAATCCCGGGCTCAAATGCGCTTGCATGGCCATGTCGGTTAGACTCACCGAGCAGTCTAACCGTTTTTTTATATATTCGCAGGCCGCGGAAATGTTGGGCTCGTAGCGAACATACCGTCCGCTGTAAGCCTCGTTGTCCTCGCCGACGAGTATCCCGACCAGCTGCATGAGCGCCCCTTGCGTTTCAAGCATACCCGAAAGACGCATGTTTTTCCATGCTTCGGACAAACGGCGAAACAGACGCTCCAAACTCTCCGCATCCCGCGTATGCGTAAGCGGGGGCAGCTTGTTCAGCTGTTCGCAGATTGCACGGTCGTTGCACAGAAAATGCACACAGTGGCATTCGAACGCACCCCGACTGTAGCGCAGATCACCCGGCTTTGCGACCAGTACGTTTCCCGCCGTCTGCCCATAAGGTGTATCGTTGATAACACTTGTGTTGCCGGAGGTGGTGTACAGCTCGATCTCGTATTCGTTCACACGGCGAAGCGGCGTTTGAAACGCGGTGAACACGTTGACCGAAATATAATACTCCGCTTTCCGAATTTCAAAAACAGGCTCCATGACGACCTCCGCGTAAGATTTCGAAAAAAGCAAGTACGATATCGAAAGACAAATCCTTTTTTTCGTAGCATAATTATAGCATAGTCCTTTGATTTTGTAAAGACTTATTTCCGCATGGCGGCAAAAAACAAACAGCGAAACAAGAGGAATATTTCGAAAAAAGCTTATAGGAAAGGATGAAACGGTATGAAGGTTACGGACATAAAGCCCTTCGTGGTGGACTGCTTCCGCACAAACTGGGTCTTTATCAAGGTGTATACCGATGATGGGATCGACGGCGTGGGCGAAGCGACGCTCGAATACAAGGAAAAAGCGCTTCTCGGCGCGGTGGAACACATTAAGGAATATCTGGTGGGCAAAAATCCGTTCGAAATCGAAAAGCACTGGCACGCGATCTACCGCGACGCCTATTGGCGCGGCGGCCCCGTGCTCATGTCGGCTCTGTCGGCGGTGGAATGCGCTCTGTGGGATATTCTGGGCAAGAGCTTAAACGTCCCGGTATATCAGCTCCTCGGCGGCAAGGTGAACGAAAAGGCGCGTATCTACGTCAACGGATGGTTTGCCGGAGCGAAAACGCCCAAGGAATTCGGAGAAAAAGCAAAGGCGGCGGTCGCACGCGGTGTGACGGCCATGAAATGGGATCCGTTCGGCAAAAACTATTTGGAAATCTCGAACAGGGATTTAAACACGGCGCTCGAATGCGTCGGCGAGGTACGCGCGGCTGTCGGAAACGACGTCGAGCTTCTCATCGAGGGACACGGACGCTTCAATATTCCGACCGGCATACAAATCGCCAAGGAACTGGAGCCGTTCAAGCCGAAATTCTTCGAAGAACCCGTTCCGCCGGACAATTTGGACGCTTTAAAGGCGGTGCGCGACAAATCGCCCGTAGCCATCGCAGCGGGTGAACGACTGTACACGCGTTGGGACTACAAGCGCATGTTCGACCTTGCGGCGGCCGATTACATCCAACCCGACATCTCCCATGCCGGCGGCATCATGGAGCTTAAAAAAATCGCCGCCGAAGCCGAGTGCCGCTACATCGGCTTTGCGCCGCACAATCCGAGCGGCCCGGTTGCCAATGCCGCCACGCTTCAGCTGGCAGCGGCCTGCCCGAATTTCACCGTTTTGGAAATCATGTATTCGGACGTGGTGTGGCGAAGCGACGTGACAAACGAGCATTTGGAATACACGGACGGCTGTATCACCATTCCCGACAAGCCCGGTCTGGGCATTGAAATCGACGAAGAAGCATGCTTAAAGCACCCCTACACACCGCATACCCTGCGCCATTACACAGGGGCTCTCACCGACATACGCCCGGCGGAAACAAAATTTTATTTTTAAAAAGGTAAGGGTATGAACAACATGCAAAAATACGAAATCAAGGATCACGCTCCCAGCCTTTTGCCGGAGGGCGAATGGAAGCTTGTGTGGAACGACGAATTCGACGGAACGGAGCTTGACACCTCCAAATGGGGCTTCCGCTTAAATTACTGGGGCTCACCCTGCGACGCCTACACCGACGCAGGTGTGGTTTTGGACGGCAACAGCCATATCGAGCTGCATCGAACCGAACGCAACGGCTGTTATGTTTCGCCACAGCTGCAAACCGGCTCCAATTCCTTCGATATCCCCAAAAGCGGCACGGATAATCCGTGGGGACAGAATGAGTTCTGGCCGCTCGGCGTGTTGGAAAAGCCGAAGTTCGTCCATCGGTACGGCTACTACGAATGCCGCTGCAAATTCCAAAAGCACCCCGAGGTCATGTGGAGTGCCTTCTGGACACAGTCGCCCACCATCGGCGCACGCTTTGAACCGGAATGGTGCGGCGTGGAGTCGGATATCATGGAATGCTTCGGCGCGGGCACGGCCACAACCGGCAACATCATGGGCGGCTACGGCATCCAGTTCCGCGAAGAAGGCCGCGTGAATTACGCGCTTGACGAAACCGAGGACGGCTGGCATTATTTCGGCATGAACTGGCAGCCCGACGGCTATGATTTCTACTGCGACGGCAAGCTCGTTTCGCATTCCGACGGCCCGGTATCACATGTGCCGCAGTTCATTCTGCTGACCACCGAGGTGCAGGGCTATCGCTCCTCCAAGCCCTACAAAATCGAGGGTGAGTTTGAGGACGATGCGTTCATCGCCGACCATGTGCGCGTATTCGATAAATTGAACTGAAAAAGTATTTTTATAAAGAAAAGAGGAACCGAAAATGAAAAAAGCGGTTTTTGTGACCGGCGGTACTGTGGGAAGCGGCCTTGCCATCGCGTCGCGGTTCGCGTCGGAGGGCTATGCGGCGGTCATCACCAGTCGAAGCGCCGAACGCGCCGAAGCGGCGGCCAAGGATGTTTCGGAAAAATACGGCGTGCCCGCCTACGGCTATGCGTTGGACATTCGCGACGAACAGCGCGTCAAGGATATTTTTGCCGATATCGACAAAAACGGTCTGTTTGTCGAAACGGTATGCTTAAATTCCGCCGACATGGGCTTCGGAAACGACCCCGCCAAAGGTATGCCGTTCTTTGAATGCACGGTCGAGGAATTCGGTCGCGTGTTCGAGACGAATTTGGTTTGGAATTTCACCATCATTCGTCAGGCGGCGCTTCGCATGAAAGAACACGGCAAGGGCGCGATCGTTTTCATCAGCTCCAACACGGCCTACCGCGCCATTCCCAACCGTATCGCCTACAGTGCCTCCAAGGGCGGCATCAACGCCATGAGCCGCGCCTTAGCGGTCGATTTGGGACAATACGGCATTCGCTCCAACGTGGTGCTTCCCGGCACGATCAAAACCGAACGCTGGGTGAAAATGGGCTCGAAGCAGATCGTCAACGGAACATTGACGCCCATCGGCGACATCTCGGATTTCGAGGATATCGCCAATGCCGCGTGGTATTTGGGCAGTGACGAATCCAAAAACGTCACCGGAACGGAACTTACGGTGGACGGCGGCATGAGCTGTCAGCTGTATCCGCAGATTTTGGCGGAGTATAAGAAAAAAGCTCTCGGAATCGAATAGAGCGCAAAAGAAAGCGATAGGTGAAGCAAATGCATGTAAAATTGGAAAAACACGGCGGTGCGGTCAAAATCAACATCGACGGCAAGCTGTTGGAGCCGCTGTCCTTTAAATCTTTCCGTCCGTCGGCGCGGAACATAAGCGATTTCTACAAGGCAGGTGTGCGCGTTTTTGACATTCTGACCGGCAGTATCAAATGTATGTTGGGCGTTCCGTATTCGCTGTACGGCGAAACATGGACGGACGACGGCGTGTTCGATTTCGAGCCCATCGACCGTCAGATCGAGCTGTTTCTCGAAAACGCACCGGAAGGCTACTTTGCCTTGATGATACAGTTGGATACACGGGAATGGTATTGCAGGAAGCACGGCGTTCCGTATACCTTCACGAATCTGTCGCAGGAAATATGCGACCGTGCATGGCGCGACGCGGCCGGCGAATATCTCCGCAAGGTCATTCGTCACACCGAAGAAAAATACGGTGAGCGCTTCTACGGCTATTTTCTTCTCTGCGGCTATACGACCGAATGGTTCAGCCAATGCGATGACGAGGAAAGCCACCCGATTAAGCTTGCGGCATACCGTGAATACAAGAACGACCCGACGGCCGTCATTCCCGACAAGGCCGCGCGTGACATTCCGCGCGAACGCGTGTATCTCGACCCGACGGAAGAAAAGAATCTGGTGGAGTACCGCCGATTCCATTCCGATATCATCGCCGACGCCATCATCGAATTTGCACACATCGTCAAAGAGGAGACAGACTATCACAAACTCTGCGGCGTGTACTACGGCTATCTGTTCGAATTGGAGGGCAAGCGTCTGTGGGATGCGGGGACGTTGAGCTACGAGAGAGTATACACCTGTCCGTATATCGACATGATCTCCAGTCCGTCCTCCTATGCGCACCGCGCTTACGATGATGTAAGTGCCGTCATGGTTCCGAGCGATACGCTCGACCGTCACAACAAACTGTACTTTTTGGAATTTGACCACATCACCCATGCGGCCCCCGCGTTCGTTCCCGACGGAAACGGCGTGCCCATCCCCGGCGCGGACAGTCGTTTCAAATCGGAAGCCGAGACAATCGACGTTATGCGGCGCGACTTTATGTTATGCTGTGCAAGACGTTTGGCACTCTGGTGGTTCGACATGTTCGAGGGTTGGTTCTATTCCGAATCCATGATGAACGAGATTGCGCATTTCATCCGCATTGCAAAGGACGTCACCGCGCGCGACGCGACCTCAAACGCCGAGGTCTGTGTCATTGCCGAGGGTGCATCACTGCTCTACGTCAACAAGCATTCCGGGGTCAACAATGCGTTGTTCTGCCGTCAGCGTGAGGGCTTGGGTCGCATGGGAGCTCCCTACGACCTCTATTCGGTCTGCGATATCGAAAAAATCGATTTTGACCGCTACAAGCTTGTACTTCTGTTGGACGAATACAAGACCGACGAGACGGTGCGAAGCATCATCATAGAGCGCGTCAAGCCCGGAAAAACGGTGGTCTTTTTCGGCCCGACGGACGGCATAACCGACGAAAAACTCGATTTGGCAAGAGCCGCCGAAACGGTGGGAATGCATCTTTCGCAGGACAGCGGCGAAAACCGTGCGTCGGCATTCGGACGCACCTACGGAGACGGGCAGGTGCAAACGCGCATATTCTGCGACGACACGAAAGCGGTCGCACTCGGACGCTTCGCGGACGGAAAAATCAGTCTGGCGCTCAGAGAAACAGACGGTTGCAAATGTATTTATTCGGCCATCGGCGATTTGGACGGCGCGATTTTACGAGAGCTTGCGCGTCTTGCGGGAGTACACATTTACACGGAAACGTGTCCCGTGTACGTCAACACCGACATGATCGGCTTGTACATGAATCTCGAAGAAGCCGTGACGGTCACGCTTCCGCAGGACGGAACGTATTACGATGCGTTTACGGGCAAAGAGTACCGTTCGGAAAACAAAACGGTGGTTGTTCCGGTCGGAGAATATCGGTCGGTTCTGCTGTTAAGAAAATAAGTTGAATACAAAAAGTCGCAGGCTTCCTTTGGGAGGCACTGCGACTTTTAAATTACGGCGAACAGTAACATCCGCTTTCACACCGAACCGTCCGTCCCGAAGACGGACGGTGGAGTACAAATGCGCGGACGAAACTATATCGTTTTATGCAAATTCGGACGCGAATATCGGAGCGGCGCTTCGCCGTATGAGCTTGTAAACGCAAAATCCGCACTGAGCCGTAAGCCCCGTTGGGCGCACGGCAGGGTAAAAAACGCGTCCGAAGAGTAACGATTTCATCGATAACTGTGCCCGCGAAAATTGCAGCGCGGCTTCCGCGCGCCTATTTGACGGACATGCCGCCGTCAACAAATAAGTTCTGACCGGTCATGTAGGCTCCCGCATCCGAACACAGAAACGCAAATACACCCGCCAAATCCTCCGGCTCGGCACAGTACCCGAGCGGGATCTTGGCCAATACCGTCTTGCGGTATTCCTCGTCCGCAAGCGCTTCGGCATTGCGGTCGGTGGCCACCACACCCGGCGCCACACTGTTGACCGTCACACCCGTTCCCGCAAGCTGAAGAGCAAGCGAACGCGCCATGAGCGTCAGTGCCGCCTTGCTCGAAGAATAAACCAACATGTCCGGATGCGGCTTGGCTTCTTGGACACTTCCCACCGTGATAATGCGCCCGAAGCCGTTTGCAACCATGCCCGGCGCGTATTTTTGAATCAAAAGAAGCGACGCGCGGAAATTGCAGTTCATTTGCTCGTCGTATTCCGCAAGCGTGATCTCGCTCCACTTTTTGCGGTGCTGGACAGACGCATTGAGAATCAATACATCCACATCCCCCGTCATGGCATACAGCTTGTCCGCACAATCGCTTTGGCATAAGTCGTACTTGACAAGCGTACATACCCCACCCGCCGCCTCAATGTCTGCGCGCGTTTTCTCGGCGGCGGAAGTGTTGCCCGCATAGTTTGCGAACATCTCATAGCCCATGGATGCCAGCTTTACGGCGGCGGCACGGCCGATTCCGCGCCCCGCACCCGTGATGAGAGCCTTTTTTCTCTGTTCCATAACTCCGTTTCTCCTTACGCAAGCGTGATCGAATACGGACGCTCGTAGTGCGTATCCAGCTTGAAGGTGTGTACGCTCTCGCCCTTTTCGGTGGTAACAACTGCCTCGTAGTCACCGTAGAAGCCCTTGAATACCGCTTCGCCGTCGCAGTTCGTAACAACGGAAGCGTCGGTGTGCCAGCCGTCGATGAGCGCTTTGTAGGCACGCAAAATCGGCTTTTCGGTCATGTCGTAGCGATACATACCGCCGCAGAAATAGTTCTCACCTTCCAACGTTCCCTGCGGAGCCCAGGCGGCATAGCCGTCCACCAGATTCCAGTAAACGATCCCCTCCATGCCCTCTGCGGCAAACCACAAACGGTACATGAGCGTGAGAAGTTCGGCCTGCACCTCCTCGTCCTGCGGATCAAGTCCATAGGCAGGGAGCGTCACTTCGGAAATCTGCATGGGAAGCTTGAAATCGCGATATAAACGCATCTGCTCGATCTCGGTCATGGGATTGTAACGGAAGCCCGCAAAGCCCGGCTCGTCCTCAAGCCGCACAAACGAATGCGCCTGCCAGCTGACCTTGTTGCAGGGTGCGCCGTTGCGTAACATCCGCTCGATCATCATGTAATACGGCGTGCGGTTGACATTGTTGTCGCTGTCCCCCAACTGGGCGGCTTCGTTGATGATACGTCCGTTGTAGGGGAAGTATTTCTTGGCTGTCTCAAAGACCCATTCCAGATAATCGTATTCGTTGATGAGTGCCGGCTGCGAGAAGTGGAAAAAGCGGCGGCAGAGCAGCTCATTGGTCACGTCCCAGTCCTCGATTACGTCCGCATAGCGCGCACCGACCTCGGCAAAGTGCTTGTCGTACATAATCTTTGCTTCACGCACATCGCGCGGCAAATAGCTCGGCGTAAAGGACGAGGTGTCGTAGGCAAGGCAGTGACCCTTCATGCGGATTCCGTGCTCCTTGCAGTACTCCACGCAAAGGTCGGGCGCGGGACGGCGGTAGACCTTGAAAGAATCCTTATCGTAGCGCGGCTTTCCGTATTCCGGCTCAAGGTCGCTCCAGTAGAACGGAACGGTGGCATAGTTGAAATACTTGTGAAACACGTCGCGGTAAGCGGCGTTCTTTTCGTCGTTTTCAAATTCGTCCAACATGAAAATGTTACAGCCGAATTTGAACGTGTGGCTTTTCTGCGTCAGCTTGACCGACGCCCCTTTGACGGGCTTGCCCTCGGCATCCTTGACAACGATGCGCCCGAAACCCTTGCGATTGGATTCGATACCGTTACGAATGAAATCCTCGGCGTAGTCCTTATGACGGTTATAGGCCGCAAAAACCTTTTCGCGTCTTTGCGAAGCGTTTGAAGTGTTGACTTCCATGATGTACCTCCATCGGCGGTTCGGCCGCCATTGTTTTTTATGTTTTGTTTTTTTATGTTTGTTTTTTACGAACGGAGAACGAAATAGCCGTAGCCGTCCAAAACGGTCACGTCCGAAAGCTCCGCGCCGTGCGAAAGTACCGTCTCGCCGCTCGGTGCAAACGGAATCTCACAGCGCTCGGCGCTCAAATTCACCCCAACCGTCAGGCCGTGCGTATCGTCGCCTCTTGCGAAGATCAGCGTGTTTTCGCCGACATGAAGAAAACGGTTCGGTGCGGCCGCGTCCGTCGGATATTCCTTGCGCAGAGCGGTCAGCGTTCGGAGCAAGGCGCGGCGTTCGGTCGTTTTCTCCGCGTCTCCGCTTCGATCGACCGTGCAGTCAAGCCCGCCGTTATGCTCCCGACTGTAAAAAATGCTGTGGCGGTGCGTGTCGCAATCTTCTATGCCGTTGTACAGGAAAAACACACCGTTTGTGAGCGCGTTGAGCACCAGCGCGGCATTCACACCCTCCGAGCCGGGTTTTGTGTCGAAACGCGCGTCGCAGTCGTTGGCGATGTCGTGATTGTCGAGCGTGCGAAGAATGGGCGAGGGAACGTCGGTCTGTCGATAGTGATCGTTTCGGCTCAAAATCGAAGCCTTTTCTTGTCCGTACAGCACCTTTTGCAGGTCGTCGCTCCAGAAAAAGCTGTAGTATGCGTCAAATCCTTCGACTTTCGCATCGACCTTGTGCCCCTCGTCGAGCATAAAGAGGTCGGGCTTCAGCTTGCGGCACCTGCGAATGCCCTCCTCCCAAAAGTCCATGGGAATCGAGGAGCCGACGTCACAGCGATAGCCGTCCGCGTCGCATGTCCGAATCCAGTACAGCATGTTCTCGTACAGATATTCGCGCAAGGACGGATTTTCGAAGTTCAAACGCGGAAACGCCCATTCACCCATGTTCGGCGAGCCGTCGGCGTTTTGCAGAACAAAATCCGGATGCTCCTTTAAAAAGACAGCTTTCGGGCCGCAGTGATAGTAAACCAGATCCAAAAGCACCTTTAGCCCGAGCGCATGAGCGTGTGTGACAAAGCGCTTCAGATCGTCCTCGGTGCCGTATTCGGAATCGACCGCGAAATAATCCTTCATGCGATACGGATTTTTCGGATTGTCGAAGCCGGAGCGGATTTGACGCGGACTCCAAAATTCTCTGTTTTCATCGTCATCTGCCGAAAACATCGGACAAAGATAGACAAAATCCGCGCCGAGAGCGGCAATATCTTCCAAATGCTCCTCGGCCGCCGCCAGCGTTCCCTCTTTGGTGAAGGAACGCAGAAACAGCTGATAAACGGTCGCGTGGGATGTGATTTTCATACCGATCACCTCGTTCGTTTCGTTTTTTGTTTTTACAGTGCCGTTTGCGTATCGTTCGGGTCACCGTGAAGCGCCAGATCGTATTCGACCGACCAGTCGAGGTCGCGATAGGCCGCGGCGCGTTCATCCTTTTCGATGAAATCCATGAGCATGTCGAGCATATCCTTTGTCCAGGTGTTCTTATCGATCTGCGCGGTGGTGAATTTGTTCTGCGCGATCATTTCGAAGCCGAACAGATCCTTGACCTGCGTCTTGGACGCGCCGTCCACCACCTCGGCCACCAGATGCGACGGAATGAACAGCACACCGCCGCCCGCGCCGAACACGATATCGCCCGGCAGAACGGTCGCATTTCCGATACGGGTCACGGAGTTGAAGCCGGTCATGACAAAATCGCGGATGGGGGTCGGGTCGATGCCGCGATAATATACCTGTACGCCTTCCACACCCTTCATCTGCTCCACGTCGCGCACGCCGCCCCAGATGACGCCGCCGCCCGTTTTGGTTTTGGTCTTGATGGCGGTGGTCAGATTACCGCCCAAAAAAGTGCCCTTGTAGATTTTGTCGTACATGTCGGCCACCACCACGTCGCCCTCGACCAGACTGTCGATGACCCATTGGTTATAGTTGCCCTTTCTCCCTTCCTCCATGCCGACGGCAAACATGGTTTCATGAAGGTCGGGACGTGTGGGCGCAAAGGTGGCGGTGACGGCGCGACCGATGAGCTTTCTTCCGTCGTCGTGCAGTGTCTTGAGCCGTCCCTCGAACTGGCTTTCGTAGCCCTTGACGAAGATGGGCTTCCATACCTCCTCCAAGGTCAGACTGCGCAAGGCCGTTAAATATTTGTCGGCCACGCGCGGCCGTCCGTCGGGAAAACGCTCCCCCTTCCACTGCGGCGTTAAAGCAATGATTTCTTCTTTTACATTAAAATGCATAACGATTTTCCTCCTCGTATGACGTTTGCGGTGTTTCATCTTAATTGTACCGCCTTCGTTCTGTTTTTTCTACAACTTTTTCACTCAAGTAAGTCAACTTTTTCACGCGCTTTGCTTCGAAAAAGCCGTAACCGATTGACAAGCGGCGGAAAATGTGCTATACTTTTACAAAATGAGAGCTTCCTTAACGATTCCGAACGGAGACACGGCATGAGCAAACGCACGAAAAAAACGCGCGGAGACAATGAGCTTTGGCGCAAAAGCAGACGAGGTTTTTTTCATATTTTATTCGGCCGAACCACAGTGATTCTACTGCTGTTGGTTTTGCAGTTTGCGGCGCTGTTCTGCGCGTTCGCCTATTTCGAGCGCTATCTGTCGGTCGCCTACGGAAGCTTGACGTTACTTTCGATTTTCATGGCGCTTACCGTCACAAGCACACGCATCCATCCCACCATCAAGCTGTCATGGATCGTGTTGATCTTTGCTCTGCCGGTGTTCGGTTCGCTGTTGTATCTGTTCGTGGAAAAGGATATCGGACATGCCTTCATGCACCGCCGTCTCGAACGGATTCTTGACGAAACAAGCGTTTTTGCGCACTCCGACCCGACTCTGCTCGAAGAAATCAAGGAGCGGTGTCCCTCACTTTCGGGCATGGCGCACTATGCCGACAAGCTTGCCGGTTATCCGGTCTGCCGCAACGGAGACGGCCGGTATTTTTCGGACGCCGAGGATTTTTGGCTCGACCTGTTAAAGGAACTCGAAACGGCCGAACACTTCATCTTTCTCGAATATTTCATCATCGACGAAGGCGAAATGTGGGGACGCATTCTCGAAATCTTAAAACGCAAGGCCGCCGAGGGCGTGGAGGTGCGTGTCCTGTACGACGGAACCTGCGCCGTGACGCTTCTTCCCTACGGATATCCGAAGAAGTTAGCGGCCATGGGCATACGCTGTCGCATGTTCGCACCGCTTCGTCCGTTCGTCTCGACGCATTACAACAACCGCGACCATCGAAAGATCGCCGTCATTGACGGAAGGATCGCCTACACGGGCGGAACAAATTTAGCCGACGAATACATCAACCGCAAGGAGCGCTTCGGGCATTGGAAGGACTGTGCGGTACGCATGCGGGGCGAGGCGGTACGCAGCTTCACGCTCATGTTTTTGCAGATGTGGAACGCCGCCGGGAAAACGACGGATACGGAAAACTATGAGAGTTATCTTTCCGTATCGACGAACGTCGAACCGAGCGACGGCTATGTAATTCCCTACGCAGACAGTCCGCTCGACGGCGAAAAGGTGGGCGAAACGGTATATATGGATATCATCGCCACGGCCGAGCGCTACGTTTATATCATGACGCCTTACCTGATCTTAGACAACGAAATGACCACGGCGATTCGAAATGCCGCCAAGCGCGGCGTGGAGGTGCGCATTATCCTGCCGCATATTCCCGACCATAAGATCGCCTTTGCATTGGCGCGTTCGCATTACGGCGAACTGCTCCCGAGCGGTGTGCGGATATACGAATACACGCCCGGCTTTGTGCATTCCAAGCTGTTTGTCAGCGACGACCGCAAAGCGGTGGTCGGAACGGTCAATTTGGACTACCGAAGCCTGTATCTGCATTTTGAATGCGCCGCCTATTTTTGCGATACACCGCTTACCGCCGATGTGCTCGACGATTTCGAAAAAACCTTTCCCGTTTGTCATGAGATACAGCCGACGGAATTAAAGAAAAAAACGCCCGTTCGACGGCTGTACGACGGATTTCTCAAGCTGCTTGCTCCGCTCATGTAGACGGCCGTTCCAAACGATTCGGAGAAATGAATATGCCAAAATACGAAGCCGATTCTTTACAGGCCGGCTATTGCGAATACCTAACCCCGACCGACGCGACACCGACAATTCGCCTTGCGCGTGTCGGGATCGTCGCATCCGCCGTTGTTCTCACGCTTGCCATGCTCGTTTTGACGTTGAATACCATCCCCGCCGTCAGCTTTATGCTCGGCGTGATCTTCGCGTTCTGTGCGTGGTTTGCCTTTCAGTTCACCAAGATCGAATACGAATACACGGTCGCGACCGGTGTGTTCGAGCTTTCCAAAATATACGGTGCGCGGATGCGCAAAAAGGTGACGGAGTTCAAGACGTCCGAAATCGTTTCGGTCTTTCCGACCGAACGTCTGGCGGAATATGCCGATCGGGCGGATGTTCTGTACACCTGCCGCAAAAACGACCCGTATGCCGTCGGACTTCTGTACACCGTCGGTTCCGCTCATCATGTTTTGGTGCTGTCCGCGCCCGACAAAACAATCAAGTGTCTGAAGCATTACCGCCGCAGTGCCTTTGATGCCGCCGTACTCTCAAACGCAAAAACGAACGACGGGGACAAGGAGAGCCTATGATCATCGATTTTCACACACACGCCTTTCCCGATACGCTTGCGCCGCGCGCCATGGAAAAGTTAGCCGCCGCCTGCGGTCTTACACCGCAACATGACGGCTCGACGTGTTCGCTTTTGAAGCTCATGGATGTCTGCGGCGCAGAGCGCTCGGTCGTGCTGTCCATCGCCACAAACGCGCACCAGGAGCCGTCGGTCAACCGCTTTGCCGTCGGGCTTCTTTCCGAAAAGCGGCTCATCCCCTTCGGCTCGGTCTTTCCCGGCTCGGAAACATGGGAAGAACAGCTTCGCTTTTTATCCGAAAGCGGCATAAAGGGCATCAAGCTGCATCCCGAATATCAGAATTTCGATTTGGACAGCGACAAGGCTCTTCCCATCTACGCGCTTTGCGGCGAACTGGGGCTGATCGTTTCCTTCCATTCCGGGCACGACGCCGCTTTCGACACGCCCATCCGCACCGGCCCCCGACGCATCAACCGCGTATGCGCGATGTTTCCGCAAACGACCTTTATCGCCGCGCATTTCGGCGGCTACGATCTGTGGGAAGAAACAGCCGATGAATTAAACTTTCACGAGAATCTGTATCTCGATACCTCCATGACGCGCACGGCGGCCAAGGCACAGCCGACAACGCTTCGCAGACTGGTCGGAAAACACGGAGTCGAGCATATTCTGTTCGGAAGCGACGCGCCGTGGGAAAATCCGCGCGATTCGCTTGAGGGACTTAGGTCGTTGGAGCTTTCCGAAGCAAGCATGAGAAAAATTTTATGCGAAAACGCCATTCGACTGTTAAAACTGTAAAAAGCCGCGTGTTTACGAATTGTTTCTTGCAAAACGAACGCATACGGTTTATAATAACAAAAGAAATCATTTATCACCATATACAACGAAAGGAATCCGAACCATGAAAGCAGTTATTACCGTTACCGCCAAGGACGCCAAGGGCATCATTGCCAAGGTCAGCACCCGATGCAGTGAATACGGCGCGAATATTGTCGATATCTCACAGTCGGTCGTGGGCGAATATTTTGCCATGATCATGCTGGTAGCCTTCGATGAGGGTGTAAACTTCGGCGAATTTGTGGATGCCATGAACACGCTCGGCAAAGAAAACAATCTTATTATCCAGGCCATGCATGAAGATATTTTCAACTCCATGCACCGCATATAACGACAGGACGGGCTTGCTATGATCAACATAAAAGATATCATGGAAACCATCAATATGATCCGTGAGGAGCATTTGGACGTTCGCACCATCACCATGGGCATTTCGCTTTTGGACTGTGCGTCGAGCACGGCCGATGAGACTTGCGAAAAAATCTATGCCAAAATCACCGATTACGCCAAGAATCTGGTCAAAACCGGCGAGGACATCGAAAAGGAATACGGCATTCCGATCATCCATAAGCGCATTTCCGTGACCCCCATTTCTCAGGTCGGCGGTCTTATCACCAAAGACGATTACATTTTGGCGGCCAAAACGCTCGACCGTGCCGGAAAAGCGGTCGGGGTAAACTTCATCGGCGGCTTTTCGGCACTCGTGCAAAAGGGCATGACCAAGAAGGAGCTTGCGTTTTTCGACGCGGTGCCCGAGGCATTGGCCTGCACCGACATCGTGTGCTCCAGCGTCAATGTCGGCTCGACACGCTGCGGTATCGATGTGGACGCCATCAACAAATGCGGCTCGATCATCAAGAAGCTTGCCTTTTTGACCAAGGACGACTGTTCGATCGGCTGTGCGAAATTCGTCGTATTCGCCAATGCACCGGAGGACAACCCCTTTATGGCGGGAGCATTCCACGGCGTGGGCGAACCGGAATGTGAGATCAACGTGGGCGTATCCGGCCCGGGTGTGGTGCGCAGTGCGGTGGAACGTGCGGGAGATTGCTCGTTCTCGGAACTCGCCGATGTGATCAAAAAGACGGCATTCAAGGTCACGCGCATGGGACAGATGGTCGCGTGCCTGGCTTCGGAGCGTTTGGGCGTACCCTTCGGCATCGTGGATCTGTCGCTTGCTCCGACACCGGCGATCGGCGATTCGGTCGCGCACATTCTGGAAGCCATGGGGCTTGAAAAATGCGGCACGCACGGCACGACGGCGGCCCTTGCCATGCTCAACGACGCGGTGAAAAAGGGCGGCGCGATGGCGTCCTCCCATGTCGGCGGGCTTTCGGGCGCGTTCATCCCCGTGTC
>CAZYFX010000002.1:0-37315 GCA_964646725.1 uncultured Oscillospiraceae bacterium
ATATGAGCAATACGGTGATTGAATACGTTCGAAACATGAAAAAGCCGGAAATGTGCGCAATACTTTTGGATCTTCTGTTTGATGGTTCGGAGCGACAATATATGCGCTTTGTTCGAGAGTATATTCTGTTTGATGAAGAATGAAAAGACGTGTGAAAGTATATATTTGTCGCATTGAATCCAACAGAATTTGAATTACACAAGGTATGCTTAAAATGCGCGATTTTCCACAGCACAACAAATACCGATATACAAGAGCGATATTCGTTTTTTTTAAAAATGAGGTTGATTCAAAGTCTCGACGGCATCGAACATTGTTTTGGCAACACAAGAACGGACAGCTCATCGTACTGAAGAAGCCATTCAAATCATACATATTTACGAAGGGCGTTATGCCCTTCTTTTGCACCCTTTCGGGGTGCTTTTTTTATTTTTTCTTATTTTTTCGCAGATATAATCGCAGAAAGCCGCAGTAAGTTTTCGCGAACCCGTTAGACGAGAGCGGCGAAAATCGTCGGTGTGTTTTCATCGTAATTCGCTTTTTTCCATTCCTTGGGAGACATTCCGTTGTGCTTCTTGAACATTTTCGAAAACAGAAACGGATCGCGGTAGCCGACCATGTTCGCGGTGAACGATACACTCTTTCCGGACGCCAAAAGAGATTTTGCCACATGCATACGTTTGTCGGTTATGTAGGCTTTTAGCGTCGTGCCGGTCTTTTGCTTAAATAAACGCGACAGATAGTGTAACTCCAAATTCAACGCCGCTGCGATCTCGGTCACATCACAGCTTCCGTTGTAATTGGCGTCCACAAAGCTGCGGATACGCTCTATGTAATCGTCGGGATTGTCCGTTTTTTCCGAAAACAGTACGGAATACAGCTCGAACAACTTTCCCGCCAGAAATTCCTCCGCCATACCCCGCATGTCAAAGGCCGTGAGCATGGAACGAAACAGCTGATCGTCGGACGCAACGACCGGCGGCAGTCGGGAAAAGCGTTCGCTCAAGGAGCCGTCAAAGGCGATCCAGACATAATGCCATGGGTCGGCCAGGTCGGCAACATACTTGAAATTCTCATACGGCAGAATGATAAAGGCTTCTCCCGCGTGTACCCGAAACGTCCCGTGCGCGGAATAAAACGTGCCCGACCCCGAGAGCACATGGTGTATGAGTACGGCGCTCCGCATGGACGGCCCATGCGAATGTCCCGGGTCGCAGGCCTCCTCGCCGAAAACGACGGGATTTAAATCCGAAAAATGCTTGTTCAAAATGGGGAGCACACCCATTTTATCTACCGTCCTTTCTTTCTTTAGATAAATTATGCCATGAAATAGGCACTTTATTCAATGGAAAAGCGGAGAACAATGTGTTATATTTTATGTAACGGATTGGATATCTTGTGTTTTTTCAGAGGAGGTACACACAATGCGATTGGGTAAAATGCCGATTGTTGCGGCAGTTATCACACTTTTGACCCTTTCCTTGCAGGCAAAGGAAATTACATCCTTTGCCGAAATCACCGATCTTGCGGAAAGCTATACGTTGGCGGGGGATGTGACTCTGCCCGAGGACTTTTCGGCGATCGGTTCATCGGACGCACCCTTTACCGGAACGTTTGACGGCGCGGGCTTTACCGTGAGCGGCGCGGTTTCGTCGCTGTTCGGCTGCACCGACGGCGCGGTCATCCGTAATGTTTCGGTTGCCGACGGCACGTTGAAGGGCACCGAGACGGTCGGTGGGATCGTCGGAAACGCGATGGGCGAAACGGTGATCGAGAACTGCTCGGTCACGGCAAGCATCACGGCGGACGAATCGCTTTTGCGCGCGAACATTGGCGGCATCGTCGGGCTCTTGGGCGAAAAAGCGACGGTGTCGGACTGCACCGCAAGGCTTACGGGCACGATCGAAAACGCGCCGTTTGATTTACATATCGGCGGTATCTGTGCGCAAAACGACGGAACGATTCGCGCTTGCCGCGCTGAGGGAACACTGTCCGTCGCAAGTGGAGCGTATATGGCGTGCATCGGCGGTATCGCGGCCGACAACCGAGGAAGCCTTGAAGCCTGTGTCAATTTTGCGACGCTGAAGGCAGAACTGAAAACCGACGCTTCCTATGCGTTCGTCGGTGGGATTTGCGGCTATAACGACGAGGGCACGGTCACACGCTGTATCAATGTCGGAGAAATCGAAGCGAACGGTTCGACGTTTTATCCGGTCTACGGCGGCGGCATTTGCGGCGTGAACCGCAATGGCACGGTGAGCGTGACCAAGAATCTTGCAGGCCTTACGGCGGTTAAGTCCTTTGCGGGTGGTACGGTCGGTCTGAATTTCGGCTATACGGGAGAAGCGACGCTTGCGGATTCGCTCAACACAGGCGAGTTAAGCGTCTCCGACAGCGTTGGCGGCGGTATCGTCGGACGCAATGTGACGGCAAACGATGACAGCAAATCTTCGGTGCTTCGCGCACTGAATCGCACATCGAACAAAGGCGTGGGCGACAACCGCGCGACCGTATCCGCGCTGTACAGCATCGGCGAAGCGGACGGCGTAAGCACGGCTGTGACGGAGGAGACGCTGAAGACGGACGGTGTGCCGACGTTAAGTGCCGAAAACGGCGCATGGATATCGAACAGCGCCATCGGAGCACTGCCCGATTTAATCGTGGTGAGCGATCTTGCCATCCCCGAACTGGTTTTGTCGGAATACGGAGAAAACGGAACGCTTGCGTATTGCTTCTACGCGCCGACCGATAAGACCTATGCGAAGAGCTTTATCGCCGTTTATTACGGCGGCAACCGCTATCTCGGAAGCTCGTATGTCGAGAAAACGCCGAATGGCGCATACACGGCTCTTGCGGCAAAGAATATCCCCGAGGAAACCGATACCGTAAAATTCATCGCTTTTTCGGAAACCTTTGCGGACGGCTTTGCGCCGGCTTCCGTCGAGAGTGTCGAAGCGGCGTATCAAAAATAAGAAGGGAGTAAGCTATTTATGAAAATGTTCGGAAAATGTCTGTTGACACTCATGATGTCGGCTGTGATGCTCGGTTCGGGTGCTGTGTCGGCGGCCGAAACCGTCAAGCCTTTTGAAAAAGCGACCACGGGAACGCACGGACGGCTCATTTTTAAGCAGGATTTCGAAGACACCGATTCTTACAGCTCATATGCCTACGACGCCGACTATCAAAGTCCCTATGCGTCGAGCGGTGCGGCTCTCGGAAACACGAGCTATGTCTATGCCGCCGACGGCGACGGCTCGAATCCGAATTTTGCGGTCGTGGACAATCCCGTCGGCGAGGGTAAGGTACTTTCCATGACGGGTACGTCGAACTGGCCCATGTATGCACTGTATTTTAAGGGAAATGTTTTGTCCAAGCCCGGTAAGTACACGTTGACCGTGCAGACCTATAAGGGGACGGAAGCGATTTCTTCGGGAATGTGCTGGTTTAACGTCAATAACAGCAATGCCAATGTGACGATGGGAAACCTGTCGCTCGGTACCGGCGCCTTTTCGTCCAATACCTTTTCGACGGTTGTCGGAACGGCGGAGGAATATGAAGCGGGCGAGGCGAGTGCCAAGTTAATCCATATCATGAAAATGTTTGCTTCGGGTGCCAACGGGCGCACGCTGTATTTCGACAACGTAGAAGTGTGGTACGAGGAATATGCCGACATCACCTTTGTGTTCGACGGTGCGACGGCGGCCGTTTCTGAACAAATGGCGAAGCTTATCCCGGTCACGCACAAGAGCTACGCGCCGAACGCGACGCTTCCCGCTTGCGAGATCGGTCAGACAGGCTATCGGTTCGTCGGTTGGTCAAAGACGGCCGAGGACAGTGAGAACCTTGTGACGACGGCCGAAGCGGGAAAATATACGCTGTATGCAATCTACGAAAAATACACGGACACCAAGGCCACGCCCTTCGACACCGAGACGACGGGCACAAAGGGACGGTTAATCTTCAAGCAGGATTTTGAGTCCTCGGACGATATGGCGGCCTACAGCTACAGCACGGCCTATCAAAGTCCGTATGCGACCGACGGCGCGATGTTGGGGAACAGTTCGTATGTTTATTCGACCGACGGTGACGCGACCGCTCCGACCTTTGCGGTGGTGGACAATCCGGTCGGCGAAGGCAAGGTGCTTTCCATGACCGGAAAGACGGCGTATCCGATCTACAATCTTGTGTTCGACGGCAACGTCATTTCCAAGCCCGGACGCTACACGGTGGTCATTCATGCTCTCGGCGGGACGGTAACAAACGCCATGTTCCGTCCGCGCTTCAACAACTGTTTGGGAAGTGCGCAGGACTTTTGCTCGATTGGTTTGGGCAAGGACAGCTTTGCCGAAACGTCCGCTTCCTTTGTGATCGAGACGAAAGAAGAATTCGATGCGACGGGAACGCCGACCACGGCGTATACCAAGGAAGATATTTATACGTTAAGAAGCATGTATCTGTTCTGGAAGAACGGAAACGAAAAGACCGGCTATTTCGACGATATCGAGCTGTGGTATGAGGAATATGCCGATATCACGTTCCATTTGGACGGCCCCGAAGACTATGTGGCGACGGCGGCGGCGACCGCTTTCCCGATCACGCACCGAAGCTTCGAACCGGGGGAGACGCTTCCGAGCTTTGCGATTTCCGGCGTCGGCTATAAATTCGTCGGCTGGTCGGAAAAGGCGAACGATGCCTCGACGCTCGTGACGACCGCCAAGGCGGGGATGTATGACCTGTATGCGATCTACGAGGAGGGCGAAAACGAGCCGATCGTGGAGAAGGATCCGGTGCTGGCGTTCGAGAGCGTGACGACCGGCGAATACGGACGGCTCATCTACAAGCAGGATTTCGACAACACCACCAATATCAGTGCCTACAGCTACGACCCGACCTATATCAGTCCCTATGCCAAGAACGGCACGACGCTGGCCGACAGCAAATCGGTCTACACCACCGACGGTGACGGCAGTGCTCCGACCTTCAAACTGTTACCCAATCCGGTCACGGGACAGGGACAGGCGCTTCGCATGACGGGAACGACGAATTATCCCATTTACAAGTTAGCCTTTGACAACGACGTGCTTTCCAAGCCGGGTAAATACACGGTCGTTGTGCGCGGCTACAAGGGAAGCGAGGCAGCCGGAGAGGGTGTTATGCGTTTCTACACCAACCGTGCCACGAGCACGGTGACGGAACGCGGTTCGATTACGTTCGGAACGACCTCCTTTACCAAAACGGTGAACAATTTCACCATCGTGACCAAAGAGGAATTTGACGCGGCGGGGCTCAAGGAGACCGATTATACCGTCAACAATGCCTTTACTCTCCGAAGCATCTACCTGTTTATGCGTAACGGCAAGGGCAAGAGCTGTTATTTCGACGATATCGAGATCTGGTACAACGAATATGCCGACGTGACCTTCTGTATCGATTCTCCCAACGAAGCGGTGGAAGCCGCCGTTAAAAAGAATTTCCCCGCCACACACAAGAGCTATGAGCCCGGAAAGCTTCTCACCAAGCTCAACATCAAGGGTTCGGGCTACACATTCGTGGGGTGGAGCAAGAAAAAGGACGACCGCGACCAAATCGTGACGCGCGCCGAAAGCGGAACGTACGATTTGTATGCGATCTTCGAGCCGTCGGACGGCGCGGATTCCGAAGTGTATGAGGAAGGTCTGACCGTGAAGGACGCGGTTCTGCTTGTATCCCGCCTGCATGCGTCACTGACCGGAAAAAGCACGGAGATATCCGACAGCTCGGATTATGCGCTCTGCTATGCTTATGCGAAGAAAAATGGCTTCCTCCCGAAGATTGATTTCGATTCGGAGGATCGTGCGATCCTGCGAAGCGAAATGGCGGAAATGCTGTTCAAGGCGCTTCCGAAATCCTATCAGACCGCCGTCAACGAGGTGACGGGTGTGCCGGATGTGACCGACACGGCGCACGAAAAGGCGGTGCTTACGCTTTACCGCGCCGGTATCTTTGCCGGGGTGGACACAAAAGGCACTTTCGATTCCTACGACAGTCTGCTTCGCGCCGATTTTCAAACGCTTGTTTCGCGCATTCTCTATCCCGATCAGCGTGTGCGCTTTACTCTCACACCGGAGGAAGTAAAGGAGACTCTTGTTTTGGCAAAGAATACTTCGAAAACCTTTGAAGCGCAGTATATCTCGCTTCCGACCGATTATGTGCAGACGCTCGAGACATTCCCGACCTCCACGCTTTCGCTCGGAAAATGGATCTGGCCGATGTATTACACGCGTCCGCATATGCAAAAGGATTTTCTTGTCAGCAAGACCCTTACCAAGGCAGAGCTGGAATTTCAGTGTGACAACCGTATGGAGCTCTATCTCAACGGACACGAGATCGTTTCCGAGGAGAACGACGACGGCTGGCATCTGACGGGCTTGAAGGACGTGACGGCCTATGTCAAGAGCGGATGGAATAAGATAGCGATCCGTTCCTACGGTACGGATGAGCCCATGAAATTCATGTCGGGACTTCGCGGCTGTATCAAGCTTACCTATTCCGACGGGACTTCGGAAAACGTGGACACCTCTTCGGGCTTCAAGAGCTATCTTGTCTGCGGCTTCTGGGAGGGAACCGAGCCCGACGGTTGGGAAACGGCCGAAGCGCCGAGTTCTCTTATGCAAACGGACATCATGTCGGTGCATCCGCGTTTAAGCAGACAGTCCGGCTATTTCCGCCGCGAATTTACCGTGGAAAAGAAATTAAGCTCGGCGACGCTGTATGCAACGGCGAACGGCTTGTATGTTCCGTATATCAACGGCCGACGTGCAACCGAGGCGCGCTTCATCCCCGGCTCGATGGAAAAAATCTCCGAATACCAGGTGTTCGATGTGACCGAATTTGTCGCAAGCGGCGAAAACGTGCTGGCAGCCGTGACCGGTAACGGTTGGTACAACTGTGTGTCCTGGGGTGTGCTGTACAGCAAAACGCCGAAGCTTATGATGCAATTGGAGCTTGAATACACCGACGGCTCGAGCGAAAAAATCGTGACCGATTCGTCATGGCTGGCAACGGCTTCTCCGCTTATCGAAAACGATATCCAGTACGGCGAACGCTATGACGCGCGTCGGGAGATCGACGGCTGGAACGACGTCGGAACACCGTCGGGCACATGGGTGAAGGTCACCGCCACGACGCCGACGAACAGTGTGTTCTCACAGCAGACCTATCCGGCGGTCATGGTGCAGGAGGAGGTTCGCGCCGAATCGATGGGACTTTTGCCCGACGGCGAAACGTACTACTACGACTTCGGTTGGAACACGACGGGACGTGCCAAGATCGTTTTGAAAAACACGAAGCCGGGTGAGATGATCATCATTCGCTATTGCGAGACGTTCTCCAAGGATATGGAGCCGAATCTGCCGCTGTACAGCGACTGCTACTTCCCGGACGACAGCAAGGACACCGGTAAAGCACCGTACTTTGCACGAAACATCGATGTGTATGTCTGCAAGGGTGCGGCCGAGGAGGTTTATACTCCCGAATTTGCCTACACGGGCTTCCGTTATGTGTACATTACCGGCTATTCCGGCGAATATCAGCTCGGAACGGTGCGCAAGATCGAGATGAATACCGATTTGGAACAGGTCGGCGATATCGAGACGTCGCACGAGGGCATCGCCAAGGCGTGGGATGCGGTCAAGCGCTCCTGGCGCACCAACGTTTTCACCGGCCCGATGGATTGCCCGACCCGTGAAAAGAATTTCTGGAACGGCGATATCCAGTGCTTCGCCAACACGGCGTGCTGGTACACCGACAACGATGCGTTCTTAGAGCGTTGGACGGAATCCGGTCGCAAGATGGAGCCCAATGTGTACGGCTGGGAGGACGAGGAATACATTCTGCCGCTTATCCTTTACAAATATTACGGCAACACGGATGTTATCAAGTCCAAATACCCCGTCGTGCAGGCACTCATCACCAAGCGCAAGGGACAAATCCCCTCGGGACAGACGCTTCCGACCGACCACGCGCCGTACAGTGACCACAGCGGTATCGCCAAGGTTCCGCAGGACTTCTTTGCGGCGGCTTACTACACCTACATGTATAAGTGCGCGGCCGAAATGGCGGAGATTTTGGGAAAAACGGAGGATCGGGCGGCCTACTTGAAGGAGTTTGAGACATTGCGTGACGCCTTCAACGAAAAGTATTATCTGGCAGAGGAGAACGATTACAGTCCGCATATGCAGGGCGGTATCATCTTCCCGGTCGTTTTCGGCATCGCGGACGAGGAAAATCTCGAAGCTCTGGTATCCACCTACAACGACTATGTGGTGGAGAACAATTACCATCTGACCTGCGGCTTCATGTCGGCCGAATTTGCGCTCGGCTTACTCTGTGAGTACGGTTATGCCGATACGGCATGGAAAACGGCTTCGAGCAAGGACTATCCGTCGCTCATCTACATGGTAAACACCGGCTCGGGCGGAACGACCACCGAAAGCTGGGCGGGCGCCGGAACGGGTGCGGGCAGTAACAACCACTATGCTATCGGCAGTGTGGCCAGATACTATTTCGAATACCTGGGCGGTATCACCGTCACCAAAGCCGGCTTTGATGCGATCAAGCTCACGCCGTACTTTGAAAAGGAATTGGGCGACATCTGCATGACCTACAACAGCCGACACGGCCTTATCGCTTCGGAATGGAGCTATGACGCGGACAGCGACACCTTTACATGGGATGTGACGGTTCCGAACGGCGTGACCGCCGAAATCAAGCTCCCGACAGGCTTCACCATGGTGAGCGGAAGCGAGGGAGAGGTTACCGACGGTTCGTTCAGCTATACCGTGAAAAAGAATTAGAATACAAAGAGGGCAGGTATCATCATCGGATACCCGCCCTCTTGCTGTATTTACGGCTTAAACCGCGTTGATGAAATTCGAAGCGATGCTTTACGCTTCCGTAAACGGCACAGAGCGTGCGACCGTCAGACAGCGATACTCGTGTCCGTACAGCCGTTTTTCTTCTTCGGTTTGACACGGACGCACCGCACAGTAAAAGTGCCACAGCGCCCCGTCGTGATAAATGATGCAGGGCTTGTGTGCGTGTGTCGAATCAAGCTCTCCCGCTTTTCCGTAGGGAAGAATCGGTGTGGGACACTTTTCCCAATGAAGCATATCCTCGCTGATCGCCACGCCGTCCTGCGCGTGTGTGGCATCATCATCCAAGCCGCAATAGAACATGACCCACCGCTTGTTTCGACTGTCGTACAGAACATGCTGTCCGCAGGAGAAGCGACCGTCCCAGTGGTTGGGCGTTACACGAAGTACGGGATTGTTTTCGTATCGTGTCCAACCGTGCAAGGAGTCGGAAAAAGCCACACCGACCTGCTCGTGCCAACAGCCGTCCACGCTCTCTTTGCCGTTGTAATAGAGGAGATAGCGCCCATCGTGCGGAACGATCCAGGTCGAATACAGCCCACCGCCGTCCCATTGGCCGCTCTGTCCCTTTTCGAACACCGGCGCTTCTTCGCAGTGCCATTCCAAAAGATTTTCGTCGGTTGTCCACGCAAGCCCGTTGGCGGCGGCTCCGACCTCATATCCGACGCCGGGATAGGCGTGATAGAACATTTGATACTTTCCGTCCTGCTTGATCAGTTCGCGGTTGCCGTATAAATCAATGTCGCAAAGCAAGGACGAAATCGCACGTCCGTTGGTGTCCCAGGGACGCCCCGACCCGGCGTCCAGTACAACCCCCTTGCTTTCCCAGTGCAGTAAATCGTCCGACACGGCAAGCGCCGTGCGGTAGCCCTTTCCGTCAAAGCCGATATAGAAGCAATAAAAACGGCCGTTGTGGCGGCAAATGCGCATGTTATCGACACCGTAGCGATCGAAGGCACCGGGCTTTCCCGACGGTGCAAGAATCGGCTTTCCGTATTTGTAGGGAGTGAGATAATCGTTAAAGATGTTTGTATCCATAGGTAGGTACCTCCGTATTGTTTCCGCAGTCGGCAAAGGGGGATTCCGCTCGGTGGGTTTATTGGTTTGGAAATTTAAAGTAAAGAAGTGCAAGTACGACGGATGACAGCGTGAAAATCTCGTTGATCATTCCGGCATATGAGATAACATATATGTCGTAGATCAAAAACATAACCGATATAAAAATCTGCAAAATGCGCGTTAAATGCGGTCGGCCGATCGAAAAGCCGATGACGGACAGGATTGATGCCAAAATCGGCAAAATGCTTAAAAAGCTTGTTCGTGTAAGGATCCCCGAAAGGATACTTAAGGCAACGAACAGCGCGAGCCACAAGTTGCTTTTTGCCCATCTGTGCTTTCGGTTTAAAAATACGATTTCGCGCACGATGGATATGCCGCAGGTGGCCGCGCCGGCTTGTGCACCGAGCAGAGCGTAATGCAAAGTCCAGACAATATCGGCGGAAAGCTTTGCAAAAAGCAGCTTTTCTCTGTCCCTTTGCCAAAATATAATGGTATTTGCCGCTATTCCCGCAACTCCGAAAAGAGTTGATAATATCACCGAACAAGTCATTTTCTTTTTGAATTCTCGTCCGACAAGGCGCAAAACCGTTTTATCAAATCCGTTTCCTTTGGGTTGTACGGATTATGGCTCGGACGGTAAAGGTCGTGAAGCCATTTGGTAAAATCAAAATGATCATAGCCCCTCGGATTTTCTTTGTAGCCGTCCCATATGCCGTTCCACGGTTCGTAGGTCTGGTATTTTCCCGCAACAAAGCCCCAATTGTAGCAGCCGATATTTTCCAGATAAAACAGCGGGAATAATTCTTCCACGGTATTTCCGCCGCAACGATTCAGCCATTCGGTGTTGACGATCGGCCTGCCCTCCTTTTTGAGGGCTTTGATTTCGCGTATATTATCTTCATACGAGCCGTAATTGTGATAGGATATGATGTCGGAATTTTCAAGCCCGTATTTTTCTATTTCCATTAAATTTTCGAGATTTACGTTTTGCGACCAGATGCCGACCGTGAGCGGCTGGATCGGATCGATGCTTCGAATGATTTCGAAAAACATTTGCAAATGCGGAAACGACAGAGAGTCCCTTTTGGAATTTCCGGGTTCGTTGAAAACGTCCCAGATAACGATTCTTTCGTCGATCTTATAGGTTTCGACAATTTCTCTGACAAATTCATAGTATTTTTTCGCATATTCGGGCTCGTCAAGAAGAGAATAGCCGTGCCCGCCAAATTTCCCATGCTGTGAAATCTTTCTTCCGCCATGGTAACCAAGGTCGAATTTTTGCTCACCGAGTTCCATGCGCTTTAACGCTTCTTCATACGGCGGCATACAGTCGTTTCCCAAAACCACCATGCAAGATATGCCGTTTTGGGCAGCCAACGCAATGTATCTTTCGAAACGTTCCATGAATCCGTCGTGCTCTTTTTCCCATACGATAAATTCCGGAATGATTCTTATTGAATTATATCCGAGCTCCGCCATAAGAGCAAGCTCTTTTTTTGTGGTTTCGAAACGATCTTCGAATCCGTACTCCTGCCATTGGTCGATTCGGTTGGCGCAGTCTGCGCTCATATAGTTGCAGCCGCGTAACCACGGATGCGCGTTATACCATTCCCACGCTTTTTCTTTACTCCACCGTTTTTCCATTTGTTTTGCTCCTTGTGTTTCATTTTCTCTATTTGAACCGTATTATGGGTTTATTATAGCGTACAGGCTCTTTACATTCAAGCAAAAATGTGATATAATTCATCCAAAAGGTTAGGTGAGGGAATATGTACTACCAAAAAGAAAACTTTAAC
This sequence comes from uncultured Oscillospiraceae bacterium, assembly GCA_964646725.1. Lineage (GTDB taxonomy): Bacteria > Bacillota > Clostridia > Oscillospirales > CAG-382 > UMGS882. The sequence goes on from CAZYFX010000002.1 coordinate 11,768, forward strand.
GGCATCTATGATTTTCGCAGTCGTTTTCACAATGGGTACATAATGGAAAGTCATATACACGAATATTGTGAAATTCTGTACTGCAAAAGCGGCTGCTGTGAAATTATCATAAACGGTAAGAAAATATATCTGAAAACGGGTGAATTTGTTTTCGTTCCGCCGAATTACATACACCAATACAATTGTACAGGCGTGGATGTGATTTGCGCCGTTTTTTCAAACGATTTCATCCCTTTGTTTATGCAGAGCATAAAAGAAAAAAAGCCGATTGTTACCAATCTTGAAGCAAACGAGCTGAAGGAAGTATTCGAACGGCTCCCCGACACGGATAAAAGCAACGGTGTTCTCCTAACAGCCTATTTGAATCTCATATGCGACAAAGTGCTTCGGCAAAGCCGTTTTGAGAAGGCTTCGGAAACGGACGGCGTTCTTTACCAAAAAGTCATTTTTTATGTCGCGGCAAACTTCAAAAAGGATATTTCGTTGAATCAAATCGCAAAAGAATTCGGATACAACAAGAAATATTTATCTTCCGAAATCCATTCGCTTACGGGAATCCGTTTTTCCGACTTTATTGCCATGTACAGAATCGAATATGCAAAGGAGCTTTTAACAAAGGATAACGCGCTCTCCGTCACCGAAATTGCATTTAACTGCGGCTTTAAGGCCGTTAATACGTTTAATCGGCAATTCAAAAAAGCAACTGCGATGACACCGGCCGAATACAGAAAAAAGTATTCGATTTGATCTTTTTATATCTATACGGACAGATAAAATCCCCTTGACGCATCTTGCCTTTCGTTGGGCACAGCGTCGAGGGGATTCGTTACATATTCAACGGATTTACAGTTCGCTTATTCCTTTGCCGTCGGCTTATCCGCCGTCAGCTTTTTGATCACGAGCAGTGTACCGATCATAAGCACGATCGCAATCGGCAGAGCGATGAAGACGTTCTGCACAAAGCCGGCAATGATGTAGCTCACGAACGAGACGGCCGCAACCGTCATAGCATACGGCAGCTGGGTCGAAACGTGATTGATATGGTTGCACTGCGCACCCGCCGACGCCATGATGGTGGTATCGGAGATGGGGGAGCAGTGATCGCCGCAAACGGCACCTGCCATGCAGGCGGAAATGGCAATGATGGTGATCTCACTGCCGAAGCCGTGGAAAGCCGAAATAACGATCGGGATGAGGATACCGAACGTGCCCCAGGAGGTACCGGTCGCAAACGAGAGTCCGACGGCAATCAGGAAGATGATAGCCGGCAACAGATTCATGAAGGAAGCGGCCGAGGTGTTCACGATGTCGGCGATAAAGACCTTCGCGCCGAGGCTGTCGGTCATGCCCTTGAGCGTCCAGGCAAAGGTGAGGATCAAAATGGCCGGAACCATGGCCTTGAAGCCGTCGGCCAAACAACCCATGCAGTCGGTGAACTTAACGATACGACGGATGAGGAAGAAGTAGATCGCATCCAGTACCACGGCAACCAGCGAACCGAGTGCCAGACCGACCGAAGCGTCGCAGTTGGAGAAGGAGGCAACGAAGTCGTGATAATTGTCCGCGTCGGCCGCATTGAAGAAGCCGCCCGAATAGATCATGCCGATGATGCAGGCAATGATGAGGATCACGACCGGGAGCACCAGATCGATTACCTTGCCCTTGGGATTGCCGTTTTCGGCGTCATCCGACTTGGCGGCGTCATCCTTGCCCGAGGTGAACAGATCGCCGTTTAAGCGGGCGTTCATTTCATGCAGCTTCATGGGGCCGTAGTCGAAATCGGCAATGGCGATCGTAAACATCATAACGATGGTCAAGAGAGCGTAGAAGTTGTAGGGGATCGCGCTGATGAACAGCTCGAAGCCGTTCATGCCGCTGCCCGAAGCAAAGCCGGCCACGGCGGCGGCCCACGACGAGATCGGAGCGATGATACACACGGGGGCGGCGGTCGCGTCGATCAGATAGGACAGCTTGGAGCGCGAAACACGCTTGGCATCCGTGACCGGGCGCATAACGCTTCCGACGGTCAGACAGTTGAAATAGTCATCCACAAAGATGAGGATACCCAAACAGATGGTACAAATTTGCGCACCGAGACGGCTCTTGATGTGCGTGCTTGCCCAGCGTCCGAAAGCAGCCGAGCCGCCCGCCTTGTTCATCATGCACACCAGCGCACCGAGAAGAACCAAGAAGATCAGAATACCGACGTTGTAGGAATCCGCAAGGCTGGCCACAAAGCCGTCCTCCACGATATGTACGAGCGTTCCCTCAAAGGTGAAGTTGGAGTAAAGCAGACCGCCTACCAGCACACCGATGAACAGGGAAGAGTATACCTCCTTGGTGATGAGCGCCAGTACGATGGCGATGACCGGCGGCAAGATCGCCCAGATGGAAGCGTAGCACGAGGTCACGTTTTCGCGAATGACCGCTACCGCGTCCTTGTAGTTGACCGCGACGTCGGGGTCGGTGTTGATGGCGGAATCGTAGTTGTCAATGTAGGCATTGGCAAGCTCCGTTAAGCTTTCGGAAGCGCTTTCCGCAAGCTCGGGCGCATAGTTCTCGATGGCGAACAGCGCAAAGCCCGGAAGCTCGTCCGAAGCGGCGTCTTGCTGCGGTGCCGGGGACGCCATACAAAAGAGATTGACGGCGCACATCAGACACAATACCACAGCGGCAAGGGTCATTAGACGTTTGGATTTGAACATGACAGTTCCTCCTGTTATGGAATTTGTTGGTTAAATTATACACTTGTTTTTCAAAAACGTCAACGTTTTTTTGGCAAGTTTCACATTGTGTTAACAAAAAATGCAGCCAAATGGACTGCTTTCGACAAAAAATCCCTGTGCACGGAAGCCGTACACAGGGAAATCTTTTTACGGAATCAGCTTGATGTAATCAATCTCGATGATACCGTTGGCATTGAATGGGTCGAAGCGCAGCTGCTCAAGCGTTCCCTTCCAATAGCCGTTGGAGGCCATGTTGATCGTCAGTGTCACAAATTCGTCGTTTGAAGTCTTGGCAACATTGTTGCCGACGTATTTGGCCTGGTTCCAGTTCTCATCGTCCGTTGTGATAAAGTAGAATCCCAAAACATTGGAATCTATATCCGTAGACCAACGGCAGCGAATTTCGATCTTGGAGTAATCCTCGCAGCTTAATCCCAGCTCTTTCGGCGACCACATCATCGGGTCGGGCTTGGACGCATCGTAGATGGAAAGGTTGAGCGTTCCGATACCGTAGGAGACGTTGTTGTAGGTCGTCCAACCGTTCTGTGAGCCGAGAACGTTGAAGTTCCATTCGCCGGGAGTGGTATCCTCTTCTTCGAAATATTCTTCAAACAAATCGGCCTCGGGGGTCGTGAAGTAGTAGTCGCGTCCGATCTTCTTATAGGTAAAGCCGAAGATGTCGGCCAACGACTGAAGCGGAAGCATGGGAATGTTGTCGATCTGGTAGACCTTACCGGGCAGCTTGTAGTCCGTGCCGTCTATGTCGGCCACATCCGAGCCCACCGTAAATGTCACGCACTTGCCGTCGCGGTAGAGCTTTAAGGTCTTGTCGTTGTAATCCCATTCGTGATAGGTGTACAGTAAGAAATTGATACAGCTCTTGCCGGGCTCGAACGGGAAGAAGCAGGTGCCGTTTGCGTCGGTCTGCGAACGGATGACGTTTTCGACTTTGTAATTGTTGATGTACAGCTCACTGTCCGCCGACGGAACAAACGTGATGGATTTGATGGTAAAGGAAGTATTTTTCAAAGCCAGAGGATCTAAGCGGAGATAATTGATCTTACCCGTCCAACCGTTCACGGCGCTGACCTTGAAGTTAAACACCGTCTCATCGGTCGTGGTGGATGCAATGCGGATGGAGTTGGCTTCGCACAAATCGGGCGCGCCGTCGGTCTGATAGAAGAGCTGCATGTTCTGACCGACCGGGATACCGCTGGCCACCACACGGATGCTGTCGATCTGATCGCAGGTGTAATTCGAATACAGACTGCTCTTGATGGCCATGATGGGATCGTCGCTCGTAAGGCTTGATTTGAATGTGGTGCCGCTGTCGCTCGTGCTGATACCGAGCGAACTGAAATCGGAAAGCGTTACATAATTCTTGTACGCATTCTTCACGGTGAACATGTACGCGGGGATGGTGTAGAGCGTGATGGACTTAACGGTAAACTTCGTGTCGGTCGCATCCAACGGGTCAAGACGCAGTCCCGTGATCTTTCCGGTCCAGTTGACGTTGGAGCTCAAATCGAATGTATAGACCGCTTCGTCATCTGTTGTGGAAGTAATGCGTGCCGAGTTGCCCTCGCTCCAGTTGCCGGACGAGGATGTTTTAAAGAACAGCTGCATGGACTTTCCGGCGGGAATGCGTGCGATGACGCGAATGCTTTCCAGCTGTTCGCAGTATAGACCCGAATACAGGCTTTCCTTGAAATACAGGTTGGCATCGGGGTTGGTGGAGGAAGTGGTGAAGGTCGTTCCGTTTTTATCGGTCGTTGCGTTTTCCCCCGTCATGTTGCCGAGCGTTATATAGTCACTGTAGGCGCCATCGACGGTGAAGTCGCATTCCGTTGCGGTGCGCGGCGTGGTCTTGGGAACCGTATAATCTCCGTAGGCGCGAAGCAGTCGGCGATCCTGCGGGTACAGATGGTTGATATGTGTCTTTTGCTCTGCGGTGGGTACGACATCGGTGTGGTCGCCGCCGTTTGTGTAGACCTCACGCAGTGCGTCCAGATAGCCGAAGCCGTTCAAGCCTTCGGACGGCATGATATACGTTCCTTCACCGTATTCGTTCCAGGTGGACAGCCATACGAAGTTGTGCGTCCAATCCGAATCGCTCGCATAGGTCGGGAGATAGGTGTCGCGTACCCATTCATGCGTCTTTTTGAAATCCGAAACGCTCATGATCGGGTAGCGTGTGCCGTGCCAGCCGATGCTGTTGAAGCCGACGCTGACGACCGGAATGACATAAACATCCTTGTTTTTCGCACGGTTCAAATTGCTGCTGACATTCACATCGTAGCTGTAGCCGCTCGTTCCCCAGTTGTAGGCGTTCCATGCGTCGATGCCGTATTGGGCAAGCGTATTCACACCGGTGTTGGAGGCGGTGATGATCATGCCGTCATAGCCTAAGGTCTTGACCTGCTCGCGCATATAGTCGAATTCGTCCTTAAGAGACTCACCGAACTCATTGATCAGCTTTTCAACGCCGAAAATACCGAAGACAAGCTTGTTGTCGATGGCCATGTAGCGCGGGTCGGAGAAGTAGTTTTCCATCCAATAGGGGACATAGTAGTTGCGGAAAGCGTCGCTGTCTGTCGGACGGGAGGCATTGGAGGCTTCCCAGAGCAAGCAGAAGCTGACCTTGTCACCGTATTTGGAGTGCATGTAGGCATCGTCGAGCTGATCGCCGAGTCCCGTCGATTTCATGGGAGCTTTCGACTGGTTGGCGTACCAGCAAAAGGCCTGGAAGTCGATACCGTGTTCGGCCATGAATTTGTTTTCCCAGTCGGCGGTTTCCGGAAGACCCTCGTCGTAGTAGCCGAGGACGGGGGTGATATCGTCGTAGGGCGATACGCAGGCCCAACCGTAGTGGTCACCGTTGACCCACAGCGAGCAGATGTTCATACCGATGATGTAATCGTCCGCACCGTCGGGAATGACCGGTTCGGGCACATCGTAATCGACTAAGTTGTATACCTGGATATCGTCAAGCTTGAGCTCGGTCGCGCCGTTGTTCTCAAAGAGAATGCCGTCGAAGCTGTCGGCTTGCGCCAAGAACGGAACGGTTCCGATGACTTTACCGTTGACTTTGAAGTCGGCGCTTCCGGTGTCGGGGTCGGCCTCGATACGCATTTTGTACCACAGCTTGTCGGTCAGCTCCTTGTAAACGAGCTTGTCGCCGACCTTGACGCCGTTGGCATACAGCTGATCGTCCGTTACGGAGAATTTCGCCACGGTCGTGCCGTTCGAGGTGAGCGCGAAGGTCACGCTGTTCGAGCCGTCCGGGAAGAAAGCGTTGAAATTGAAGGAGATCTTGCCACTTGTCGGCTCAAAGCTCTTGGAGAGGGAGGAAGCGGAGGGAAGAAGAAATTCGCCGCTTTTGACGGAGGTCGAGCCGGTAGCCTTCATGTCGTAGGGAATACTGCTCGTCATAGTCAGGTTTTCGTTGACGAAATAGTTGGCATTGATGTACGAAGCATACATCTGCGTGATGTTTTTGCTCTCATCCGTCGTGGAGTAAGCAAAATAGCGCACTGCGTCGCCGATGAGAGGGTGCGTGCCGCAGTTGACGTTGTTGATGGCGGTCACGGACATGCCCTTGGCAAGGTCTAATTCGATGCGGAAGGTGAACGTAGAGGACAGAGCGTGCTTCGGAGTGTAGATCGGCGTGTACGATCCGTCCGCACCTTCAATGCAGAATGCACCGTCATGTGTGACCAAACGATAGGCGGGCGTGCCGTCCTCGTCGCAGAATTCGAGCACGTTTCCGTCAAAGCCGTAGCTGTAGCTGACTTGTGTGCGAAGCTCGATCTTGTCATCGGTCATGCGCTCAAAGTAGCGGATCATGCGCGATTTTTCGTCGGTCATGAAGTCGGTGAGCACGGTGTTCCCGGCTAAGGTGGTCTTTAAGCGGCCGGCACGGTTATCGAATTCCCAACCGGACTGAAGCCCTTCCTTCGAGCCGTTGAGTGAGGAGGTGACGGATACGCGGAAAGCCTGTTTGCGCGTGTCTTTCGTTGTGACGGTATAGCCGATACGGCGAGAGGGCACACTCATGCGGGAAACCATCGCGGAAAGCTCTTTTTGCGTGAGCTTTTCGAATGGCTTCAGATTACCGCCCGCATCCAGGGACAGAATGCCGGCACGGCAGAACGCGAGCGCGGCGGGATAGTCGGAGCTTACAGCCGAAAGGTCGCTGATCTTCAAAATGTCGTTAATGAAAGCGTATTTGTCATCGGCCAACACGGGATATAAGATCCGAATGGCCTCCAGACGGGTCACGCTTTTGGTGTACGAGGAATAGCTGTCGGCGGTGATAAGCCCTTTTTCGACAGCATACGCGGCAACGGCGGAATAGTCATCGTTCGAAGCGGACAAGGCTTTTCCGCTTGCATCATCCGTTGCCGTACCGTACAGACGGCAGGCCGCGGTCAGCACTTCGCCGACCGAAACGGCGTCAAACGGACCTTTGATCGAATCGGCCGCATGGCAACCGATACCGACAAGGCAGAGCACAGTTACGAAAAGAACTGTGTGTTGAAAAAAATTTCGCATGAGTTGCTCCCTTCCGAACAAGCAAGCTTGGGTGTGGGAAAAAAGTAAACGGCTTGATTGTTTCGTGTTTTTTAATATTTATATTTTACCATTTTGCCCGGCGTTTGTCAACGGTACCATATCAAAAACGGCAATTATCACAAAAAAAGAAGGCGCTTCTTGGTGAAAATAACGGACAAATCTTTGCATCGGGCTTTTTGAAGAGCCGAAGCCGATTCCCATTTTTTCCTTTACATAAATTTTTCCTTGCGACAAACAATAGGGCTGTAAAATGAAATAGAAATAAAGGAGATTTTTATATATGAAAGCTACCGGAATTGTGAGAAGGATAGACGACCTCGGCCGTGTTGTCATCCCCAAAGAAATTCGCCGCACCATGCGTATTCGTGAGGGTGACCCGTTGGAGATATTCACCGACCGTGACGGCGAGGTGATCTTCAAAAAGTATTCCCCCATCGGCGAGCTTGTCGGATTTGCGACGCAGTACGCCGACACGCTGTACAAGACCTGCGCCAAGCCGATCGTCATCTGCGACCGCGACGCGGTCATTGCCGTCTCCGGCGTTTCGAAAAAGGAATGCGCCGAAAAGAAGATATCTGCGGATATTGAAGGCATCATGGAAAGCCGTCAATTGTACGGGTATTCGCCCGAACACGAGCCGCTTTACGTTGTGGACGGAAACGAGAAGATCGCCGTTTCCTGCGCTATGCCGATCCTTGCGCAGGGGGATATTATCGGCGCGGTTGTTTCTGTTTTGAAGGAAGAGGAAAAATCGGCGCCGGGCGAGGTGGAGATCAGTTTGATCCGAACGGCGGCTGTCTTTCTGGGTAAACAGCTGGAGGAGTAAAGCGCAGCGGATTGATATATTACAGCGGCGGCTGTCTCACACGGGTGCGGGACAGCGCCGCTTCGTTATTTTCGATGACCGATGTCTCGATCGTTCTGTTTCCCGCGTTGTGATTGTCTGCCGCACGGATCGAATCGCCATGGCTTTTGCCGTTTATGTGTTGCTTATCCGTCTGTGAGTATCGATAATTAACAGTTTATTACAAAAAACGTTTGCGTGACGTAACTTTCACGGCGTATACTTTTAACAGTATTCCTTTACCCACGCATGAACAGCCGTGAAAGTATCCTTGCACGGCACGGCGTGACCATCTTTCTGAAAGGATTCTGCACTTGCGGACGCACGGTTCGCCCATCGGACGGATCTGCGCATAAAAACTTATGGCATTTTGGAACATCTTCGGCGTTGACAAATCGGGGAAAAACGCTCCGACACTTGCGGAAAAGGCCGCCGGGGTCTTTGCTTCGCCGCCGACGCTTGAAACCGAACGTCTGCGGCTTTGTCAAATGCAGCCGGAACACGCGGCCGATATGTACGAATATTCTTCGGACGCCGAGGTGACGAAATATCTCACCTGGTCGCCGCATTCGTCACTGAAAGAAACCGAGCGCTATTTGCGCATTTTACAGCGGAAATACGCCGACGGCTCCTTTCACGACTGGGGACTGATTTTGAAGGAAAGCGGAAAATTCATCGGAACCTGCGGCTACACCTCATTCGATGAAAAAAACAACACGGCCGAGGTCGGCTATGTGTTAGCCAAGCCCTATTGGGGCAAAGGCCTTGCTGCCGAAGCCGTTCGCGCCGCCATGCACTTCGGCTTCGAGGTGTTTGAGCTTGACGGCTTCACCGCCAAATACATGGAGGGAAACGACGCTTCCGGTCGCGTCATGCAAAAATGCGGCATGACACTTGAGGGCGTGTATCGCCACAGCATGTACATCAAGGGCGAATTTAAAAACATCGTGGTGTACCGCGTCGATAAGGAAGGCTTCTATGCCGCTTTGGAACGGAGCGATAACATATGATCGGATTGAAAAAAGGAACCGTTCGGCTCGAACCGCACGACCCGATGTGGGAAACGGAAGCGGCTGCCGCAATCAAGCGTTTAAAGGATATTTTGGGCGACACGGTAAAGGATGCCGCTCATGTCGGAAGTACCGCCGTTCCGAGCATCATGGCCAAGCCCATCATCGATATCGCGCTTGCGGTCACCGATTTGGAGGATGTGCTTCCTTTTGTCGGGATCCTTAAAGATAACGGCTTTCATTACCGTCCGAATGCGATTGATTCTCAGATTCTGTTTGCCTGCGGAAGCTGTTATGAAGGGACGGGAGACTTGCAGACGCATTTTATCCATGTGGTTCGCGAAAACAGCATGGAGTGGCTCAACCATGTCAATTTCCGCGATTATCTGAACAGCCGTCCTTCCGTCGCTCGGGAATACGAAGCCCTAAAGCTGTCTTTGGCCGCACAGTATCCTACAGACAGCGGACGCGAACGGTATTTGGCCGGGAAGCACGATTTCATCGTGTACACCCTGCGCAAGGCGTTAGTTCGTTCGTATTTGGGAAAAAGCGTTTTCATAAAGATCGACCGTCCGATCGGCTATGTACACAAAAAAGAGAAATACACCTTGACTTACCCCATCAATTACGGCTATGTGCCGGGTGTTTTGGGCGGTGACAGCGAGGAATTGGACGTATATCTGTTGGGCGTACAAACGCCGGTCGAAGAATACACGCCGCAGATCATCGGCATTGCTCACCGTGCGGACGATGCAGAGGACAAGCTCATCGGCGCACCGCGCGGCATTTCGTTTACACGTGCCGAGATCGAACGCGCCGTTGCCTTCCAAGAACGGTACTATCAAACGACCATTGAGCTGTCAGACGAACCGCTTTAAACGAAAAGGAGCAGACTTATGTCCGAAAAAACAAACTGTGATTTTTGCGCGTACTTCTACGAGGACGAGGACACGGGCTATGCGCTCTGCCACATGGCTCTCGACGAGGACGAAATGCTGCACTACTTAAAGGGACGCTTTCAAAGCTGTCCGTATTTCAAGCTGTACGATGAGTACAGCATTGTGAAAAAACAGATGTAGGTGTTGCGGTAAAAGCAGCATGAGTCTTTTCGCGGAACCTTTTTGAGGCTCTTTCTGTCGGTATCCTTTGCCGAAAAACAAATCGGGGTGTATCTTTTTTGGATACACCCCTTGTTTTTATGCTTCCGGAATACACCGCTTGACCTCTTCGACCGACAGCCCCAAGCCTCCGTGCGCCGCAAGTAAAGCCGCGCCGAAGGCCGCCTCCTCGTGTAAGGACGGTAAGTAAAGCGGCTTTCCGAAGGTTTCGGAAAACACATTGCCGAGCACCTCGTTTTTTCGAAACGCATTCCCCGATGCGACCAACCGTCCGTCGCAAACGACACCGCCTATGCGGTACATGTCGTGCAGTTCCTCGGCGATGCCGCGCAAAACGCCGAGTGCAAGCGAGCCCGGTGTGAAATTGTCCTCTCCGATGTTCTGCACAAAGCCACGTACCGTCGGGTCGGCGCGCGAACCGCAAAAGCGGGTGGAAACGCACAAAGGCGTAGCTTCGCGTTCTTCAAAGGCTTTTCGCGCCAAGCTGTTCAGACGCTCGTATTGCGGGTCATCCGAACCGACAAAGGCACGGAAAAAGCGTTCGAGCAGAGCATACGCTCTTCCGCCGCAGAGAGCCGAACCGCAGAGTAGCTCACAGCCGTTGAAATAGGGGCGGCGTTCGAGCGGAAGCGCGGGATCCTGTGCCGACGGCGGTACGCGAAGCGTGATCTGACTGCCGGTTCCGCAATTGACCGACAAGTCGTGTTCCTCGTCGCGCACAGCGCCGAAAAAGGAAGCCTGATTGTCCCCGACAGCCACCGTGACCGGAATGCCACGATAGTGCCCCGCAACGGCAAGCTCGGCGGTCACCTCGGGCAAAAACGAAAGCGGAATGCCGAGTGCTTGCAGAGCCGCCTTGTCAAAAGCGTTTTGCGCACGATCGAACAGTCCGAGACTTGCCGCATCCGAGGTGTGCATGAGCGGACGCTTTTGGTCGGTTATGCGCATGACGGCATAATCGCCGACGGTGCAGAGTGTGACGGCCGAAGCGGGAAGCAGACCGTGGCGCACGTTGTAAAGGTGCGTGGCAAGACCGTAGCCCGGCATAACCGTGCGGCCGGTCTTGTCCGCGATCCATGAGCAGATGCTTTTTCCGTTTTCTTCTTTTTGCGCGGCGCGTTCGTCCTGCCAGGTGTACAGGGGAGACACGGCGTTTCCGTCGGCGTCGGTGTAAAGGATGCCGTGCATTTGTCCGGTCACGCCGATGGCGGCAATGCCGGGAAAAGCACCCACGACCGAATCCAGAAAACGAAGCAGCTCTTCGGTAATGTGAGCGGCATCCTGCTCATGCCGAAAGGCTTCCGACGCATCGATGCCCGATGCATTGGCAAGGGTATAACAGGCAATCTGTCGGCAGGTGCATACATCCACGACCGCCGCGCTGACGGTCGTTGTTCCGATATCCAACCCGAGCGTTAAGCGATGTGTGTCGGAGTCCGGCGGGATGAAAAGCTCCGGGTCGTCGAACAGAGCTTTGTCGGAATCGACCGCTTCTTCGGCAAGGTATGCGCGGCAGAGTCGTTCGCGATCCTTGTTGATCCCGTTTTCCTCCGACAGCTCGTCGAGTCGTTTGCGAAAGAGCTCCTTTTCGGAGAGGATCCCGTCCGCCCACAGGCGTATATCGGCAAGAGGTACGCCGACGGTGCGAAAACGGCGAATTTCGCAAAGACGCTCGATCTGTTTTTCGGTGTAGGTGCGGTAAGCGTTGGAACAGCGTTCGACCGAGAGCAGTCCTTTTTTCTCGTACAGACGGATCGCTTTGGCGGTAAGACCTGTTCGGCGTTCGGCTTCTTTGATCTGCATGATGTTTCCCCTTTATCGTTTTTTCTCATTGATATTGTATAGTATAAACGCTTTCCTTGGGGGAATGTCAAGTCTTTTTTTATATTTATCGGAATTCTGTGCTTAACACAGTGTGTTTCCCTTGTGTGGCGAAGCGCCGCTTCGGAAAGCTATAGCAAGGCTTCCATCTTCTCCTCGTCCTCGGCCGTGATCTCCCTTATTGCGCGGCACGGAACCCCGTAAGCCAACGTTCCCGCCGGGATATCGTGCGTCACCACGCTGCCCGCACCGATGACCGCGCCGTCGCCGATGGTCACGCCCGCGCATACGATGACCCCCGCGCCCAACCACACGTCGTTTCCGATGGTGATGGGCTTGGCGTAGCAGGGGATGAACGTCTCGCCCTTTTCGTTGACCATGCCCCGACGCTGACGCCCGGAAAGCGGATGAAGCGGTGTGGACAGCGTCACGTTCGGGCCTGCCATAAAATTGTCGCCGATGGTCACGCCGCCGTCATCCTGCACGATGAAATTGTAATTGGCAAAGAAGTTCGAGCCGACCTTGGTGTGCATACCGTAATTGAACTGCACCGGCCCCTGCACGGTCACGTTTTCGCCCATGCCGCCGAGCATCTCCTCTAAAATTTCCGCACGGCGCGGATTGTCCTCGGTCAAACCGTTGTACTCGGTGCAAAGATTGTGCGCCTTGTGCTTGACGGCCTTCAATTCGGCTCCTCGCGCGTTGAACAGCTTGCCGGCAAAGATTTTTTCATGCTCCGTCATTTTTCGTTTCCTCCGTTGTTCCTTTGTTTTTAACGTATAAAATTCGTTCGAATGATCGGTTCGCGCTCATACGGCTCGATACCGGCCTTTTTTCCCGCCTCGATGCAGGACAGCAGCCACGCCATGTTGTCCGCCAACGTCCGCATGGTCTGCAAGCCTTCCTCGTCCTTTAATACATCCGTCGGGCACGAGCCGTGCACCTGATTCCAGTACTGAGACGTGACGACGGGCATATTCGACATCATAAAATATTTGTTGATGCTTTCGAACGCCGCCGTCGCGCCGCCTCTGCGGCAGCTCACCACCGCGCAGGTCGGTTTGTTTCGCAAATGCCGCGATGCCGAAAAAAACAGTCGATCCATAAAAGAAACAAGCTGTCCCGACGCACCGGCATAGTACACCGGCGAACCGAACACAAAGCCGTCGGCCGACGCGCATTTTTCGGCGGCGGTCGCAACGATATCGTTGCGGAAGCAGTGCCCCGTTTTCGCACAGGCACCGCAGGCGATACAACCGGCGATGGGGGTGTTCCCCAACCAAAGAAGCTCGGCTTCGAGCCCATTTTCCTCCAGACGTTTTGCCATATGCGCAAGCGCCGTGTGGGTACAGCCGTGTTCATGCGGACTGCCGTTTATCAATAATACCTTCATACCGTGTTCCTCCGTTCGTATGTTTTCTTTTCCAAGTGTATGCCCCACGTCGGGCATTTATCCGTTAAAGGCAAACGAGAGACCGTAAAATCGATTTTACAGTCCCTCGCTTCTTTTTTGATTCTTACTGTTTACCGCAATTATTCGGCTGCTTCGTCGCTGTCGGCGGTATCGGCTTCCGCATCCGCATCGACTTCGACTTCATTGTCGGCATTGATTTCCGCATCTTCCGCGTCATCCGCATCCGCTTCGTCTTCGTTGTCGGCGTCGTCCGTATCGGCGTCTGCGTCCGTATCGGCGTCTGCTTCGGGGCTTTCAAGGTCGGCTTCGTCCGTGTCGGCTTCGCCGTTCTCTTCGTCGCTTTCCTCACCGTGGTCGTGATCGTGATCGTCTTCTGCGTTCTCGTCCTCGTCCTCTGCCTCTGCCTGCTCGGCGTAATAATCGGTCAGTGTCTGCTCCACATAGGTCATGTTGTTGAAATCGATGGTGCCGTCTTCGGAAGGAGTCAACATGTAGGAAGCCGAAACGATGACCTTGTCGGCCACAGCGTCAAGCGGCGACCAGTCGGTGATGTCGTTGCCGGTCAGCGTCAGCTTCTTGAGGGTGTCGGCGTTCACACCGGCAAAGCCCGCGACCTCGGTCAGTCCGATGGCGTAGAAATTGCCCTCTTCGATGGCGGTCATGCCGGAGAACACGCTCGAATCCGTGACGGTGATACCGCTGACTTCGATGTTGCGCACACCGGTGAAATACTTCAGATCGTCCAGCTTCGGAGCTTCCTTTTCTTCATAGGAAGAAATCTTAACATAGGGGGTCAGATCGTAATCCGATACATCCTCGCCGGCATCCTGCTTTTCCATGTATTCGTTGTACTTGTCCACGAATTCGTCACCGCCGGTGATGACCTGCACGGTTTCGGAATCATAGGAAATGCCGAGATACTTCACGGCAGCTAAATCCTCTTCCTTGATAAAGGACGGAGCCTTGCCGAGATTGTCGGACAGCGCTTCGGCAAACTTATCGCTTGCCAAGAAGGGGGAGTGCGAGGTCACTTCGCCGTAAACGACATACACGATGGCGGCCAAAACCACCACGATCGCAACGAGAAGGACGATAAAACGGTTCTTTTGTTTTTTCTGTGTACCTGATAATTGTGCCATGGTATCCTCCAAAAATTATTAAAAGATTGATTCTTGCCCATTCTGCAAGACTACAGCTTATATTATAGCACTCTTTTTACAAAAATGCAATACTTTTCGATACATTTTTATGAGTTTTGCGGCAATACTTCGCGAAAATTGTTTGTTGTTCCGACGTTTTACAGCCGTATGAGCAGCTCGTCGCACGCCTTTTCGGCGTATCGATCGAACATGCCTCTGTCGCGCAGATAGAACAGAATCGTGTACCGATCACGCAAAGGCAACGCGCGCTTCACGCCGTCCAACATGGTTTTCTTGTCGGTGACGGTCGGCGGCACCTTCATATCCACACAGAATTTTTCCACCTTATCGAAATACGGCAGATAGCGGCGGATGAGTGCTTTCAAATGCTCGTCGTCGGTTTCGTCCAAAAGCATACGGTACATGATTGCCACAAGCCGCGTGGCTTCGCAGACCTCCAAGCCGTGCAGATGGGGCTTGACGCCCTTTTCCACGTCGGCTAACTCCCAGGCGTGGGCAATGATGTGCTCCGAGCCGGAGGCGGGACGGGAGTTGCCGGTGTAGGCCATGCCGAGCCCCGTCACCAGAAAGCCGCGCATGACGTTCCCGATGGCTTCGGGATCACGGCTCTCAAGCTTATATCCGTTTTTCAAACAGGCGTCGGTAGCTGCCAAAACGTCGGTGGCGATTTTGTCGCAGAAATATTCGCCGGTGTAGTCGCGCGTCAGCTCCCAGTCGCATAATCCCGTGTATTTGCCGAACATGTCGCCGATTCCGGCAAGCAACATATCATACGGTGCGTCCTTGACGATATCCAGATCGGCGATGAAATACTTCGGTGTGGTAGCCTGAACGGTGGATTTCGTGCCGTCATGTAAGATCGGCGAACCGGCTGAGACGTAGCCGTCCATCGACGGTGCCGTGCCGAACACGGCATACGGAAGTCCCAGACGGTAGGAGACGACGCGGCAGGAATCGTTGACCGTGCCCGAGCCGACGGCCAAAATCAGGTCGGGAAGCGGGGAATAGGCGAAAATATCGCTTTTGGCGTTCGGGTCGTGCGCGTGAAGCAGGATTTTTCCGAGCGTGTATTCGTTGGGGAGCACCGTTTCATCCTCCAACACGAACACATGCGACAGCATTCCTTTTTCCTTTAAAAGCGCGCAGACCTTTTCGCCGGCGGCAGCGTAGGTGTTGGTGTCCGCCACGACGTAGATGCGGTGATAGTCCTTCAAAATTTCGGGCAGCTTCTCCAAAGCGCCCCGTGAAATTTCATAGCCCTCGAGCGGTGCGCGGTGTGAGCCCCGTTCGCAGGTGCAGGCAAATTCGATCATGTTCAATCGTCCTTTCGTTACTTGTCGGTTCTTTCGTCAAATCTGAAAACCGGATACCGTTCCCTTGTCCACGGGGTATAAGATTTTCAGCTGATTGATCTTGCTCTTCAAAGCGCTCTGCTGTTTTTCCTTGAACATCATCTGCTTGATCTGTTCCTTGATTTCGGCAAACTCATAGGGCGTGGCGGAGTTTTTTGCGTTGAGCTTGATGAGGTGGTAGCCGAACTGGGTCTTGACCGGCTCGGAGATTTCACCGACCTCCATGGCAAACACGGCCGAATCGAATTCGGGAACCATCTGTCCGCGCGTAAATTCGCCGAGATTTCCGCCGTTTTCGCTCGAAGGGCAGGAGCTGTGCTGTCGGGCGGCGTCCTCAAAGCTCATTTTTCCGGTGCGGATGTCCGCCAAAAGGCTCTGCGCTTTTTCTTCGCTGTCCACCAGAATGTGGCTTGCGTTTACCGATTCACCCGACACGAAGCGTTCCTTGTGACCGTCGAAATAGGCTTTTGCTTCCTCGTCGGTCACGGGCTTGACGGCTTCCAAGGTTTTGGTCATGGCAAAATGTACCAAAAGGTCCTCTTTGACTTTTTCGAGCTGTGCCTTGAATTCGGGCGAATGCTCGTAGAGGTTTTTGCGTGCGTCGGCCAGGAGCAGCTTGTTGGAGATGAGCTGTTCGAGCACGATTTCGCGACCCTGGGGATTGTCCAAATTCTGTCCGCGTGCGGCAAGTTCGGCGAGCATGGCATTGACTTCGGATTCGGTCACGGGGATACCGGCTACGTTTGCTAAAATTCTGTCGTTCATGGGAAGTTCCTTTCCTGCATATAGATATTTTTTCGTCGGACGGACAAGCCGTCTGTCACATGGTATAATGATACAACAAAAGTGAGAATTTGTCAAGCGTTTGGAACATTTCTTTGAGGGATTGTGCGGCGCGGAAGCCGCGCGGTAATCTTCGGCGGCGGCGAAGCGCCACTGCAATATTCGCGAGCATAGTTTAGATATAACTTACAATAAGCGGACGCGGCTCTTACTCCGCCGTGTGTCCATTGGCACACACGGCTCTGTGCAAAGACCGTTATTATCCGTAATTCCCATCGGCTCCCTTGTGTAAAACAATGCTGTCAACTTAAGCATTGCTTGTGTAACAGGAATTGTCAAAACAGCTCTCTCCCTCAGTCGGCTACGCCGACAGCGCCCTCATCAGAGGGCGCTACTGTTGGGTGCGGATTTTTTAGTTTGTGGATAGAGGCAGACGCTAAATCGTTTTATCAAACTAAATATTGCCACTGCACTATCCGTTTTATGAGATTATCCTACTGTTAAGCTTGCAGTACCTTTGTCCTTTTTACAAAGTTACGATCTTGCGTTAGATGTAGCCCATGCCTTTAGCACCGGTTCAAAACCTCCCATGCGGGTACTTGACATACTACCGAATTTGCAGAGCATTTTGCAGTCGCACATACTGACAAATTCAGCAAAACATTCGCACCGCATGAGTTTTGAATCGCGGGTCGCAGGGCAAAGCCCCGGCTGCTTTTTGGTTCTTTTTGCAGAAGCAAAAAGAATAAACACCGTCCCCTTCGGTGACGATGAATCTTCCTGCGGGAGATATATTCGGGCTTTTGTCCGATGTCTCCCGCGGGGACAAAACTGCTCCATATCTTCCATATATTATGCAGTGACAAATGACCCTTGTTTGTATTATAATAGAGTATAAAATACATACGAGAAAGACGGTGAAAACAAAAAAACATGGAATTTATCTTAGTCAATTCGGTCAAACTGAAGATCATTCTCTCCGATGAAGATATGAAAGCCTTGCGCGTCACGCCCTCCTCCTTGGACTATGCTTCTGCCGAAACACGCGCGGCCCTGGAAAAAATACTCGAACGCGCCCGCCTTTCGACCGGCTTCGACAGCTCCCATGCCCGACTTGTCGTCCGCGCTTTTCCGAGTAAGGACGGCGGCTGCGAACTGTTTTTGACCAAAAAGAGCCGCTTGCTTCCCGAACCGGAGGAAAACCGAAAGACGGCTTGCAAAAAAAGCCGCCTTTCCGAGAGAACGGATAAAAGGGGCAAAAAAGAGTATCTGGCGGTCGGCGCGTTCGACCCTTTGGCCGACTTGTGCGTGCGCTTACATACCGAAGGCTTTTACGGACGCTCCGCGCTGTATCTTCGGCACGACCGATACTATCTGCACCTTGCGCCCGAGCCGCGCGATCCGTTTTCCGTCGAATCCGAGGAAGAACTTGACCGTTACTTTTTCTTGGGCGAATACGCCGACGTGTTTTTCGCTGACGCGATACGCCTTGCCCACCTTGCGGAGCGTGGAAACTGCTTAATTCGGGAGGGCGCGGTCGAACGACTGGCGGCGGCCTTCGAAAAACAGACCGAAATTTGAATTTGGGGCTTGACATGCTTTCGAAAAGCATGTATACTGTTGACAGACAAAAGATTTGCCATACGTTTTTTCGGACAAAGGAAGTGACCGCATGAACGCCGACTGGGAAGAGCTCGAACAAGCTTGCAAAGACTGCATGCTCTGTCCGTTATACAAAACCAAAACCAACACCGTTTTCGGCTGCGGAAACAGAAACGCTGCCGTCTGCTTTGTCGGCGAAGCACCCGGCGAAAGCGAGGACAAGCAGGGAATCCCTTTTGTCGGCGCAAGCGGACAATTGCTCGACCGCTATTTCGACGCGGTGGGACTTCCGCGCGAAAGCGTCTATATCTGCAACATTTTGAAATGCCGTCCGCCGCATAACCGTGACCCGCTCCCCGAGGAGGAGGACGTGTGCATCAACCATTTGCGCGCCCAACTTCGCCTCATCCGTCCGCATTTTCTGGTGTGCTTGGGACGGGTGGCCGCCTGCCGCATTCTGCGTCCCGATTTTCGCATCACCGCCGAGCACGGGCGCTGGTACAAAAAGGGTGACTACGAGATCTGTGCCGTCTATCACCCCTCCGCACTGCTACGTGATCCGTCCAAACGCGAGGATATGTTGCGCGATATGTGGGACATCGCGAAAAAAGTGAAAGCATACAAAGAAAAAATATAGCTTCATTTACGGAAAGGAAAAAAATCATGTTTGACTGGAAATTAGCCACTGCTCCCCATGCGCTCTGCAAGGACTTGACGATCACTACGATCGAACAGTTGGAAAGCATGCATTTCGAAACCGTTCCCGCCACCGTTCCCGGCAACTTTGAGCTCGACCTCATGCGTGAAAAGCTTCTTCCCGACCTGTACTTTTCCACCGATACGCTTAAAGCCGAGGAGCTCGAAAACCGTCACGTCTGGTACTACACACGCTTCACGGCCGACAGAGATGACGACGTACTCCGCTTTGAAGGCGTTGACACCGTGAGCGATATTTACTTGAACGGCAAGCTTGTTTGCCAAACCGACAACATGTTTTTGCCGTATGAGATCGATCACGGTCTTGTTGTCGGCGAAAACGAGCTGGTTGTCCACATCAAGCCCGCCTGCATCGTCGCGCGCGACCATAACGCGCCCGTTCTCAGCCGCGCGATGCCCTACAATGCTCCTTCGCTCTATTTGCGCAAGGCCGCCTATATGTTCGGTTGGGACATCATGCCGCGTATCGTTTCGGCGGGACTCTGGAAAGAGGTCAAGCTGATTCCGCCCAAAAAGAAGGATCGAATCGACGAGGTTTACATCGTCACCGAGGGCGTGAATCTCGAAGGACGCTATGCGTGGTTCCGCTTCTTTTACCGCTTGACCCTGGACGGCGATTTTTCCCGCGATTATACGGTCAAGGTGCGCGGCGCTTGCGGCGACAGCACGTTTTCGTTCGAAGAAACGTGTTGGCATACCGACGGATGCTGTCTTTTCAACATCGCGGACTGCAAATTCTGGTTTCCGCGTCCGCAAGGCGAACCGAATCTGTACGATGTGACCGTCGAGCTGTATCGCGGTGACACGCTTTGCGACCGCTATACCACCGAGCTCGGCGTGCGTACCGTCAAGCTTCTCATGACCGAATGCGCTTCCGACGGCGAAAACGACGGAGAGTTCTGTTTTGTCGTCAACGGCAAAAAGGTCTTTGTGAACGGAACCAATCATGTGCCGCTTGATGCGTTTCCCTCCCGCGCCGCCGAACGTGCGCCGAAAATGTTGGAAATGCTTAAAGATATCGGCTGTAACGCCGTTCGCGTCTGGGGCGGCGGCATTTACGAAAACGACGAATTTTACCGCTTCTGCGATCGCAACGGTATCATGATCTGGCAGGATTTCGCCATGGGCTGTGCAATCTATCCGCAGGACAGAGCCTTTGCCGAACGGCTGGAAAAGGAGATTCTGTATCAGGTCAAGCGTTTGCGAAATCACCCGAGTATCGTTCTGTGGGCGGGGGACAACGAATGCGACCAGTTCTACAACGCCTGGATTCGAAACGACCCGAACCGCAACTTCTTGACCCGTGAGACGGTCGCGCGGATTGTCTGGTCGCACGACTATGCCCGTCCGTATCTGCCCAGTTCGCCCTACATCGGGCCGCGTGCCTTCGAAAGCGGCAAACTGACCAGCGAGGATCACCTCTGGGGGCCGCGTGATTACTTCAAGGGTAATTTCTATCGCAATTCCGTCTGCCATTTTGCCAGCGAGACAGGCTACCACGGCTTCCCGTCGGTCACGTCCTTAAAGCGCTTTTTGAAGAATCCCGAGGTCATTTTCAAGCCCGACGGCACACCGACCGACGAATATATCGTCCACGCCGCCATGCCGGAGCCCAATCCCGAAGGGCCGTTTGCTTACCGCATCCGTCTTGCCTATACGCAGGTGGAAACGCTGTTCGGAAAGGCGGAAGAGAATCTTGCGGATTTTGTCAAGCAAAGTCAGATCTCCCAAGCCGAGGCGAAGAAGTATTTCATCGAGCGCTTCCGTATCGGCAAATGGCGTCGAACCGGCATTCTGTGGTGGAATCTGGTGGACGGTTGGCCGCAGGTGTCCGACGCGGTGGTGGACTGGTACTACGGCAAAAAGTTGGCGTATCATTTCATCAAGCGCGTGCAGGCACCGATCGTGCTCATGTTCGACGAGCCGAACGAAAAAGGCATGCTGCGGTTGGTGGGAGCGAACGACCTTGCCGAACGGGCGCACCTTACCTATACGGTGAAGGATGCGCTGTCGGGCGAAACGCTTCTTGCGGGCGAAATCGACCTTGCCCCCGATTCGTCGGAGACGGTCGCTTTTCTTCCGAATCCCGAGGGGATGCATTTTCTGCTTATCGAATGGGAGGGTGAAGCAAGCGGGCGAAATCATTTCACCACCTGCACCAAGGGAATCGATTATCGGACGTATCTCAAAGCGTTGGAAACGTGCGGAATGGACGAGTTTGAAGGCGTTTGACGAATATGGATATAGCCTCGCCCCGGGGAATGGGAATTCTCCGGGGCGATTTTTTCACGAAGAGGGACGGCGAAGCGCTGTTCAGACGATGTATTCCGGTTCCATATCGGCTTTTTCGGATTCCAAAACAGCTTTTCTGTACGGAATTTTCGTGAAGCCGAACTTTTTATACAAATGAACCGCCGGATTTAATCCCGTTACGGCTGCGTCTTTGCGATTTTTCTGTCATACAGCTTGTGTATTCCGCATTTCCAACACAATATCATGCCGAAAACGGCTCCCACGACAGCTTGCAGGATTTGATAAGGCAGCTTTATGATGGCATATTCGGGTGTGCTGTAAATAAAAGCTCTGCCGAGCGAATAGCCGACAACCATGATCACGGCGCCCAGTGCGACCCCAATCCCCGAAGCGGCTACGGGATGCTTTTTCAAAATATAATGCGAAAAGACGGAGATGACGACCGCCTGCAATCCATGCGTCACCAACGAAACAAACATCGGCGTGGGATAAAAGAACAGGTCACCCAAAAAGGCTCCGACTCCGCCCACCATAAACGCCGCAAACGGGTCAAGCAAAATCGAAGCGGTGCAGATGACGATGTCGTTCATGTAAAGATGTCCGCCCGGAACAGGCACGCCGAACGAGCTCATAGCCACATTGAGTGCCATGAAAACGGCCGTAGTGCATACCCACAGTGTTGTTCTTTTTCTTGTGTTCTTGTTCATTTTCATTTTCTCCTTGCAATTTTGATGAAAATATTATATAATATCAACTGATAATATAAAATAACCAGAACGGAGAAAAATAATATATCCAGATGAACTACACGATCAAAAAAGAGGAACGACCGATTTATTTACAGCTATACAGGCAGATAAGAGACGATATTACAGCGGGAGCGTATCCGTACAACAGCAGACTTCCGTCCAAAAGGCTGTTGGCCGAGGAGATCGGTATCAGTACCATCACCGTGGAACACGCGTATTCGCTTTTGTGTGACGAAGGCTATGTCGAGGCTCGCCGACGGAGCGGATATTATGTTCTGTTTAAGCAAACGGACTGCTTTGCCGCATCGGAGGCCGCGGCTGCGTTGCCGATAAATCACAAAATCCGTACACCGTCTTATCCGAATTTTTCCGTTTCCGTTTTGAGCAAAACCATGCGAAAGGTTCTGGCCGATTACTACGACGTGATTTTGGAAAAATCTCCGAATACCGGGTGTCTCGAGCTTCGAAATGCGATAAAGCAGTATCTTTTGCGCAATCGCGCCATGAAGGTCGAGGTCGATCAAATCGTCATCGGCTCGGGAGCGGAATACTTATACACACTGATCATCGAGCTGCTCGGAAAAGATAAAATATTCGCCCTTGAAACGCCTTCCTACGATAAAATCGAACGGATTTACCGCGCCGTAGGCGTAAACTGCGAACGCTTGCCTTTGTCCGAGGACGGCATTGACAGTCAATCCCTTTCGAATTCCCCAGCGGATGTTTTGCATACCACCCCCTATCAAAGCTATCCGAGCGGCGTGACGGCTTCGGCCTCCAAACGGCACGAATACATAAAGTGGGCGGAACGCGAGGAACGCTTTATCATAGAATCCGATTACGGTTCCGAATTTTCCGTATCCTCACAGCCGACGGAAACTTTGTTTAAGCTTTCAACGTCCGATAATGTGATCTATTTGAACACCTTCTCGAAAACGATCTCCTCCTCCATGCGCGTGGGGTATATGGTTCTTCCGAAGAAGCTGATAAAACCTTTTGAAGAAAAGCTCGGGTTTTATTCCTGTACCGTTCCCACCTTCGAACAGTATGTGTTGACGGAGCTGTTGAACAGCGGCGATTTCGAACGGCATATCAACCGTGTGCGCAGAGGGATACGAAAAGAACTGCACGGTAAATAGTGCCGCTTGTTTTATCTCACATGTTCAATTGGGTTGTCCCATTCGTATGCAAGCTTGGGGCCGCCGTCAAATCGGATAAGCCCGCAATACCGAAAGCCCTCTCGGATGAGAATGTGCTGCATGACCTTGTTTTCCTCTTGCGTGTCCACTCGTATCGCGTCGATATGAGCGGAAGCACAGAGCTCTTTTATCAAATCGAGCGCCTGTCCGGATAACCCTTTGCCTCTGACCTGCCGCGCAAACGCCATTCTGTGAACGACGGCGTAGGGTCTGTCCGTTTTCCACGCGCCGTCTATGCTTCGATACGCAGGCTCATCGCCTATGATAATACAGCAATATCCGACAACCTCCCCGTCGTTTACAAAGACATATCCGATGCCTTGAGCGATATCGTCCGAGACGGTTTCCTTTGTGGGATAATTCGGATGCCACTGTACAAATCCCATGGAGGCGTGATAGGCTCTCGCGTCTTCAATGCATCGGTAACCTTGTTTGGCTTCGCTCGGAAGTGCTTTTCTCAATTCCATGATGACAAATTCCTCCTGTTTGGCGTTTGAATCCATGTGCTATGTGTTCTTTATTTCATCGGGCATGGTTGACTTTCTTTCGCTTTTGTGATAAAATAAAGGTATTAAAATCCAATATATCGGATTTCTATTATATTATACTATAAGTCCGATATATTGTCAACCGAAAACAGGAGAAATTCATATGGATGTTACAAATGTAGTGGCCGTCAACATAAAAGCGATACGCGAACAAAAGAAGCTGACATTGGAGGCCGCCGCGGAATTGACGGGAGTTTCCAGAAGTATGTTGGCACAAATCGAAAAGGGAGATGTGAACCCGACCATCTCCGTCCTGTGGAAAATAGCCAACGGCTACAAGGTTTCTTTTACGTCTTTGGTGGAACGAAAGACGGATGAAGTCACCGTAATCCGAAAAGAGAACCTGACGCCGTTGGAAGAGGATGACGGGCGATATTTGAATTATCCTGTTTTTGCGTTTAACGAAGCGACCCTGTTTGAAACCTATCGTATTGTTATAGAACCGCACGGAGGCTTGTCCGCGCAGCCGCATTTGAACGGCTCGGAGGAATACATCACCGTTTTCGGCGGCGAGGTCGAGATCACGGTGGAGGATAAAAGCTTTCGTCTTTCCGAGGGCGATTCCGTGCGCTTCGCCGCCGATGTTTCGCACGCCTATCGCAATACGGGCGATGAGACGGCAGAGCTCAGCATGCTGATTTTCTATCATAAATAACAGACGGGCGTTAACTCCTTATGTGTCGGATTTAACG
This sequence comes from uncultured Oscillospiraceae bacterium, assembly GCA_964646725.1. Classification (GTDB taxonomy): domain Bacteria; phylum Bacillota; class Clostridia; order Oscillospirales; family CAG-382; genus UMGS882. The sequence goes on from CAZYFX010000002.1 coordinate 36,331, forward strand.
CCCGTTCGCGGTCTGTACAGCATAGCAAGAGATCGATTTCAATGAAAAGACGGGAGCTGTGTCGTTTTTCGATACAGCTCCCGCAAACGGAAAGAGACCTATTGCACGTCGGCTTTTTCGATGCGAATAAGGTAGCTCGTATAATTCGGAACGGTCAGATACGCGGCGGCGGTCGAGCCGATCACGATCTCCTCGCGTATGATCTGTTCGTCGTGCGTTTCGTTCAAAATATAGTAGGACAGCTTGACCGGTGCGTCGAAGCCCATATCGGCAAGCGTTATTTTGACCTGACGCGGAGCGGCGCTGTCATCGTCGTCAAAATGCGTGAGGAGCACGGCGGCGCTGTCCGTGCCTTTGGCGGCGCAGACGTACAGCGTTTCGTCGTCGGTCGAGGATTCTACAGCCGTGCCGCATTTGACAAGCGCATTGAACATGCGGAACGGATAGTAACCCTTCAAGCGCACGGACACATTGTCGGTGGAGAACAGGCCGTTCATGCCGCAGGGACGTGCGTCGTAGTACATGAGCAGGTCGAGCGGCTTATACTGTGAGCCGCACATGACGGCGGTGGTGAAGGAGGAGCCCTTCAAGCCCTTTTCGGCCGCCAAGGAATACGTCCAGTCATCGTTGTTCCACCCGCGCACATAGTTCCATTCGTTGAGGATGCTTTCGGTTTCGGTATAGCCGTAGCGGTCGAGCATGGAGCGCACTTCGGCTTCAACGTTCAAAATGTGGTGCGGATCTTTGGTATAGGTGTGCCAGGAATAGAAGTCGAGCGGCACGGCATGCTCCTTCATGTAAGCAAAGAAGCGTTCGTTCCATTCGGTGATGGGGTAGACCGAAGCGGGACCGCCGATTTTCAGATGCGGGAAGCATTTCTTCAAGTGGGTGGCGGCGACGCGGAAGAACTCGAAAAATTCGTCGCTCGTACCGCCCCAGCATTTTTTATCGACGTAGCTTGCGTCATCGGCGGCGATATCCGGCT
>CAZYFX010000003.1:0-26974 GCA_964646725.1 uncultured Oscillospiraceae bacterium
CACGGCGGCCGAGGAACGCTTTAAGCGTGACGGCGGCTATGAGTACAAAAGCCGTATCGTCTCCATGTTGGAGGCGATGGGCTTTGACAAAGGCAAGCAGACCATGCGCGTGGATGAATTTTCCGGCGGTCAGAAAACCCGCCTTGCGTTGGCGCGCCGACTGCTTTCCGAGCCGGATATCCTGATTTTGGACGAACCGACCAACCATCTGGACATCGAGACATTGGAGTGGTTGGAGGGGTATCTGGCCGGCTACAAAAAGGCGCTTCTTGTGGTATCGCATGACCGTTATTTTCTGGATAAGGTCACGAACAAAACGTTTGAAATTGAAAATAAGGCGGGCAAGCTGTATCCTTGCGGCTATACGGAATATGTGGGGCGCAAGGAGGAGGATCGCAAAAACGACCTCAAGCACTACGAGCTTCAGCAAAAAGAGATCGCTCGTTTGGAGGCCTTTGTGGAAAACCAGCGACGTTGGAACCGCGAACGCAACATCATTGCCGCCGAAAGTCGCTTGAAGGCTATCGACCGCATGGAAAAGCTGGAAAAGCCGAAGAATCTGCCGTCGCAGATACGGTTCCGTTTTGAGACGGACGAAAATGTCAAAACGCCGCATAAGCTTTTGGAGGTGACGGGACTTGCAAAGTCCTACCCGGAAAAAAAGTTGTTTGAAAAACTTTCGTTTATGCTGCACGGGAAGGATCGGATGTTCGTTCTCGGCCCGAACGGCATCGGAAAATCGACGCTTTTGAAAATCCTCTGCGGAAAGGTACACGCCGACAGCGGTACCTTTGAATACGCAGACGGACTGCGTATCGGGTACTATGACCAGGAACAGCAGGGTTTAAATCCGGACAACACCATCATCGATGAGTTGTGGGACTGCTATCCGGAAAAAACACAGACGGAAATTCGCTCGGCGCTTGCCTGCTTTCTGTTTACCGCCGACGATGTGTTCAAACAGATTCGCGTGCTGTCGGGCGGGGAAAAGGCGAGGCTCACGTTTGCCAAGCTGATGCTCGAAAAAAGCGATATGCTGATTTTGGATGAGCCGACCAACCACCTGGATGCTCCGTCGCGTGAGGTGCTCGAAGCCGCGCTTGCCGATTACGAGGGAACTTTGCTGGCCGTTTCGCACGACCGCTACTTTATCCGAAAGCTGGCGACGCGCATTTTGGATATGCGTGCGGATACCTGCTTTGATTTCGATGGCGGCTATGAAGATTTTTGCACATACCGAGACAAGCAGAAAACGGAGCGCGCCATGTCACAAGCCGTGACAGAAACGGGGGGCGGAAAAGAAGACTATCTCAAAAGCAAGGAAGAACGCAGTCGCGCGCGAAAGCTGGAAAAGCAGATCGCCGACACGGAAAAGCGCATCGGCGAACTGGAGGAAGCACTGAGCGAGAACGCTAAGCGTCAGGAAGAAGCGGCGGGAGATTTCACCTTGGTCAACGAGCTGTTTGAGGAGGCTCACGCCATGGAAGAAGAACTCGAAAAACTGTATATTTATCTTGACGAACTGGGATGATCGGTGATTTTGTCAAAAACGGGACGTTGGGCCGCTGTAAAAACGTGTCGGTCGAAATTTCCAACATGTAGAAAATTTGCTCTCAATTTTGTGCATGTTGTACAAAAAGCGAAGACGATTAAAGCGTTTAAGAAAAGAAAAAGTTTACAATTTCGGGTGCTTTTAATCGAAGAATTAATTATTTCCGTAATTTTGGCCATGTTGCTAATTTTAAAAACTGTTCAGAAAGTGCCGTCAATCAAGCGTATTTTCAATCGGGCGGATAATTATGTTTTCTGAATTGTGCAATAATTTGCGATGTTAAAATTTTATCGAATTCCGTGGGGCGTTTATTTCGTTCATTTTTCACGGAATTATGCCAAATCGACAAGAAACGCCACACGAAATTGTCACTCTTGACAAAACTGCATTTTAGTGGTATGCTATCTATATGTAAAAAGGCATGTTTGGGTTTGTTTTGCCCTTTTTTAAAAGCGTGCGGCGGATCTCTGCGCGTATAACGGGGGATGAACATGTCCGATATTGCCGAAAAGTGAAGCTATTTTCAATCAAGGCAGGAGGAAAACAGCATGAAAAATGCTAAGCAAAAGAACAAGCTTATCACCGCTATGATCTTGGCGAGTATGCTTGTCCGGTCGTTTGCCGGGATACCGGTTCTCGCAGATACGGATACGACCGATGAGGCTGTGACCGTCGATGCGTCCGCTCCCGTGGACGATACCTCGTACACCCTCAATTCGTTGGCGGATATGGCCGATTTGATGGTTTCCTTGAATTACGCCGAGTATCTGACCGACTATTCACAGGTACCCGACGCAACCGAGGAGATCGACATTGATGTCACAGCCTACAACAAGGAGCTGTCCGAGGGTGTCATTACGGTCAACGAATCGGATACGGTCGTGCGTGATGGAAAGGAAGTCACAGCCGGTACCGTTACCACCACCGATGAAGGAAAGTTGGTCTTTGATATCGATGTGCCCGAGACCGCCATGTATTCCATTACCGTGGAATACTATCCCGTGGCCGGAAACGGTGCTACGATCGAGCGTATCCTTTTGATCGATGACAAGATCCCGTTCGAGGAAGCGCGCTACATGAATTTCCAACGCATCTGGGTGGACAAAGAGGAGAGCGGCTATTCCCGTACCGAGCGCACCTTCAAGCTGGACGTCAACAAGAATGAAATGCGTCCGGTCAAAGAGGAAGCTCCCGAATGGCGTACGCAGACGCTTATCGATTCGCAGGCGTACTATTCCGATCCCTTTAAGTTCTACTTGAAAGAAGGCAAGCATACCATTGCCCTCGAATCCGCCAGCGAACCGTTGAAAATAGCTTCGATCAAGCTTCATACGGCCGAAACGCTTCCGACGTATGAGGAATACCTTGAAATGCATAAGGACGCTCCCAAGGTGAGTGCGGATACAAAGGTGAGCATTCATGCGGAGACCCCGCTCAAAACCTCCGAGCAGGTCATTTACGCCATGAACGACCGCACATCCGCCATTACCGAGCCGCAGAGCACTTCCGCAACACTGCTCAATACCATCGGCGGCAACGGCGGTGACAAGTGGAAGATCACCGGTCAGTGGATCCAATGGGAATTCGAAGTTCCCGAGACCGGTATGTATAAGATCATCCCGCGCTTCAAGCAAACCGTGAACGCAGGTCTGTTCTCCTCCCGTTCGCTAAAGATCGACGGCGAGATTCCGTTTAAGGAAGCACGCGAATGTCAGTTCAAATACAACAGCGATTGGCAGACCAAGCCCCTCAACGACGGTGAGACGGAATTTACTTTCTACCTTGAAGCCGGTACTCATACGCTCGAAATGGAAGTGGTACTCGGTAAGATGGCGGATATCCTCCAGACCATCAATGCAAGCTCCAACCGCTTGAACGAGTACTACCGCGAGATTCTGATGATCACCGGTACCGACCCCGATGAGTACACCGACTATTCGTTTGCCAAGCTCATTCCCGAAGTGCTTCGCGGAATGAGAGAGGAATCCGAGCTTCTCTACGCCACTTCGGCCGCCTTGGAGGAGACCATCGGCGAAAAGGGTGAAAATACCGTTATCCTCGACCGCGTTGCTTATCTGCTTGACATCATGGGCAATGACCAGGATAAGATCGCTGCTAACCTTTCTTCCTATAAGAGCTATATCGGTAGCTTGGGTACATGGCTTTTGTCCACGACCGCACAGCCGCTTCAGCTCGACTACATAATGATCCAGTCGGCTGAGAACGATACCGTTCCGCAGGCGGAAGCAACGCTCTTCCAGTCCATCGGACATGAGGTCGGTTCGTTCATCATGTCTTTCTTCTCGGACTACAACTCTATGGGTTCCAGTACCGTGTACGATGAAAACGACCCGAACGCTATTGAGGTTTGGATCACCACCGGACGCGACCAGGCCACCATCATGCGTCAGATGGTGGATGACAGCTTCGCCGCCGAATACGGTGTTTCCGTCAACCTGAAGCTCATTGCGGCAGGAACGCTTCTTCCCGCAACGCTTGCCGGAAACGGCCCGGACGTATCCATGGATGCCGACCCGGTCGGTTTCGGTATCCGCAATGCGGTCATGCCGTTGAACTATTTTGAAAACGAAAACAATTACATGGGCGACAACGTCATGGGCTTCAGCGAGGTCAAAGAGCTGTTCAACGAAGAAATGTTCGTTCCGCTGACCGTGCTTGACCCCGACCGCCGCGAATTTGTCGGCGAAGAGCTTCCCGTCGACGAAGATGAGAATGCGGAGTTCAAGGTCGTTAAGGGTGTTGAGCGTAATGGTGTCGTGACCTACGGTCTGCCGTCCACGCTGGATTTCCCGATGCTGTTCTACCGCAAGGACATCTTTGTTGAGCTCGGTTTGGATGTTCCGCAGACGTGGGACGACGTGGAGGACGTTATCCGCGCCCTTTCCGAAAATCAGCTCGAAATGGGCTTCTCGCAGGCACTTACACAGATTCGTATGTATCAGACCGGCGAAGAATGGTTCAAGTCCTGCTATGACTATGAAGATTTGGGGGACACCATCGACCAGAACAGCCGCCAGTATTTACGCACCGTCGGCATTGAGTCGAACCTCGGAAGCAACGGTGCTCTGGATGCGTTCCAACGCATGACCGAGTGGTTTACCCTGTACGGTCAGCCCGTTACCTACGACTTCTCCAACCGTTTCCGTACCGGCGAGCTTCCGATCGGTGTCGTAAGCTACACGCAGTACAATCAGCTGAAAGTCTTTGCCCCCGAAATCAGCGGTCTTTGGGAATTTGTTCAGCTTCCCGGTGTCGAACAGGCAGACGGTTCGATCGATCATACTTCTCCGATCACGGTTGGCGCGGTCATGATGATGAAGGATGCGGCCGATGATATTACGGCCGATCAAGATTACACCGATTCCTTGCGTGCGCAGAACTCTTGGAAGTATCTGCAATGGTGGGTCAGCACCCCGACCCAGGAGCGCTTCGGTAAGGAGCAGGTTGCTATCATGGGTACGGCCGCCAAGTACAACACCGCCAACGTGGAAGCGTTGAAGGGTCAGTCCTGGACGGCGCAGGAAAAGAAAAATCTGGATCAGCAATTCAAATCATTGAAGGGCACTCCGATGTCTCCCGGTAACTACATCGTCGCACGATACAACAACTTTGCGTTCTACAATGTCGTGGATGACGGTGAAGTCGCGTCCGAGGCCATGCTCGGTTATATCGATGATATCGATAACGAGCTTACCAGAAAGCGTGCCGAGTACGGCTTCTTGACCGCCGATGAATATAAGGCGGGACTTGCCGAAAAGAACGCAGAATAGTGTCGATTACAATAAGAAAATTGAGGAGTGAATTCAATGTCTGAAAATGTCAGCGCACAAAATGCGCCGAAGCTGAGAAAAGATATGACAAAATGGCAGTGGACGCTCCGTGAGATGAAGGTCCATAAGGCCGGCTACTTTATGGTCGCCCCGTACTATCTGATCTTCTTAACCTTCACGGTCGTTCCGGTCGTCGTTTCCTTGCTCTTGAGCTTCACACAGTTTAACATGCTGGAAATGCCCGTTTTTGTCGGAGCCGATAACTACATTCGACTGCTGTTGGATGACGATATCTTCCTTTTGGCTTGCAGCAACACCCTGATCTTTGCGACGATGACCGGCCCGGTGTCCTATTTACTGTGTCTTATGTTCGCGTGGTTTATCAACGAGCTGACTCCGAAGATCCGCGCGGTCGTTACCCTTATCTACTATGCACCGAGTATTTCCGGTCAGGTCTATTTGATTTGGCAGACGCTGTTCTCGAGTGACCAGTACGGTTGGGTCAACGGTACGCTTATGAAGCTCGGTATCATTTCCAGTCCGATTTTGTGGTTCCAGGATACCGACTACATTATGGGTCTTGTTATTGCCGTTGCTCTGTGGACATCCTTGGGTACGTCCTTCCTGTCCTTTATCGCCGGCTTCCAGGTCGTTGATAAGTCGCTTTACGAAGCGGCCGCCGTGGACGGCATCAAGAACCGTTGGCAGGAGCTTTGGTATGTAACGCTTCCGGTTATGAAGAACCAGATGATGTTCGCCGCAATCATGTCCATCACCGGCTCGTTCGGTTTCGGTGCGGTTGTTACGGCGCTGTGCGGCTTCCCAAGTGTGGATTATGCGGCACATACCATCATGCACCATTTGGAGGACTACGGTAACACCCGTTGGGAAGTGGGGTACGCCTCCGCTATCGCGACCATCCTGTTTGCGATCATGATCGGGGCCAACCTGCTCGTGAATAAAATGCTGTCGAAGGTAGGTAAATGATATGAAATTTAAAATCAAAAAACGTTCATTTAACCGCTCCGTCGGCGGCGATATCGGAATCAATGTAATTTTGATCATCTTCGGCGCATTCATGTTCCTTCCGATGATCTATGCGATCTCCCAGTCCTTAAAACCGCTTGATGAATTGTGGATGTTCCCGCCGCGTTTCTTCGTGCGCAATCCGAGTCTCAAGAACTTTAAAGAGCTCTTTCGCCTGATGAGTGAAAGCTGGGTTCCGTTCTCGCGTTACATATTCAACACGGCGTTCGTTTCGGTTGCCGGTACTTTCGGTCATCTGTTCTTCGCGTCTCTTGCCGCATACGCTATGACCAAGATTCAGTTCCCGGGGCGCAAGGCCATGTTCCAGGTCGTTTATTACTCCCTTATGTTTAACTCGACCGTTACCGCGCTTTCCAACTTCATCATCATGTCGGCTCTCGGATGGATCGACACCTATTGGTCGCTCATCATTCCGGCTTTTGGTCAGACGCTCGGCTTCTACCTTATGCGTCAGTTTATGGAGTCCACCGTTCCGGATTCCGTCCTGGAATCGGCACGTCTGGACGGCGCCAAGGAGCTTACCATTTATTGGAAGATTGTCATGCCGATGGTCAAGCCCGCATGGCTGACCTTGATTGTGTACTGCTTCCAGGGCTTGTGGAACAGCGGTACATCGGTTTACATCTACAGTGAAGAGTTAAAGACTTTCAACTATGCCATTCAGCAGATTCTTTCCGGCGGTATCGTCCGTTCGGGTGCGTCGGCAGCCGCTACGGTTATCATGATGCTCGTTCCTGTTACGGTATTCGTTATCACGCAGAGCAACATCATTGAGACGATGGCAAGCTCCGGTATGAAAGACTAAGGAGGAATGTGAAAATGAAAAGCTTAAAACGAGTATTTCTCCTTACCATGGCGTTGCTTATGATCATTGGCAGTGTGCCGGTCGGAGCGATCATTCCGTACTCCACCTACACCTACGATATCGACGGAAACTACGTGGATTCGCCTCATGCTTATGTTCCGTATGAGACTATCAGCTCGGCTTCCATCGGTATCGAGACACCGCTCAGCGAGCCGTACGATTTCTGCGTCGGTTCGGAGCTGAAAAAGGATATTGATAAGGACGAATATTACAGCGAATGGGACGGAATGCTTTACATTTCGGACGCAGGGGAGACCCCGCGCGTCGTTGCCGTTCGCTATGACTTCGACACCTGCAAGTACAGTTACGAATATGAGTTGACTTCCTTTGTTAACAACTGGGGTGTTCCCGACAGCATCTCCACGCCGCGCGGTCTGTATGCCACTGATAAAGAGCTGTATGTCTGTGATACCGATGCGGCCCGTATCCTTGTGTTCTCGACCATCGACACCGACGAATACAAGCGCGGTGACTTCATTCGCATCATAGAAGAACCGAAGAGTGAAGTGTTCCCGGACGATCACATCTACAAGCCGATTGCCGTGGCGGTCGGAACCTCCGGTTACATCTACGTCGTTTCTTCTACGACCTATCAGGGTATCATTTCCATGAACCGTGACGGCAAGTTTACCGGCTTTCTCGGTACGCAAACACAGTCCATGTCCCTTATGGATATGATTTGGCGTCGTTTCCAGACCAGTGAACAGAAGAAAAAGTCCATCACCAACGTTTCCCTTGAGTTCAACAACATCAACATCGATGAGAAGGGCTTCATCTATGCCACGACCGCTTCCATCTCCGAGGCGGATTTGACAAGTGCGATCAATTCCAAGAGCACGGACAGTAAGTATTCGCCGGCTAAGAAGCTTAACCCGAGCGGTGAAGATGTTATGAAGCGTGCCGGCTTCTATCCGCCGGTCGGTGAAATCAATTTCACAACGACGGCAACCAAGACCGCTAACTACACCATTACCGGGCCTTCCACCATCGTGGATATTGCACTCGGCCCGGAGGGCACCTGGTCGATCATCGACCAGAAGCGTCAGAGAATCTTTACCTACGATGAGGACGGCAATCTCCTGTTTGCTTTCGGTGACAAGGGCAGCCAGTTAGGTAACCTGACCATGGTGCAGGCTATCGATTATGCCGGAACCAATATGCTGGTGCTTGATAAGGAAAACGACAACATCACCGTCTTTAAGCGCACTTCCTACGGGGATGAGTTGGTCAACGTCCTGTCTCTCCAGCGCGACCGTAAGTACGACGAAGCTGCCGAGCACTGGGGTGCGATTCTTCAGCGCAACTCCAACTTCGACTTATCGTATATCGGAATCGGTCAGAGCTTGTCCCGTCAGGGAGAGTACAAGGAAGCCATGGAATATTTCGAGTATGCTTACGATACCGAGCATTATTCCGAAGCTTATTCGCATGTCCGTAAGGACTGGGTGGAAAAATACGCCTTGGTCGTTCCGGTCGTTGTGATTGTGTTCTTTGTTCTTTTGAGCAAGATGTTCAAATATGCGAACAAAGTGAACAAGGCCGGTCAGGTCATGAAGCCCAAGCGTACCTTGAAAGAGGAATGGCTGTACGGCTTCCATGTTATGTTCCATCCGTTCGACGGTTTCTGGGATATCAAACATGAGAAGCGCGCGTCGGCCAAGGGTGCAACCTTCATTTTGGGCATCACGCTGATCACCTATGTGTATTCTTTGATCGGTAAGGCGTATCTCATCGATCCGCATCCGACCGATATGAATGTCCTTCTGTCCTTCGTATCCATTTTGCTTCCGATTCTTTTGTGGGTCGTTGCCAACTGGTGCTTGACCACACTGTTTGACGGTGAGGGCAGTATGAAGGATATTTACATTGCAACTTGCTACTCGCTGTTCCCGCTTCCGGCCTTCTTGGTTCTGACGACCTTGCTTTCCAACATCGTCACTCTCAACGAAGCGTCGATTCTCACACTTGCGATGGGCGTTGCGTACTTCTGGGTCGGCTTCTTACTGTTCTTCGGAACAATGGTCATCCACGATTACACTCTGTTCAAAAACGTACTTACCACGCTTGCCACGATCGTCGGTATGGCATTCATCATGTTTATCGGCGTGCTGTTCTCCAGCTTGATCGGAAAGATCGTCTCGTTCATTTCCGGTATCGTGTCCGAGTTGTCATACCGTGTATAGCGAAAGGAGTAAAAACATGATGGCAAAAAAAATACTGATCTATCTTCTTTCGCTTGTTATGACTCTGTCCGCTTTTTCTCCGGTTCTCGGCGTTTATGCCGCCGAGACCGCTAAGGCGGAAAGTGAGGCCGAGGAAGAAGAAACCTATGATTATCTCGGCGAACCCTTTTCGAGTGCCGAAGCAAAGCTTGCAACCATGTCTCTCTATTATGAGACAGACGATTACGCAATCTACGGCTTGGAAGAAACGGGGGAGGCAGGAATCCTTGTAAAGAAAACCGGTCAGATCCTTTTGACCAATCCCTATGACGCAGCGTCCTCCAAATCTTCGGACGCCGTCAAGGAGCAGTTACTTTCCCAGATCATTCTGTCCTACAGCGACAGCGCCGGTACAATCGTCAGCTTAAACAGCTTTGCGGACGCGGCGTTTGCTTCGGACGAAACCAAGCAGATTCACCTTTCTTCGACCAGAACCGGTATGCGCGCCGAGTATACCATCGGTCGCGAGGCGGTCAAGTATATCGTTCCGCGTCAGATCGAAAAGGAAGATTTCGAGAAGAACATCTTATCCTATTTCGAGGAAGGCTCGCGCGAATACAATAAGCTCACCGCGTACTACCAGTTAAAAGACCCCAGCCAGCCCGGTCAATCGACCGCAACGGTGGAGGCTATGAAGCTGAAATGGCCGATTACCGAGAAGTATGCGATCTATGTGTTGGATACCGCTGCCGGTAACCGTGAGCTTCTTGAGCTGGAAGGTTACATCAAGGGTACATATTACGACGACTATGCCAAGGTCGAAGAAATGTATGAAATGCTTGATTATGTCGATACCTCGGCCGCTCCCGCACTGTTCCGATTTGCAATCGAATACGAGATCGACGACTTGGGTCTTTCGATTCGTATGCCCGCAAGCAGTATTCGTTACGATTCCTCCAACTACACGCTGGAGAGCGTAAAGTTCTTACCGTACTTCTGCGCGGGAAGCAATCAAAATACCGGTTTCACCATGATTCCCGACGGTTCGGGCACCATCACCCGCTTTGAGGATATCGGAAATCGCGCATTTACCTTGACCGGTAAGCTCTACGGACGCGATTACTCCTTCCATTCCATTTCCGGAAGCTATCAGGAAACTATGCGTTTGCCCGCTTTCGGTGTGTTGGAGACCAAGACGGTCACGCCCGCAAAGGCCGTTGCAGAGACGGATGCTGCGGATGAAGTCGAGGAGATCGCGGAGGATGAATTATCCGCAGCGGCTGAAGTCGTTGATACGGATGAGTCATTGTACGAGACTGAGGATGTAACCGAAACGGAAACGGTTGATATGGACGAAGCACCTGCTGACATTGAAGCTTCCGACGAAACCGATACCGCGGATGAAGCGGAAAACGTTACTGCGGATGATACGGATGTATCCGACGAAGTGACGGATACGGACAAGGACGAACTCGTCATCGATGTAAAGTCCGAAACGGTTGAAGAAGCAGAGGAAGCAGTGGAAGCCAAGACCGTTACATCCGGCTTTGTCGCTTACCTTGTGGAAGGTGACGCTATGGCCGAGATTACGGCCGATCACGGCGGTACGGTTCACAAGTATAGCTCGGTTTACACCACCTTCTATCCCAAGCCGACCGACTCCTACGAGCTTGACGGTATCTCCACCTCCGGTTCGGCTACCTGGACGGTACACAGTGACCGTCGTTATACCGGCAATTATACCCTTCGCATTTTCCCGATCATCGGCGAGGATTGCGACTACAACGACATGGCTGCCGCCATTCGCGATTACCTGGTTGAAACCGGTACCTTTACCAAGCTTACACAGAGCGAGGAAACCTCCGATGACGTTTCCCTGTATCTCGAAACGTTCGGCACCATCAAGACGACTAAGAAATTCGCCGGTTTCCCGATGGATGTCCAGGTTCCGCTTACCACCTTCGAGCAAACCGAAGAAATGCTGACCGAGCTTTCGGATGGCGGCGTTAAGAACGTCAACGTCAAGCTTACCGGTTGGTACAACGGCGGTATGAGCCATACGGCTCCCTCCAAGCTCAAAGTCGAGAAATCCATCGGCGGCAAGAAAGGCTTCAAGGCTTTAGCCGAATATGCCGAGGAAAACAACATCGGACTCTATCCCGATCTTGACTTTGTGTATGTTCACAAGCTTGCCCGTTTTGATGCTTTCAACTATAAGAAAGATTCCGTCAAGACCATCGATAACCGCAGTGCGGCACACCGCAACTACAGTGCGCTGTATCAGGGCTTTGAGGAAAAAGGCTCGCTCATCATTTCGCCGACTTCCATGCAAAAGTTCTACAAGAACATTCGTGATGATCTGAATGAACTGAACGCTACCGGACTTTCGGTCGGTACGCTCGGCTCCGAGCTCAGCTCCGACCACAACGAGGACTATACCCTCAACCGTGAGGATGTTAAGACCATTGTTTCCAATACGCTTTCTACGATGAAAGAGGATAACGGAAGCTTGATGGTGGACGGCGGTAATGCTTATACGCTTCCTTATGTCGATCATATCTTGAATGTGTCCCTTGACAGCAGCTTGAACATCAATACCAGTGAGTCCATTCCGTTTGTCGGCATGGTTCTCCACGGAAATGTTGAATTTGCAGGCAGTGCCATCAACTTGGACGGCGACTATGACTACAGCGTACTTAAGGCCATCGAAAACGGTGCGAACCTCTACTTTATCCTTTCCAAGGACAATACCTCCGAGTTTAAGCAGTTCGAACGCTTCAGCAAGTACTACGCAATCGGATTCGATATTTGGAAGGATGACCTGATTTCCACCTATAATGCTTTCAACAACGCCATGAAATCGGTCAAGTATTCCTATATTACGCATCATGAAACGATCGATACACGCGTCGTCAAGGTCGTTTACGAGAACGGCATCGGCTTTATCCTCAACTACAACACGCACCCGATCGAGGTTGACGGCGTTGAGGTAGAGGCCATGAGCTACGCACAGTTTGCAACAGTTGACGAGGGCGCTTCGGCGCTTTCGTCCGAGCAATAAGGAAGGGGTGGAATGAAATGAATAAAGCAGTTCAGCCTAAAAAGAAAAAGGTTGCCTCTCTTGACGCCAAAAAGTCGAGAGCGGGATGGTTGTTCGTACTCCCCTTTGTGATCGGATTCGTGCTTCTGTATATCCCGATGCTGTTTCAATCGATCGAATTCAGCTTCAGCGAAATTACGATCCTTACCAATCAGGGCGGCGGCGGTGGCGGCTATGAGCTGACCTTCGTCGGCTGGCAAAACTACAGCAAAGCACTCTTCCAGGATGCCAACTTCGTTCGTGTCCTGACCTCCAGCTTAAAGCAGCTGGTGTTGGATGTTCCGGCTATCGTCATTTTCTCGCTGTTCATGGCTATCGTGCTCAACCAGAAAATGGTCGGCCGTGCGGCATTCCGTGCGATCTTCTTTATCCCCGTTATTTTGACCACCGGTCTTATCGACCAGATCGACCAGTCGAACCTTGCCATGAATTACATGAGCAGTGCGGGAATCGACACAGGTGCGTCCGATGCGCTCGGCTCGACCGGCGGAACGGATATCGTGAATGCGTTGGATATCACGGCGCTTCTCGGTAATATGGCCGTCGGAACGGAGCTTGTCGAATATGTTGTCAATGTTGTCAACAACATCTTCAACATCGTCAATCGCTCCGGTGTACAGATGCTGATCTTCTTGGCCGGTTTGCAGTCTATTTCTCCCGCAATCTATGAGTCCTGCACCATGGACGGTGCGACCGGTTGGGAAACCTTCTGGAAGATTACCTTCCCGATGATCAGCCCGATGATTTTGGTCAATACCGTTTATACGGTCATCGACTCCTTCACCTCCAAATCCAACCAGGTTATGAGCTATATCAGCAGTGTATACGAAGGAACAACGCGCGATGCGCGTGTGCTCAGTTCGGCAATGTCGTGGATTTATTTTGCAATCGTTTTGCTTTTGATCGCGGCTGTGGCCGGTCTGATTTCCGCATTCGTATTCTATCAGCGCAAGGATTAAGGAAGGGAGGAGTATTAGTATGAATCAGCAAAAAAAGCTTTCGAGAAAAGAAATGCGCATTGATTTTGAAGGCAAGGTCGGCCGTGCCGAACGTCTCCGTCAGCGCGTGTTTACTCTTAATTTTCTCGGTAAGGTTATCTGGGCGATTTTGAGATATGTCCTCTTGATCGGTATTTCCTATATCATCCTGTATCCTTTCATCACCAAGATCGCGGCTTCGTTCATGAGCCCGACCGATTTCACCGACACAACGGTCAAGCTGATTTCCAAGAATCCGTCGCTTGACCAATGGGTGTTCATCATCAAGGAAAACAAGTATTGGCAGGCTCTGTTCAATACGGCACGTATCTCCATTTTGTGTGGACTGTTCCAGACGCTCATCTGCGCGATCATCGGTTACGGCTTTGCGAAATTCAAATTCAAGGGAAGAAACATTCTCTTTGTAGCGGTTATCATTTCGCTTTTGATCCCGCACGACACCCTGCTTCTTTCCATGTTTATGAAATTCCGTTATTTCGATATTCTGGGCATCATCAAGCTTATCACGGGTCACACCATCAGTCTTTTGAACACCGAGTGGCCGGTATACATTTTGTCCTTAACGGGTCTTGCCTTTAAGAACGGCTTGTATATCTTCATCTTCCGTCAGTTCTACAAGGGTGTTCCGGACGAACTGGAGGAAGCGGCTTACATTGACGGTACAGGTGTGTTTGAAACGTTCTTCCGTATCATTCTCCCGCTGTCCGTTCCGATGATGACGACCGTATTCATGTTTGCATTCTCCTGGCAGTGGACGGATACCTTCTACACCGCGTCTCCGTTCTTTACAGCCAGTGCCGAACCGTTGCTTACCAACATCGTAAGCAAAATTCCGCCGACGCTGAAGACCGATTATGCGGCTTCCGCTCTTTGGGAATCGGCTATCACAAACACCAGTGGTCTGTTAGTCATTCTTCCGCTGTTTATCATCTTCCTGTTCGCACAACGTTCCTTCGTGGAAGGTATCGAGCGTTCGGGTATTGTCGGTTAATCGATAGTGATTATGGGACTGTAAGCATTTACAGTCCCATTTTTTAGGTAGCGTATACTTCTTGAATTCATGTGTAATACTGACAATCGAAAAGAGTGATTCTATGAAAATTGCCTATATCGGTATCGATCTGTTTTTACCGGCGCTGCAAATATTGCTTCAAAACGGCTGTGAGCTTGTTGAACTGTTCACTTGCGAAACCGATGATCTGACCGAATTTCATCACGGCGTCGCGTCCTTGGCCAAACAAAAACGTGTGCCGTATACCACGCGCCGTATTTCCGTTTCGGATTTTGAAAGACTTCAAAGCTTGGGCTGTGATGCGGTCATTTGTGCCGGATATTATTATAAAATCCCTGTCTATCCTGCGCTTCCGACCGTTAATATTCACCCGTCCTTGCTTCCTTATGGGCGTGGCGGTTGGCCGATGCCGTGGGATATATTGCAAAAGCGTGAATACTCCGGAGTTTCGATCCATAAAATAGCGGAAGGCTTTGATACGGGAGATATTCTTCTTCAAAAGTCCTTTGCTTTGGATGAAACGGAAACCTTGGAGACTTTTATGCAAAAGGTGTACGCCTGTTTACCGAATATGCTGTCGGAATTGCTTGCTCATTTTGATGCGCTTTACGCGAATGCCCGTCCGCAGGGCGAGGGAGTCTATCTGCCCATGCCGAGAAAGGAGGAGTACACCGTATCGCGGCAAACGCCCTTTGAGCTTGCCGAACGCATATTCCGTGCCTTTTACGGATACGATTGCTATTACCGTACAGAAAGCACGGAATTTCGCTTGATCCGCGCACTGGCTTCAAAGGAAAGGCCGAACGATGCGAAGCTTCTTTCGTTTCCGATACAGGGCGGGTATGCTGTTTGCGAAAGAAAGAACGTTTTGACGTGTCCTCTGTAGAGCCGCTGCGGTTCGAGTGCACAAAACAGGTTTTTGATTTCTGTATCATATAAAGCTATTGTTAAAGCACGAAAGGCTGTGATCCTTATGAAACGAACCTGCCTTATTAACGGCACGGTCATTCCCTATGAGCTTACCTATAAGTCGGTCAAAAACATCAACCTGCGCATTCATTCCGACGGGACGGTGCATCTTTCCGCGCCTGCCTTCGTGCCGGTCGAACAGATTGAACGTGTGATGGTCGAAAAAGCCGATATTATTGAAAAAGCATGGAAGAAAATGCAAACAAAGTCGGTGACGCAGACAAAAAAAGCCCCGACCGTATCGTCGGGGGACGTGATTCCGATTTTGGGTGAGCCGAAAACCGTTGAGCTCGTTGCAGGATCGCTTCATGAATCGGTCGAGGTCAGAGAAAATCGTCTGGTATTTTTCGTTCGCGACGCTTCGAATACGGAACATCCCCGATATCTGCTCGAAAGCTATCGGGTAAAGGCACTTTCTCCGATTATCGACAACCTTTGCCGCTATGCATATACGCAGTTTTCGAAAAAAAAGAACTTGGCCTATCCGACGGTAAAGCTTCGTCATATGCGCTCTATGTGGGGAAATTGCTATCCGACCAAAAACCTTCTTACCTTTAACAGTCTGCTGTATCATTTCGCACCGGAGTTGATCGAGCATGTGGTGTACCATGAGTTTACGCATTTTTTGGAGCAAAACCATTCAGACAACTTTTATCTGCGACTTTCCGAGTTTGTGCCCGACTGGAAGCGGAGACGGGAACAAATGAAGCACTTTGCGACCGAATATCGGATTTTGGAGCTGTAACGAACGAACCGACCGAAAAGAATCTCGGCCGGTTTGCTCTTTTTTGTGCTAATTCAACCCCATGGATTTCAGATAATCGTAGCTCTTTTTTAAGCACGCATACGGATCTTCGCCGTAGCAATCATCCTGTTCGACAAATGCGTACTCCACACCGAGGTCGAGAGAGGTGCGTATGATGGCCTCAAAATCCAATTCGCCGTGTCCGACCGGAGCAAAATAGTTTTTGCCGTCCTTGACCGTCAAATCCTTGTAATGAACACAAGGAATGCGCCCTTTTAAGCGGTTGAACCAATCGACGGGGTCATATCCGCCAACCTTCACCCAGTGCGTATCCAACGTGAAGCCCATTTCATCGGGAGCAAATGCTTCGGCAAGGCGCTCCATGATCAGCTTGCCGTCTGCGTTTTCAAATTCTAGGTGGTGATTGTGGTACATAAAGTATCCGCCGGCATCGCGCAAACGTTTGGCGATCGGAACAGCCTTTTGAATAAATTCGTTCAAGGCTACGGCACGCGGTGTGTTCGCGTCGAAAACGCCGGGCATACAACCGAGCCCGATGTATTTACAGCCGAAAATTTTGTGATCGGCTACGACCTTTTCCGGGTCGGCCAAAACCTTTCCGAAATCGTAATGCGTCAGATCACAGGTGAGTCCCGTTGCTTTGAGCTGTTCGGCAAGCCATTCGGGCTCATAGGCACAGGTTCCGGAAACCTGTACGGAGGTGTAGCCGATATCGGCCACCTTTTTGAGAGCTTCCGAAAAGCCGTCAAGTGTTTTGGTGAAACGATTGAGCGTAAAGAGCTGTGCGCCGATCTTCATAAATATCATACTCCTTTGTATAAAATGTTTTTCAGACTTGACTTTTGCTTTTACCTGTATTATAATAAAATCAAGCCGAATATGCAATGTATAATTCGGTGATGAATCGATGAAAATTTGTATAATCCGATGATTTACATAGGTGAGGTGCGATTTTTTGAAATACAGATTCAAGCTTGTGTATGCCGCCGAACGGCATACCGTTCCCTATAAATTGCAGGACCAAAAAATCGATTTCAATGACTTGACCTTTGTTCATGAGGGGAAGCTTTCGTATGTGATCGATTCGACCGCTTTCACCGTGGAAGCGGGGCAGGCGATGTACTGCCCGTGCGGAAGTGACCGATGCCGTTTGCGCGGTTCGGAAAATGCGGTCTATACCTCGCTCAATTTTCGGCTTTCGCCCGAAAACAAATTGGCCTTGCCGTATCATCTGTTTGATACGGATTCGGAAGAGATTCGTTTCTATCTTTCGAAGATCATCGAGCTGTATGACCGCGACAGCGAATACGAAAAGGCAAAATGTGACGCTTTTACCGCGCTTATCGCCTATACGCTTTTGGAAAAGGTCACCGGCTCGTCGGACAACAAATATGTAACCGATATTAAGGCGTACATAGCCAAATACTGGAATCGGAAGCTGACGCTTTCGGAAATCGCCGCTTTTGTGCATTTGAGTCCTTCGTACAGCTCGGCGTTGTTCAAGGAAAGTACAGGACTTTCCATTATGGATTATATCATACGCTTTCGCATCGATAAAGCAAGCGAAATGTTGAAATACTCCGACCGTCTCATCTCGGAAATTGCCGAGGAGACCGGCTTTTGCGACATTTTCTACTTCAGCCGAACCTTTAAACGGCACATGGGCTTTTCACCGGCTGCCTATCGGGAAAATGAGAGAAGCGCGGACGGAGTATAGTCGAAAGAGGGGCGCTCCCGACCAAAATGGGTTCGTCCCTCTTTTCTTGCCCCTTACAGAACCGTAAGACCGCAGGTGAGAAAGCAGTTTCGCGCTCTTTCCATATCCTGTTCGTTCGGAATAACCGTGGGAAGTGTATTGTCAAGTCCCAGCGCCGTATACTTCGAGCCGGCCAGATCGTGATACGCCAAGACGCGAACCGACGGTCGTGTCGGAAGAAGTGACAGGAAACGTGCAATCGCATCCGCCTCCCGATCGTTATACCCGGGAACCAACGGAAATCGTATTTCGATTTTTTGATTTTGTTCCGACAGAAAGCGGAGATTGTCCAAAATGCGGCGATTGGAGTGCCCGGTACAGCGACGGTGCGTTTGCTCATCCACCGCCTTGATGTCGTACAAAAACATGTCGGTATACGGCATAACTTTTTCAAACGCTTCGCGTGGTACATCGCCGCAGGTATCTACGGCCGTATGGATATGTTCTTGCTTCAGCTTTTCGAGAAGCTCGGTGCAATAATCCGCATAAAGCAAGCATTCGCCGCCGGACAGTGTCACGCCACCGTTTGAATTGTCGTAGAAATCTTTGTCCTCTGTCAAGAGCGGTGCAAGCTCATCGGCGGTATATTCCTTTCCGTATAGCTTTAATGCGCCCTTCGGACAAAGCTCCGTGCATTTTCCGCAAGAAACACACAGACTTCGGTCGAATACATGCCGATTACTTTCAAATGTATGTGCCTTTTGCTGACAAACAGTCGCACAGGCTCCGCATTCGACACATTTATGCTCATAATAGGCAAGCTGCGGCTGCGGCGCAATACCTTCGGGGTTATGACACCACAGGCATTTTAGGGGGCAGCCTTTAAAAAAGACGGTTGTGCGTATGCCGGGGCCGTCATGAACGGCGAAGCGTTTGATATCCGTGATGACCGTTCGCTGCATCTATCGTTCCTCCATACTTAAAATCAGATTGTTTTGCATTTCCTTATCCAAATCCGTAAAATACACATTCCAACCGCACAAGCGCACCTGTAAATTCTTATATTTTTCCGGTTCCTTCTGTGCCGCTTTAAGCGTTTTCGAGTCGAGCACGTTCATATGTACGGCGTAGCCGCCGGCGGCCAGATAGGTTTTCAAAAGCCCGATCATGATTTCCGCTCCGTTGCTATCGGAAACGGAGGTTGGATGTATCTGTAGGTCTAATACGGAGCCGTTCGGGGCTTGTGTGAAATCAAGCGCTGTCGCGGAGTGGATTGCGCCCGTAATGCCTTTCTTATCCATGCCGACGCTCGCGGACAAATTTTTGGAGATCGGTTCATCCGCATAACGGCCATCGGCCGAGGCACCTAATTTTTTTCCGTATTCGATAATCCAGTCGATCGAAAAGATACCCATGCGGTATACGCCGTTTCGCCCGTTCGGCTGTCTGTTGATACAGGTTGACATATAATCGGTCAAATCTTTTGCCAGATTGTCAACCTCGGGTAGATTGTTTCCGTATTTCGGATAGGTGTCGCGGCATATTTTTCTCAATCCTTCCGCGTTTTTCCAGTTGTTTTTTAAAATATCATTCAATTCGGAAAGTGTGATAAGTTTCTGCTCAAAAACGGCTTTTTTGATTGCAATGAGTTCATCGACGGCAGTGGCCAGACCGAAAATGCATATGGAGGAATTGTTGTATTTTGCCCCGACCTCATAGGCATCCTTTCCGGAGGCCATACAGCTTTCGTAGGTCGCGGACAGAACCGGAGACTGTATAATACTCGGATAAGCGCGTTCAAGTCGGTTGATCTCGTGAATTGCGATTTCGCACCACGTCTTTAGTTGAAGCTTGACCGTGCGGTAAAGTTCTTCGAAGGATTCGAAGCAGTCGCCGAAATCAATTCCGATTTTTGTACCCGAGTGATATCTTTTTCCGCCGTTCAAGACCGTTTCGACCGCCATGGGTAAAAGTATCCGACCGTTTAAGGTGCAGGGCAGTTCTTTTCCGACGGCGCACGGCTCGTAGCAACCGATCAGCGTATAATTTTCCGCGTCCTTCGGTTCGATACCGATTCCGATTAACGCTTTTTTTGCAACGGCGTCGTTGATGAACACAAAGCTGTTGTTTCCTTTACGGATGGAATCCAGGATCATTTTGTAGGCTTTTTCCGTTGTACGTTCCGAACATTTAATATGAATCTTCGGATCGGGTATATTCAGTTTATCGTATTCTTCTAAAATCAGATATGTCAACTCGTTTGTATGCGTGCAAAGATTGAATGGGATATTTGCCAAAATTTTCCGTGCGTTCCATTTGAACAGAAAATACCGTATGAGCTCGCGCACATCTTCTTCGGTGCAGCGCCCCGTTTCCAGATCGTGTTTATAGTAAGGGTAAAGAATGTCGTCTACCGCGCCTAAGGAACGAAGGGAATTTCCCTGCGTGAGATGCTGTGCGGAATAGTACAGAAAATACAACTGCATGGCCTCAGCGAGATTTGTCGGCGCTCCCTGTAGCAAAGTCTCCAGATTTTCGGCGGAAAAGGCAGCGTTGACGGAATTTGTTTGAAGACACAGGCTTTTTAAACGCGTGATGTAGCTTAAGATTCCTTCGTAGGCGTATCGAACGGACAGATAGAAGTTTCTTTGGTCGGACGTCAGCCCGTCTCTTTGCAGACACCGTTTGGCATTATCGAGAAGACCGACCATGCCGCCGGAAAAAACAATGCTCCAATCGGGCATGGTGTGTCCGAAATCGGCTCCGGCTGCAAGAGCCCCCTCCAACCGAAGAAGGTCGGCCTCGTTCGGAAGCAGATGCTTGGGATATTCTTCTTCACGAAGAAAAACGGGACTGTAGGCCTCGCAGGCCATATCCGCAAAAGCGTCATAGGGCTCGACGCACAGCTCGACGTTTTCAAAATAATATTTGATAACGCGACCGAAGCCGACCGCTGCGGAGGATTCTTCGGCATACAGCTTCTTCATGTGCGCATAAAGCCGCGCGGCTTTTTCTTTGTCCGACTTCTCATAAAAAGCGGAATATGCATTACCCAAATGCGGGCGGCTTTCTTCAAAGCGTAAAGGCTTCACGGTTCAAACACTCCTTAATGACGGGATATTTTACAATTCAATTATACGGAAAGTGTTCGAAAAGTAAATGCATTAAAAGCACAAAGATGGATTTTTCAAACATTTTTGTGCTTTCGGCCCTTGCAATTCGGCGCAATTATGGTATACTGTATAGGGGTGAATGCTCATGGAATCGAATTGGGTCATAATGGATATACAGCGCGTTTTTGACGGTGAATTCAAACCGGGTGTAATAGCGAAAAAAGATACGGGCAGACACTGCGACTGCTTTGTCTACTTTGTTTACGGACGGGCGGAGTATCGGTTCGACGGCTATTCCTTTACGGCTTCGCCGCAGAATTTCATATATCTTGCCAAAGACAGCATTTACGAGATCCGAGTTTTGGAAAAAAGCAGTTTTATTTGTATTGATTTTAACTTTTCCGATGCAACCGAGCTCCGCAAAAGCGCGGCCTTTGTCTCCAATCCACAGACTCTGAAGAATCGTTTTCAAAATACGCTCCATGTCCGCAACGCAAAAGAGCCATACGCTTTTCCGCAAGCCTTTTCGCATACCTACAGCCTTTATGCAGAGGCTGTTAAAGCCGAAAAACGACTGTATGTAAAGAAAAACCGCACGGTTTCGGAAATGATTTCCCACATCTGTCAGCATTATACGGAGCATGATTTCACGGTTGCAAAGCTTGCCGAGCACTTCGGAATGTCCGAAACGCACATAAGGCGTCTTTTCGAGCAGTCGGCACACACTTCGCCTCTGCGGTATATTCACGCGTTGAGGCTGGACAAAGCGAAAAACATGCTGCTTGTTTCCAATTACTCGATAACCGAAATCGCTTTCTCGGTCGGATTTGAGGATCCGTATTATTTCAGCCGCTTTTTTAAGAGAGAAACGGGCATGTCTCCGTCGGAATACCGAAAATGAACGGTGCTCGTCCTTTGGCTCCGACCGACATGAGCACCGTGTGACCGGCCGATGGGTCGCTTGCGATATCCGTTCCGAAGCTTGCTGTGGTCACGGCAAGAATATCCATGTTCTCCCCGATAAAGCCGCAGCTGGCGGGAATACGGCAGGGAACAGGGATGTGCTTCACACACCGCATCGTCGTCGTGTCGATGACGGCTATATGTCCCTCGCCCCAACAGGCGGCATACAGTCTGTCCGAACGGTCAACGGTAAAGCCGTCCACACCGGGAATGCGCACCGTTCGACCGGTCGGATAAAGCGAGCCGTCGGCTTTATCAAAATCGTATTCGCGAATGAGTTGGGTATCGCTGTCGGTATGGTAAATGCGTTTTCCGTCCATCGACCAGTCCATGCCGTTGGATAAGATAAGTCCGTCAAGCAAAACGCGAACGCTTCCGTTTTTGTCGATACTGTACAATTTTCCGTCAATCGCATTCGACCGCCCCAGCCGCTTACTGCTTTGCGTTCCGACATACAGCCGTCCGTCCGGTCCGACCTTCATGTCGTTTGCGCCGACGATTGAAATGCCGTCCGTATCGTAAAGGTCGGTCAACGTGTTGTCGGCATTCAAGATAAATACACCGTTCGCACAGGA
Organism: uncultured Oscillospiraceae bacterium; assembly: GCA_964646725.1. Classification (GTDB taxonomy): domain Bacteria; phylum Bacillota; class Clostridia; order Oscillospirales; family CAG-382; genus UMGS882. Next base: position 22,610 of record CAZYFX010000003.1, read on the forward strand.
CACCAACATCCGATTTTGCGCGTCAAAGGCGAAGGCCGCACAGTCAATCGGCAGAGTACGTACCGTAATCTCGGCTTTTGCGAGCTCGTAGCGGCACAGCTCTTTTCCGCCTCCATTGGTGAAATACAGACATTTTTCGGTGCCGTTCCAAATAGGGCCTTCGCCGATGATACAGCGCTTTTGCGTGAGTATCGTCATCATAGCACAACGTTCTTGGCACGTTCAATGTAGGCATTCTGCTCTTTTTCGCTCATGTTGCACCACAGTGCGTTCCATCCGCATACGCGCACCTGCAAATTTCGGTATTTTTCGGGGTTCTTTTGCGCTTCCCTCAGTGTTTCGGGGTCGAATACGTTGAACTGAATGCTCATGCCGTCCCCCTTTACATAGGTAAGAAGCAAAGCTTTCATGATCTGCAATCCTTCGTCCCCCGCCACAGCCGACGGATGGAGCATAACGTCCAAGCAGAAAGACTCGGGATACAGAGACGGCTTCAGCTTCAGGGCGGAATTGATCAGCGCGGTAACTCCGTTTTTGTCCATTCCGACGGAGGGGGAGGCGTTTTTGGAAATTTCCGCCCCGGCATACCGACCGTCCGGTGTCGCACCGGTCATTTCTCCCTGGCCGATAAACATGCGTGCCGAATGCATGACGGACTTGTACACACCGCCACGCGCGTTGGGACGGTTGTTGACGCGAACGGAGAAGAATCTTGCCAGAGCCTCTGCATACAGATCGGTCTCGGGGTCATTGCAGCCGTATTTGTGTGCGGAGTTTAATACTTTCGTGTGAATCGCTTCGTAGCCGCTCCAATCGGCATCCAGAGCCTTTCCGAGCTCCTCGAGAGTGATCTCTTTTTTGTCGTAAACAAATTCCTTGACCGCCATCATCGAATCGACAAGGCTGGCCAAGCCGCAGTTTAACATGGCGGTGTTGTTGAATTTGACACCGCACTGATAGGCATCCACACCCTTTTCGAGTGCTCCTTCGATGGTAGCGGTGTACATAAGGGACGGATTGATGTAAGCTAAGTATTTTTCGTAGCGGTTACTGCAATCGATTCCCATTTCAATCAAATGCGCCCACTGCCGCAAAACGGCGTAATAGAAGTTCTCGAAGGTTTTCATTTCCGAAAGCGCTCCGGTGCGGACGCCGAAATATTCTCCCAGTCTTGCGTCATAGCCGTCGGAAAAGACATATTCGATCGGTTTAAGTGCATTGACATAGGCGCTTCCGGTCACGACTTCGTTCTTGCGAACGCCCGTCTCATAGCAGCCGCGAATATCCATGTCCCGCGCTTCATCCAAGGTTGCTCCGTAGCTCATGACCGCTTTCATCATGCCCGGCTCGCAACAGAAATTCAAGCTGCTATGTCCGCGTCGAAGCATGTCGAACGCTTTGAACAAAAGACGGTCGGGTGTGTTTGTGTTGATTTTGAGTTGTATTTTCGGATTGTAAATGCCGAGCTCATCGTATACATCCAAAATATCATACGACAGCTCGTTGTACTTTGTTTCACCGTTCTTTTGCGTACCGCCCAGATAAAAGGGCTGTCCCCAATAATTTCCGATGGCCGACCACTGGATGAGAAAATACCGAAGCAGCTCCTTAATCTCCTCGCGTGTATAGGTGCCGTTTTTCAGATCGTTTTCATAGAAACGATAGAGAGAGCCGTCCAAGCCGTTGCCGAGAGAGCGAACCTGATAATGGTCGAAGCATTCGGAAACAAGGAAAAACAGAAGCATCGTCTGCATGGCCTCGTAGATGTTGCGCGGCGCGCCGACAGTCAGCTGTTTAAGACATTCGGCACACAGAGGCGCTTTTTCGTGCGTCTGCGTGACGGCATAGCGGTACAGGCGCTCGATAAGCTTCACGATTCCGGTGTATTCGAGGATCAGTCCGTCAAACAGCGCGGCCTTTTCGTCATCGAGCGTACCTTCGCTTTCATGCTTGCTTCTGTATTTTTTGACACGCTCCAAAAGCCCCGTAAAGCCGAGCGAAAGGATGGAATCCCAATCCGGAACAACGTGGTCGAAGTCGGGCCAGATGGTGGCCGCACCCGAACGGCACATCTTTTCCATCTGCTTGCCGACATCCGGCAAAACATCGGAAAACACCTCGTTGTACCATTTGCCGAAGTTTACGTGACTCGGCAGACGGTTCAAGCTGTACAGTCCGATGAAATAATCGTGCTCGTTTACGTCGATGCGCGTGTTTTCCAAGGTGTATGCCACCGCTTTTGCTTTGGCAACGGGGTGGGGAAGTGCTTCGAGTTCCGGTTCGAGTTCCTGCAAGCTACGAATAATTTCCTCATCGCTTTTTCCCGTAGATTCATCATACGCATAGCCGTGATACGCCATACGCTGAAAGGGATCGAAAGGTTCGTCGATTTTGTGATACTTGTTCTCCAAGAAAGGACGGTCTTTTGCAAAATTCGAAAACATACATTTTCCTCCCATTAAATCGGTTTACGGCTTCATTATAGCGATTTCAAAGCGAAATGTCAATGCAAAAAACGAAACTGCTTGACTTTTTCGATACAAAATGATATACTGTTTTCGGAGGGTGAGCTTATGGATTTTTGTCGCACCGAAAAAGCAGTCGAAAAAATATGCCTTGCGTGTCATGTGCCGCTTGGCTTCGGAGAGTCGATACATAAAAGCCGTCCGTCCCACGGCGTGGCGTTTTATGTGGAGGGCGAGAGCGTCTACCGCTTTGAAAGCGGAGAACGCCTGACAACCAAGAAAAACGATCTGATCTTCCTTCCGCAGAGCTCCGATTATACGGTCAAGTCTGTGCTTCCGTCGGAATGCTATGCGATCAATTTTCTCCTCACCGAGCGCGAGCTGTCCTTTGAGCCGACTGTACTGCATATGGAAAACACAGGTATGGCAGAGCTGTTCAAAAGCGCGGAAAAAGCGTTTTCGACGCAACGGCTCGGATATGCGTATCACTGCACCTCGTGCCTGTACAGCGTGTTTTACGAAATGCTACGCGTCGCGGAGACGGCTTACACCTATAAGAAGAAAGAAACCATCATCCGCCCGGCGGTCGATTATATCCACGAGCACTTCCTGCAAGATGACATCCGCGTGGAAGAACTTGCGGAACTTTGCGGAATCAGCGCCGTCTATCTGCGCCGTTTGTTTGTCGGAAAATTCGGCGTTTCGCCGAACCGCTATATTGCCCGCCTGCGAACGGAACGCGCCAAAAATCTCCTTTCCTCGGAGCTGTATTCGGTGGAGAGTGTTTGCGCGCTGTCCGGCTATCGGGATATCAGCTACTTCTGCCGCACCTTTAAAAAGGAGACGGGAAGAACTCCGAGTGAGTATCGTGCGGGACTTCGGTAGAGCGAAAGCCGACGGTGTTTTCGAAAGGAACATAAACGAAGCATGAATGAAAAAAGAAATACGGGTTTCGGGAGAGAGTTGATCGTTTTCGGTCAGCTCTTTTAATATGCGATTTTATGTTTGCCGAAAATTTACAATATATATATATATATATATCGGGCGTGGTATAATAATCCTGTCCGTTAATAAATTCATAAGTTTGGAGGAATTTGTATGAAGAAACGAATTTTGTCAATGATCCTGACATTTTGTGCGATGATTTCCTTGCAGGCTGCGGTGTCCGCCGCACCGGAGCTTGAGACCGAGGTCGAGTCTGCGTTAGAAACACAGACTCAAGTCGAACAAGCGGAAGAAGATGACGCGTTGAGCGAAGCACTCGCCGTGGAATCGGAGTCGGTTTCCTATCTTATTACCAACGGAAAGACCGATTCGTTTCAAAATATCAGCGTTGTGGCACAGGATATTGTTGTCAGTGGCGGTGATTTCGACTATGTGATCTATTATAAGGACGGTAGTATCCAAACCTACAAAGCGAATCAGGGAAGCAAGTATACTCTTACCGTTCCTGCGGAAGGAAAAACTGTAATAACCGCTGTGAAAAACAACATCAACGTAACGGTTCCGGATGATTATTTCATCATCGAGGAAGAAGAACACCCTGTCTTTCATAAGATCGATTTAAAGGTGTATGACACCTACAGCTTCACCAACACAAGCAACGTGGCGTATAAGGTTTTGTCTCGTACTTCCGGCAGATTCGATTATGTGCTATACGATGCAGACGGAAATGTTACAGAATACAAAAGGAATACATATGGTGACATAGAAGTCCCGGCGGGCTACACCCTAAAGGTGACACAAACCGAGTATACACAGGAGCTGAATGCTCTGTATGAGAAATTCGACGTTACCGAAGTCGCAGAGCCGGTCATGAAGAAGATAAAGATGTCTGCCGGGGATACCTACAGCTTCACCAACACAAGCAACGTGGCGTATAAGGTTTTGTCTCGTACTT
>CAZYFX010000003.1:27074-35823 GCA_964646725.1 uncultured Oscillospiraceae bacterium
CCGGCGGGCTACACCCTAAAGGTGACACAAACCGAGTATACACAGGAGCTGAATGCTCTGTATGAGAAATTCGACGTTACCGAAGTCGCAGAGCCGGTCATGAAGAAGATAAAGATGTCTGCCGGGGATACCTACAGCTTCACCAACACAAGCAACGTGGCGTATAAGGTTTTATATTATTATTATTCCGGCGTTTTCGATTATGTACTGTATTATTCCAACGGAAAGGTCAAGGAGACCGGCAATCGGGTTTGCAAAGACATTGAAGTTCCGGGCGGCGGAAGCGTAAAGATCACGGCGCTCGGCACGCAGGAATTCCATGCGTTGGATGAGATTTTCACCGTTGTAAATGACGGTATTGATTTTCCGAGCTTTAAGGTACTTAACACGGACACCGTTGACGCCGAGCTTGACGGCAAGGACGGCTGCAGTTTTGACTATGCGATTTACGATGCGGACGGTATTCTTTCGAGTTACGGCATAGGCTGCGCGGATACCGTTACGATTCCAAAGGGCGGTTACGCACTTACGACCGTCAGCACGAGCTTGAAGCAGCCTTTTGAAGATAATGCCGCTCTGAGTGTGGAGGCATACGAAACGCCGGTATATAAAGCTACCTATCTGGAGCCGGGTGAGATTTGCCGCTATACCAATACCGGTTCGCGTGAGTTAAGGGTCTATCAAACCGGTATTGCGTGCGAATATGTGATCCACAACGCCGATCATTCGATCGAAAGCTACGGCATAAATGCAAGCGATGAGTATTTCACCGTTCCGGTCGGCGGAAGCATCTGCATCGCTTCTCACAATTACATTCGTCTGAAAGCTTTGAGTGCGTACTTTTCCGAAGAAGCTGTCACACAGGACATATTTGATATCGTACACATGGAGCTCGGTAAGACCTACCAAACGACCAACAACGGCATAAAGGACATGTCTTTGTTTGTAAACGGTGTTCTGGATTATGTAATTTACAATGCCGATGACAGCATACACAGCTACATGAGCAACTGCACAAGTGAGAAGGTGGAAGTTCCTGCGGGAACACGCATCGTGATCACGCCGCGTGTGGCGCACAGTACGCTGGCGCTTTTGAAAGAGAGTTTTTCGACCGCAACCGAAAGAAACTATCCGGTCTTTAAACGCATCCATACCTATTTCCGAGACGAAATAACCATGAACAATGCGGCAGATGTCGATCTGAAGTTTTTTGTGCTGCCGGATACCTATGTTGACTATACGACGTATGACGCCGGAGACAATGTGCAAAAAGGCGAGACGCTTGTTACATGCAGTGAGCTTTCCGTTCCGGCAAACGGACGCGTCGAGATCACCATGCGCGCCTCCAATGCCATTTTGGCAGGGTTGTATGAACACTTCTCGGATGAGGATCTTTCCGTGGCTGTAACCGGTATTACACTGTCGGAAAACGAATTGACACTTGTAAAAGGCAAGCAGAAAATGTTGACGGCAACGGTTACTCCATCGGATGCGACCAATAAGGCGGTTATTTGGAGCTCGTCGGCTCCTACCGTGGTTGCTGTTGCACAGACCGGGAAAATCACCGCCAAAGCAGTGGGTACGGCTACCGTTACGGCAAAGACCGCCGATGGCAATTATTCCGCGACCTGCCGAGTCACTGTCACCGAAACAGCGCCCACAACCGTCTCCGTCACCGGCGTGACCCTGAACAAAACAAGCACTACCTTAACTGTCGGCGACACCGAAACCCTCACCGCGACCGTCGCTCCCGGGAACGCTACCAACAAGAGTGTGACTTGGAGCTCATCCAACACTTCGGTAGCAACCGTTGCTAACGGCGTTGTTACCGCCAAAGCCGCCGGAAGCACGACCATTACGGTCAAAACCGCCGACGGAAGCAAGACAGCAACCTGCACCGTGAGCGTGAAAGCCCAAGAGTCCGTAAAGCCGGTCGAGCCGGCCGATCCGAACGCGCCCGCTTTTGTCGTTTCTTCCGTCAAAGGCACGGCCGGAAGCACCGTTTCGGTCACACTGTCCCTCAAGAACAATCCCGGCATTGTTGCAGCCAAGGTCAAGCTTGCGTTTGATACAAAAGTTCTCACATTGAAGGAGGTCAAGGACGCGGGCGTTCTCGGTTCGGCCATGCACACGCCGTCGCTGAACTCGCCGTACACCCTCTACTGGTTCAACGGCACCGCTACCGAAAACTACACCGTCAACGGTGTTGCGGCAACGCTTGTCTTTGAGATCAAGGACAGCGCCGCAGTCGGACACTATGCGGTTACCGCTTCCACCGACTCCGAAAACATCTACAACGCCGACATGGACGAGGTGGAATTCATCACCGTTTCCGGTGAAGTAGAGGTCATCGACGTTGTGCTCGGCGACCTGAACGGTGACGATAAGGTCAACGTTAAGGACAATATGATGCTTGCACGATATCTTGCCGAATGGCCGGACTACGACGAAAGCACAGTCAATCTCGCGGCCGCCGATCTCAACGGCGACGGCAAGGTCAACGTCAAAGACAATATGATACTGGCGCGTCATCTTGCCGAGTGGCCGGGGTATGAGACACTGCCCGTCACGGATTAAAATAATGAATAAAAAATGAGTCCTCGTTTCGAGGACTCATTTTTATATGCAATTTTGAACAAGATAAAGCTTCCGAGGTGGGAGTATTGATCAAGACTTTTTCCGAAACACAATAAACCGCTGTCCGAAGTAATTGATCACGATAAAGATTCCGCTTCCGGCCAACATCGACAGATTCTCCAAAATCGTTTCGTTTTGTGTAAACAACCCGAAAAACCACAGCGACAGAGGCTTGGCCGCCCCGTAGGCAAGCAAATAGCATACCGTGATGTTTAAGATAAAAACAAGTATCTCTCCAAGCGATTTTTTCTTGCTTTGAAAGGTAAAATACTTGTTCAGAAAATAGCTGACGATACTGCCGACCGCATAGTTTGAGACGGTCGAAGGCCAATAGCCCCAATGGGCTAAATTATAGGCGGCAAACATTACGCCGTTTCCGACCAATGTGTTGACAACGCCGACCAAAATAAACTTTAAAGCGGTTTTGTCGAGCAGCTTTTCTTTCGGTCTGTTATTCGGTTCCATTAACTGTTTTCACCGTCCGTATCCGTTGTGCGCTCGCTGATGATGTAGCGCGGGCGTGCCTTGACCTCCATGTAGATTTTGCCGATGTACGTTCCGATCACGCCCAAACAGATGAGCTGTATGCCGCTGACAAAACAAATCACGCACATCATGCTTGTCCAACCGCTCACGGTGCTTCCGAAAAGATGAGAGAACACCGAGTACAGTATGCCGACAAAGCTTAAAAATGCGATGAAAAGTCCGAACCGCACGATCATGCCGAGCGGTTTTGTGCTCAATCCCGTAATCCCGTCAAGCGCCAAGGCCAACATCTTGCGAAGCGGATAGTGGCTTTTGCCGGCCAGACGTTCGTGGCGTTCGTAGTACACGCTGGTGCTTTTGAAGCCGACGAGCGGAAACATACCGCGCAAGAAAAGGTTGACCTCTTTGAAGGAGGCAAATTCCTTTAGGGCTTTCGAGGACACAAGGCGGTAATCGGCGTGATTATATACGACCTCCGCTCCCATGAAATTCAAGAACTTGTAAAAGCCCTGCGCCGTCGTGCGTTTGAAGAACGTATCGGTCTGACGACTGCCGCGCACACCGTATACGATCTCGCAGCCGTTTTTGTATTCTTCTATCATTTTGTCCACCGCGTTGATATCGTCCTGTCCGTCACAGTCGATGGAAACGGTGATATCACATTTGTCGCAGGCTTCCATGAGCCCGGCCAGGACGGCGTTCTGATGTCCGCGATTGCGGCTTTGACGAATTCCCGTAAATACGGGGTCTTTAGCGGCAAGCTTCGAGATAACGTCCCAGGTCGAATCCTTGCTTCCGTCATCCACGAACAGAATACGGCTTTTGTCCGAAATCTGTCCTCCGTCGCTCAGCGCACGAAGCTTTTCGCGAAACTGAGGAGCAGTGACCGGCAAAACCTCCTGTTCGTTGTAGCAGGGGATGACAAGATATAAAACGGGTAAAGAACGGTTCATGATCGATGTAGTCCTTTCTGAACGGACGTCGAGTATTTTACCATGGAAAGCGTACAACGATGACACCGTTGACGTACCCGACGTAACCCTCGTTGGGGTAAACGGACAATTCGTAGGTTTTGGCGGATCGATCGAGCTCCTCGCGGAGAAATACATCGGTCGCGTTGGTGCTTTCGTTGAGAAGATAGGGCTCTTTGAACAAAAAATAGCGGAGATATCGCTTGTAATCGTAAGTGACGGCACTTTTATAGCTGAAGCCGGTCAGAGATACCAAATGCTCACGGTAAGGCAGGTCGCAAAAGGCGCTGGTCGGCGATCCGAGTATGTAAACCGGTGTTTCGCCTTCCACGTAGCCCGGCATATGCTCCACATCATACATGACGGATGCCATGCAGGAAAGCGTGGCGTCGTATTCGCTTTGCTTGGCAAGATAGGCGATGTTGGCGGTTTGAATGTTATCGTAGATCACGATCCCGAGCAGAATACAGAGGAATGCCTTTGGAAGATTTTTTAAGTGCTGCGGCAGACGTGATTCGGTTGTGCCTTGAGACAGCATGTGCAGCAAAAGAAGCGGAAACAGAAACAAAAGCCAAAAGGCATAGATCATCAGATCGTGTATGGTCGTGTTGAGAAAACGAATGATGTTGGCTGCAAACGGAAGAAGCGCCGTGAGAAGTACAGCCGGAACGATATTCAACGGTTTTACGCGCCTTTGGACACAAATGTATACAAGAAAGAGAAAACCGATACCGAATACAAGAATGTTTACGGTTCGGAGCCATTCGGCAGGATACATGGTGATCAGATCGTCACCGAACAACCGTTCGAAGGTCCCCGCGTAGGTATTTCCGAAGCGGTCGGCAAACGACTCCGTGTTCGTCCAAACGTTTGCGACCGTGTTGTACGTTCCTTCAATGACCGGTGCTTGAGTCACATGGCAGATAACCTTCATAAAAACGAAATACAAAACAGAGCCGACGGCGAGGACGGCGATGCCGAGAAGTCCGTCACATAAAACGCTCCGAAAGCATTGGTTATCCAAAAAGCGCAAAATACACTTGAAAATGATCAAAACGATGCAAACTGCCAAAAAGCTTTGATAAAAGCCGATGGAAAAGGCCAAAACGAGAGAAGCTGCCGGTAGCAGCGCATACCGTTTTTCGGTCACGCTTTTGTCCCACAGAAAAGCTGCGATAACCGCTAACAGCATGGCAAGCATATCCGCGCCGAGCCAGGTTATGTAAGTGGATGCCAAGCTTGTGAGTGTCTGGTTGGTGACCATGATGCCGGAAACAAGCAACAACTCATACGTCTTATCCAATTTAAACATGCGCGAAACGAAATAGACCGCAAGAGAAATCAGACCGAGCGACAACAGTCCCGTCAGCCACGGTGTGCTGACGTCTGCCGAAAGGAAAATACGGAAGACGGGCTCAAATAAGCGACCGAGGGCGACCTGATACAGATACAGATCGGTATCGGAATACAGTTCGATCGCCCAGTCATGGGAGGCATCCAGATTCAAAAACTGAAAACCGTGTGCGACGATCCCCAAAATAAAGGTGTAAAGAACAGAAAGGCGAAGAAGCTTTCTGTTCATTTGTTTGGAATCGGTATCTGTCGAAACACCCTCGGTAAACCGTTGTAAAATGTTCATCTTGTGTCCTCCGTTTAATTTGTGCCGAATGTTCTCCGCATGGAGAAAAGACGCATTAGCGCTTGCAAATACGTTTGTAAAAGGGATATAAGACCTGCTTGATCGCAAGTACGGCGCGTCCGAACGGCTTTTTGGCATACAGACGCACTATCTCTTTTTGATAAGCCGGGTCGTTTGCCTCAATGCGAACATCCTTTTTGTAAACGGCCTTGACCTTGGCCAAAACGGATGAGCGCGGTACGCCCTTTTCAATCAACACCTGATTGTCGCCGCACATATCCAACAACTCACCGTGATCTCGGACGATTCGGTGCAGAACATACTGTCCGTTGTCCCGCCGATACAGAACGGCGTCCATGCGTCGAAGCTCATCGGGAGAAACCAGAATGACCGAGTCCTCGCCTTCGACGAGCGTTGGGAGCATACTCCTTCCGCGCGGGTATAGACGGAATTCCGCGCCCGAGTCGATCACTTCGCAAATCAGCGGCATCAGTTCCTTCATGGAAGCGGAAAACGGAGCCTGTTTTTCATCCATGAGCGCACCGCCTTTCTATTTCAAATGTGTGAAGCTTACGCAAGGTTTTCGCCCGAAAGTGCCGCATGAGACACAAGCGCTGCCTCTTTATCCATATTGCATTTTAAAAGAAAGGCGGGAACGCGGTCGATCATACGTCCCGCAAGCGCCAACAAAAGCGAAACGGAGCTTTCGTCCTTCGGCATAAGAAGCTGCGGAAACAGCCGTGTGACAGCCTCGGATTTTGAAAGCTTGGCAATGCTGTTGTCAGCGGCGCGCTCAATGAAGCAAAGTCTGCAAAGCGGTGCACGGGTGTTGACATGGTAATACTCTTTGCCGCACCAGGGCGTTCCGTAAATGTAAAGCCCGCCGTCGATGAAGCGAAGAAGCGGCTTGTCCCCGTTGATGATGCGCGCATCGGGGAAGGTGTCCAACCACAGACGGCAGTGAGTCGTTTTTCCGGTGCCGCTTTTGGCGCAGAAGGCATAGGCTCTTCCGTCTTTTTCGATGACCGAAGCATGGAGAACGAAGCCGTCAAAGCGCAAAAGCTGATGCGCGATCGAGCGATAGACCGACAGAGCTTCCAAATATCCTTCGGTGGCGTTCGGAAGCGTTTGGCGGTCGATGGCGTATTCCTCCGGATGAGCGACAGCGGTCATATCGGGGGAGAGCTCTTGATTAAGACGATATTCGCGACAGAGCCGTTCCGTATAGGTGTGTCTGTTTTGGATTTCAATGTTTAGATCGGCCATGCGGTATAAAGCCATGGAAGATATTCCTTTCACAAGATCTTATAGTATCATTATACCATAATTTTGTATTTTTGCAAGCCCTTTTTGTCTTTTTTAATGAGTTGCGGCCGTGCTTATGTCACCGGGCGGTGGAAAAACGTGTTTGCGGATGCGTGGCTTTCGTCTTGAATGCATCCACGAGCAAGGCAGTGCGTTTTTTGCCGTTTTTTTTGCAAGCCCCCAAAACGCGCTTCCGTGTTTTTGGGGCTCGGATATTCGTTTGGAATTTGGTCACAAGTCGCATGTCCCGTCGGACGTACGGTGGGGAAGACCTATAGCGAATACGCGCTTGCCATTTCGCCCTCATAATCCTCGGGCATAAGGAAGGGTCTTATGTAGTTTAACGAAAAATCGATCGCCCATCTTCCTTTTTTGCCAGTCCAGTACTGCGAATGCGGCTCATAGCTGACCGCACCGTCGTAGTTCTTGGTGTACAGAATATCGAATACCGCGCCCCAGTTGATCCCATCCATGCCGACCGGCGGGTCATCGTAATGCACACCGTCAACGAACAGCGAGCCCTTGGCGTGGAAATGATAGAAACGGTCGCCGAATTCGATCATTTCCGGCAGATATTCCTTGTAATCGTGTGTGTGTTCCACGCTGTGCGACGGATCGTACTTGATGCCGAGTTTCGGCAGAGCCGGCAAGAGCACACGCCATTGCGCGGGGCCGATCACGAAATTTTCCCATTCGCAGTTGTACACCGCGATTTTGACGTTTTTATCCTCGGCAAAGGCGATTAACTTCGAAAAATAATCGTAGGCAACTTCGAAATTCTCTTTCAGATTCAGATTTTTCGCATAGTTGCAGCCGCAGTTGAACACCGGGCAATTCAGCCGATGCGCACTCAAAATGACGCTTTTGTCATGCTCCAATGCGTCATGCAGAATGTGGCCGTCGTCGTCCACGCGCTTCATGCCCCAGCGTCCGGCCGAAAGCACGGAAAGGCCGTATTTTTTCATGCGGCTTTGAATTTCCGGCACATCGTCTGAAAATTTTCGGCTGTCGATGTTGTGGTTGACGGTAAATTCCATGCCGTCCAAGCCCAGCTTTTTCACTGTCTCAAAGGTTGCTTCGTTTTCCCAGGATGCGATAATCCCCAGCTTCACGGAAATCCCTCTTTTCGTTTGATATAAAAAGGCGCGTTCCGTTGTTAAGAGCGCGCCCAAAAAATTCAGTCGTTAAAGTAAACCGGCATTCCCGTTTTGGATGACTCATAGATCGCTTCCAGAATGCGCGTCACGCACAGTGCCTGCTCGGGCAGCACGCACGGGTCGGTATCGGTGCGAAGCGCGTGGATCCACTGTGCCATATCCAACACGGCGGGAGACGCATCGGCACCGTCGTAGAAATCAACGCCGCCGGCTGTGAGCGCGGGCTGTTCGACATACTGTCTGCCGTACTTAACGCCGTTGATACGCGCGCTGTTGTTGACGGTGTCCGCACCGGCTTTGGTTCCGCAAAGACGGAAAGCGGCCTCGTTGGCGTCCAAAATGTTGAGTGCCCAGCTGGACTGAAGAATGATCGTTGCGCCGTTTTCCATGACCACAAAGCCGAACGCGCTGTCTTCGACGGTAAACTTCTCGGGATCCCAATCGCCCCAGGCGTTGGCCGTCTGCGTTTGATCGGCGAGTTTTCTGTACTTGGTGCCGACCACCATCTTGGGCTTGTAGTTGTTCATGCACCAGAGGGTGAGGTCGAGCGCATG
>CAZYFX010000004.1:0-28675 GCA_964646725.1 uncultured Oscillospiraceae bacterium
GAACCCCCGACGAGGGTTCGTCCTCTTTTTGACCGTAAAACGGTCAAAAATTCACCCACTCTTTCGTATTTTGAGTAAAGTAAGGGGAATTTCGCCGTCTGCGGACGGCGACAAGGGCTGCGCGCCCTTGACCTCGGCGCGGAGGCCGCACTCCGATTTTTGCGAACGAATTTAACCGTAAAATGCAGTTTGCGTCTGCCTATTTTCGTTCGGCGCAACTGCTTTATGTCACTTTGTACGCTTGCTTACAAATAATTCTCTCCCCATTTGGCAAGCTCCGTAAAGGCCGGCAGCAGTGCCTTCCCTTTTTCGGTGAGCGAATATTCGACATGCGGCGGTATCTCGTTGAACTGTTCCCGATGCACAATGCCGTATTCCTCCAGATCCTTTAACGTTGCGGACAGCATGGTGCTTGTGATGCGCGGAAGTGCTTTTTTTAATTCTCCGAAGCGGCAGGTCGGTCTTTTGCACAGCTCATAGATGATATGTGTGCGCCACTTTCCGCTGATGAGCTCGAGCGTTTTTCGCATGGGGCAATTGTCGGACGGCGTGGCGGCTAAGATGCGTTTTAAGTATTCCTCGGCGGTCAGTTCTTTTTTCATGATTCCCTCCGGTACGGTTTTTCGTACTATGTATCATAATTTTGCGTACTTGCAATCGAATTTCGTATATAGTATAATATATGTACCGTCAAAAGTCAAGGAGGAAATCAAAATGAAAACAGCGATCGTCTATTATTCGAAGCACCACGAAAACACTAAAAAGCTCATTGACGCCATTGCCGCCAAGTACGCCGTGACGCTCATTGACGCAGCCGTCACGCCGAACGCCGATCTTTCGGAGTATGACCGTATCGGCTTTGCGTCGGGGATCTATTATTCGAAGTTCCACAAATCGGTGGTTAAGTATATCGAAAACGCACTGCCCGTCGGAAAAAAAGTGTTTTTCCTGTACACCTGCGGGGCGCTCAAGGACAGCTACACCAAGTCCGTAAAGGAGTTGGCGACGGCGAAAAAGTGCGAATGCATCGGCGAATACGGCTGTCTCGGCTTCGATTCGTATGGGCCGTTCAAGCTTGTCGGCGGCATTGCCAAGGGGCATCCGAACGCAGAAGAGCTTCAAAAAGCGGAAGCGTTTTACGAAGGTTTATCGTAATCCGCTTTCGCGACGGCGAAAGTGCCGCTCCGATTTTCGCGACGGCGAAAGCACCGCTCCGATTTTCGCGGGCATAGTTTCAGAAAACCTTATAGTCTGCAGACGCGGTTTATACCCCGCCGCGCGCCGGGTGGGGCTTACGGCTCAATTCTGTTCCGAAGAAAACGCTTTGGTGTTTTCCGCCGCACGTCTATTCAAATTTATCTCACTTCCCGGTTGCTCCTTCCGACGAGGGAGCTCCGCTGACTGAGGGAGAGAACGGCGCTTCTGCGCCTGTTTTTTCGTACAGGCGAAAAAGTATGACCCGTTTCCCTTTCGGAAAACGCGCTATGTCACTCTGACGAGTGACAACATCGCCTTTGGTGATGTTGAGTCTACCTCGCGGGAGACAAAGTTCGGCTTTCGCCGAATCTTCGCAAAAACGGTTTCGAAAAAAACGTGATCCGCACTCCAAGGGCTTGCAAAAAAATAAAAACATGCTATAATAATGGTAAAACCAACAAAGGAGACGTTTCCATGTCCACCTCACACCTTTTTACCGGAAAATGGATCACCTCGGCCGAGTTTTGCTCATTGGAACCGGTCAACGTTTTTCATCGCCAGCTCAACAAAATTCAAATCGAAAACAAAGCGCCGCAGAACGCGCACGTTCTCTTTCGCCGCAAATTTACGGCAAAAAAAGACCGTCCGACCGTGATCTTCCTTTCGGCCGACGACTATTACAAGCTGTACATCAACGGCCGCTTCGTCTGCCAGGGGCCGGCGGCGGGCTATCCTTTTCATTATTACTACAACCGCGTGGACATTACCGATTATCTGATCGACGGCGAAAACACCCTCGCGGTACATACTTATTACCAGGGGCTCATCAACCGGGTCTGGGTCAGCGGAGATGACCGACACGGCTTGATTTTCGACATCGAGCAGGACAGAAAAACGATCCTTTCGTCGGACGAAAGAACCGTGTATGCCTACCACAGCGGCTTTGAGGCGATGGGGACCTACGGCTACGCGACGCAGTTTGCCGAGCGGTATCGGAGCGCTTCACCCGAGGATGGCTTTGAAAGATCGGATTACGACGATTCGTCTTGGAACAACGCGTATGTGCGTAAGCACACCGACTACGAGCTGTTTGAGCAGCCGACCTCAATGCTTGTGTTCGAGAACATTCGTCCGATTTCCGAAGTGTGGGATGAGGACGGCGTGACCGTCGATTTCGGAAGCACCTATGTGGGGTATCTTTGCGCGACGGCCGAAGGAATGCCCGGTCAGACGCTCGAGCTTTTGTTCGGGCAGGAGCTGAACGAGGACGGAAGTGTGCGCTATCGGCTTCGCGCCAACTGCGAATACCGTGAGGAATGGGTGCTTTCGGGTCAAAAGGACGTTTTGAACGAATTTGACTACAAATCCTTCCGCTATGTGCGCATCAATATGCCGAACGGAAAAGCGGTGTTCGAGCCCGGTTCGCTGTATCTTCGCGCCCGTCACTATCCCTTTTCGTTGAAGGCGAAGCCGAACGTGAGCGACCCGAAGCTGCTTGCGATCTGGGATTTATGTGTTCGCACGCTGCAATACGGCCCGCAAGAGGTCATACAGGACTGCATGGAGCGCGAAAAGGGGAACTACCTGGGCGACGGCTGTTACACGGCACTGGCGCATGCGATGCTGACCGGCGATGTATCGCAGATCAAGAAGCTGGTGGACGACAGTATGCGTTCGAGCTTCATCGATAAGGGACTCATGACCTGCGCGGCGTGTTCGTTTATGCAGGAGATCGCCGAATATCCGCTCATGATGTACTACCTGTTATACGAATACTATGAATTGACGGGTGATACGGAATACTTGCGCGAAAAGTACGACGGTTTGTGCGAAATTCTGGATCACTACCGCGACACCTACGAAACGGACGGTTTGCTTACGAATTTAGACAAATGGTGCGTGGTGGAATGGCCGGCTCCGTATCGGGACGGCTATGCGGCGGACATCACCGAGGGAAAGGTCTGCACGGAAGTACACAGTGTGATCAACGCGCATTACATCGGTGCGGTGAAGTATCTGAACCGTATCGCCGCACTGCTTGAAAAAGCGCCGTATCGGGACGAAGCACCGCTTGTCAAGGCGTACACGGATGCGTTCTATGTGCCCGAGAAGCGGCTGTTTCGTGACAACGTGAATTCCGACCACATCAGCATGGTGTCCAATGCGTTTGCGTTTATGTACGATCTTGCGCCGAACGGCGAGGCCGAGGAAACGATGGTGCGTTACTTTAAGGAACGCGGCTTTACGACGTTGATGCTGTTCGGAGCGTATCCGATCTTGGAGGGGCTTCGCCGCACGGGGCGCACGGAGCTGATGTACGAATTCTTATCGGACGAAAATGCGTGGTTACGGATGCTTCGCGAGGGAGCGACGGTCACCTTCGAGGGCTGGGGACGCGACGCGAAATGGAACACGTCGTTGTTTCATCTGACTTTGTCCTATGCCGTACTCTTTCTGACCGATTGGCGTGCGGCGAAAGCGCCGCTGCAATTTTCGCGAGCACAGTTAAGATGAATTTGTTGCTCTGCGGACGCGGTTTATACTCCGCCGTTCGTCCGGACGGGAGCTGTCGGGGCAGCCGACTGAGGGGCGCGGAAGCCGCCGGCTCCCATTTTCATTCACGCCCCGATGCATTCCGCTTTTGCTTTTTCATCAACACCGCGAACGCGATCACGCAGATCACGACCGAGATGACCGAGCCGAAGGCAGTCGCAAGTCCCATCGGCAGCAGCGTCGCGGGAAACAGCTTGGAGGTCAGATATACCCCCGGGACACGCATAAGGGCAATGGCAACGATGTTGTGCAAGAATGAAAGCCCGGATTTTCCCACCGCGCAAAAATAACCGCTGAAGCAAAAATGTATGCCGGCAAAAATGCAGTCCAACACATAACCGCGCAGGTATTGACTGCCTAAGCGCACAACCTCCGCACCGTCTGCGGTCGAAGCGTCGGTAAACAAGGACACGACCGTTCCGGCACAAAACTGAATGCTCACCGCAACGACACACCCGAATCCGACGGCAAGAAGCACGGCATAGCGCAGCGTTTCCACGGCGCGCTTCGGCTTTCCCGCGCCGATATTCTGCGCACCGAGCGCCGAAACGGTCGAGAGCATGGAGGAAGGAACAAGGAACAGGAAGCCGATGATCTTTTCCACAATGCCGACGGCGGCGGAATCGTTCATACCTCGATTGTTCGCAATGACGGTGATAACGATAAAGGCAATTTGAATGAGTCCGTCCTGCAGAGCGATCGGAACGCCGATCTTCAGAATGCTTTCCATAACCGGACGGCAGGGCTTAAAGTCGGCCTTGGTCACGCAAATGCCGGTTTTCCGCTTTAAGATGACCGCAAGAGCAAGAATAACACTGACAGCCTGTGAAAGCGTCGTTCCGAGCGCTGCGCCCGCCGGGCCCATGTGAAGAGCGCCGATGAACAGGTAGTCCAATCCGATGTTGGCGATACAGGCGACGGCGATAAAATACATGGGACTTTTGGAATCCCCCATACCGCGAAAAACAGCACTGATCACATTGTATGCCGTAATGAACGGAATGCCGATAAAGCAGACGGTCAAATAATCGACCGTACCGGAAACTGCGTCCGCCGGTGTGGACATGAGCGTTGTAACAGGCTTTACCAATGCAACCAAGACAACGGTCAAAGCCACGGAAAGAGCCGTAAAGACCGTTATGGTGTTTCCGATCCCCGCGGCGGCTTTTTTGGGGTCTTTTCCGCCGACGGCCTGTCCGATAAAGACGGTTGCGCCCATGGCCAGTCCCACGATCATCACCGTCAGCATGTGCATGACCTGAGAGCCGATGGAAACGGCGGAGGAATCGCAGACAGCGCCGAACTGTCCGATGATGTAAAGGTCGGCCATGCCGTACAGTGTTTGCAGCAGATACGAGAGCAGATAAGGCAGTGAAAAACGCAGTATATTTTTTAACACACTGCCTTCGGTCATATTTCTTTCCATAAAGAGAAACCCCCTGATTTTTTCAACGATGTTATTATAACCCCTATAACGGGGTAAAGTCAATAGGCATTTACAGAGTGAAGCGTGATTTGCGAAGCGTGAAAAAATGCGGAAGAAAAAAACGCCGAAGCGTTTTTTTGAACAGAGTTTTATCTGAGCCGCATGTCCTGCGGGGAGTGGAATGAATAATGAATAATGAATAATGAATAATGAAGTCGCTTCGCTGATGAATAATGAATAATTGGATTAAACCGTTGTATGTGTGTTAAGCCGAGAGTCCCAATGGACGAACGGCGGGGTAGAAATGCGCGGACGAAACTTTATCGTTTAATCATAATTAAGACGTGAAAATTGGAGCGGCGCTTCGCCACGGGAATATTGCTCCGCGGCTTTCCCGGGAGCCGAGAGTCCCAATGGACGAACGGCGGAGTAAAAACACGCGGACGAAACTTTATCGTTTAATCATAATTAAGACGTGAAAATTGGAGCGGCGCTTCGCCGCCGGCGAAGCTGGCCGCAGGAGGCGTTGATGTCGGGGCCGAGACGACGGCGTACCGTTACCGTCAGATGCTGTGCCTCCAAAAGCCGCTTGAATTCTTCGATCGACGCACGGTCGCTCTTTTCATATGCGCGCTCCTTTACCGGATTTAACGGAATCAGATTCACATGGCTCAACATACCGCGAAGCAACTCGCCAAGCTGCCGCGCACATTCCGACGTGTCGTTTTCGCCGCGTATCATCGAATATTCAAACGATATCCGACGCCCGGTTTTCTTTAAATAATACCGACATGCCTCCATCAGCTCGTCCAATGAATATTTCCGCGCTATCGGCATTAGCTTCTCCCGTTCGACTGCGTTTGGCGCATGGAGCGATACCGACAGCGTGATCTGAAAGTTTTCGTCTGCCAGCTTCCGTATGCCGTCGCATAACCCACAGGTCGAAAGCGATATGTGCCGCTGCCCGATGTTCAAGCCCTCCGGAGAGGACACCAGACGCAAAAAGCGCACCGTGTTGTCGTAGTTGTCGAGCGGCTCGCCGATGCCCATCATCACAACATTGGATATGCGCTCGCCCGTGTCCGCCTGCGCCGCTAAAATCTGTCCCGTCATTTCCGACGCCGTCAGATTTCGCACCAGTCCCCCGAGCGTGGACGCGCAAAAGGTACAGCCCATCCGACAGCCCACCTGCGTGGATATGCATAACGTGTTCCCGTGTTCGTAGCGCATGAACACGCTCTCCACGCATTCGCCGTCCGCAAGCTCAAACAGATATTTGATCGTTCCGTCAAGCTTCGATACCAGCTTCACCTCGACACGCGGCAACGTCAAATAAGTGTCACTCCTCAGCACCTCGCGGATGCGTGACGGCACGTTGGTCATCTCGTCGAAATCGCGTATTCCCCGCGCACACCATTCGAAAATCTGCTTCGCGCGGAATTTTTCGATCCTTATGCCGCTTTTGGCCGAAAGCTCGTTCAAATATTCCTGCAATTCCGAAAGAAACAGGCTCGAAATATCCGCTTTTCCTTCTGCGTTGCGATACATTTCCATGTTTTTAACAATCCTTTTTTCGAATCATCTTGGCCGTGAAGAATCCGTCCGTCCCGTCCTGCGGGAAAAAGGTCTTACAGCCGTTTTGTTCGCCCGCAAAGCCGAGACGCGCCGGAGAAAAATCCGGGTGCTCCGCCAAAAAGGCGGCTACATTCTCTTCGTTTTCCGCTTTTCGAAGCGTGCAGGTCGAATAGACCAACACTCCGCCCGGCTTGACATAGGCCGCACTGCGCGACAGAATCTCGCGTCCAATGGCGGACAGCCGTTCGATATCCTCCCACTTCTTGAAACGGATGTCCGGTTTTTTCGCCAAAATTCCGAGCCCCGAGCAGGGCACATCGCAAAGCACCGCATCGGCGCTTGCAAACAGCGTTTCGTCGGGGGTTCGTGCGTCCCGCGCCGCCGTGCGCACCGAGGTGATGCCCAATCGCGCACAGCCCTTTTCGATGAGGGACAGACGGTTGGCGTGGAGGTCGAACGAATAAAGCCGACCGCGATCCTTTAGCGCGACAGCCATCGCAAAGGTCTTTCCGCCGGGGCAGGCGCAGGTATCGACCACAAGCGGGCTTTCGCAGTTCCGCACGTTCTCGTCCCGACCGATCAACGCGGCGCACAGGGCACTGGATTCGTCCTGCACGAAAAACTCTCCTTCCGCAAAGCCGGGCAAATCCTCGACGGGACAGGTGGCAAGCGTCACCAAGTCGTTCCCGATACGGCGCGGGTGAAGCGCGGGGTCTAACTTTTTGAAATAATCTTCCGATGTTACTTTAAGTGTGTTGATATGCAAGGTCAGATGCGGAGCGAATTTCTCAAAGCCGACGGCGATCTCCTCGGCGTTGCCGTAGTCTTTTTCGAAGCTCTCGCAGATCCAGTACGGCAGGCTGTGGCGAATACTTGTGCCTTCAAGCCCTTGCAGTGCGTCGATAGCGGCACGCAGCGTGTCCTTTTGACGGACGCCGGTACGGAGCACGGCGTTGACAAAGCCGGCATATGAGCCGGGGCAGAGGTGCTTGACGGCTTCAGTGGCCGTGTTGCAGACGGCGCTGTCGGGTACACGATCCATTTCGAAGATCTGGTACAGCGCCGTTTCGAGAATGCACAGCACGAGCGGTTCGAGTTTGGAAAGCTCGATCTTGGAGAGTCGGGACAGAATATGGTCAAGCTTGATCTTTTTCTCGACGGTTCCGTACAGCAAGCGGGTATAGAAAGCTTTATCCTTATCCTCAAAGCTGTATTTTTTTATGGAGCTGTCCAACTCCAAGTTGACGAATTTTCCGTTTTTGAAGGCGCTGTTCAACGACAGCGCGGCGGCCTCTCTCGGTGTCATGCTATTCTCCTTTTTATGCTCAGACGGCGCTTCGCCACACAATCCCTCAGTCAGCTTACGCTGACAGCTCCCTTTACACAAGGGAGCCCGTAGTAAATGCGAATTTCAACGGCTTTCATGCTGAGCCGAGAGTCCCACCCGACGAACGGCGGGGTATAAATGCGCGGACGATAATTTTATGGTTTAATCCGAATTTGTCTGCGAAAATCGGAGCGGCGCTTCGCCGCCGCCGAGGGCATCGCTTGCGGGAACGGTGACGATCCGATCGTAGCAGGAGAACATCTCATCCACGACCTTTTTCTCAGGCTTCTTCGTAAAGAGACTGACTACCGGCACAAGAATAATCCCCGCAACCATCGCAAACGCGCCGCAGTTGATCGGCGACTGTAAAACCGTCGGGAATACATCGCGGAAGAACAAGTTCAGCGTCATAATCCCCACGCCGAAAACAAAGCATACCCATACCGACGCCTTGGATACCTTTTTGGAGTACAAACCGTATAAGAACGGCGCCAAGAACGCTCCCGCCAATGCGCCCCAGGAGATACCCATCAGCTGCGCGATGAACGATACGTTGCTGTTGTACTGAACAATGGCGATAAGCGCCGAGATCAGAATAAACACCACCACAAAGACGCGCATGACAAAGACCTGCTTCTTCTCGGACATGTTCTTGACCAGATTGTCCTTGATGAAGTCGATGGTCAGCGTCGAGCTGGAGGCAAGCACCAGCGATGACAGTGTGGACATGGATGCTGAAAGCACCAAAATCACCACAATGCCGATGAGTATATCGGGCAGATTTTCAAGCATCGTCGGCACTACCGCGTCGTAGCCGCCCACAGGAAGTCCGTTTTCCGCGACCTCTACGCCCGAAATGCGTCCGAAGCCGCCCAAGAAGTAGCAGCCACCCGCAACCACGAGCGCAAACAGCGTTGAAATGATCGTTCCCTTGTGGATCGCTTTTTCGCTTTTGATCGCGTAGAATTTCTGCACCATCTGCGGAAGTCCCCAGGTGCCGAGCGAGGTAAGGATCACCACGCACAACAGCCCGAACGGATCCGGCCCGAAGAAGGATACGAACGCGCCCGGCATCTCGCTGACCGATGCGTCATTCACATTCGCAAGCTCCATGAGTGCCGCCGAAAAGCCGCCGTGCTCCGACAGAACCGCCGCGATCACCGCCACGATACCGCCGAGCATGATAAGTCCTTGGATGAAATCGTTGATGGCCGTTGCCATGTAGCCGCCCGCAATGACGTATACGCCCGTGAGCGCCGCCATGACCAGCACGCAGACCGAATAATCGATGTTGAACGCCATACCGAACAGACGCGAAAGTCCGTTGTAAAGAGACGCGGTGTAGGGAACGAGGAACACAAAGACGATGATCGATGCGCCGATCTTGAGCGCACGGCTCTCAAAGCGCTTCCCGAAAAATTCGGGCATGGTCGAGGTGTCGAGGTGTTGGCTCATAAGGCGTGTGCGTCGTCCCAAAATCACCCAGGCCAGCAACGAACCGATGAGAGCGTTTCCGATGCCGATCCAGGTCGAGGCCACGCCGAATTTCCAACCGAACTGTCCCGCATAGCCGATGAAGATGACGGCGGAAAAATAGCTGGTTCCGTAGGCAAACGCCGTTAACCACGGGCCGACCGAGCGACCGCCGAGCACAAAGCCGCCGACGTCCGTCGCATGACCGCGACAGTACAGTCCGACACCGAGCATAATGCCGAAGAATACGACCAAAAGAGTGATTTTCCATACCATTTTCCATCATTCCTTTCTTTTTTGACTGCGGCACAAAGGATAAACGGTATAAAAAATCCTCCGTGTCGGAAAACACAGAGGACGAATCAAATCATAATTCGCGGTACCACCTCATATTTATTCGCTCCTCACAAAGCGAACCTCAGCGAGTACGGACAAAGCTGCACCTCATCTTATACTCTGCCGCTGTAACGTGCGGACACGGCGTAATCTACCGGAAAAGCTCTTTCGGTACGCGGCTCACAAAATGTATTTCAAAGCACCGTTTTTATATGTCTTGCACCGACCGACATTTCTCTGAAAAAACGACTGTCTTTTACTTCTTTTTGGTCATCGCCTTTATTTGTCAAGATTATAGCACGGCGAAAATGGTTTTTCTTGCAGATAATGTGAATTTTTTGCCGAATACAACCTGTTTTCGATCAGCCGTTACCGAAGCTCCCTCAGAGATTAAGCTCGTCGCTTTTGCACAGGGCAAAAAAGGTCTTGCAAAAATTCGAAATATATGATACAATATATCAGAAAAAGAATCTTTTTGTGTGCCATCGCATTTCATACGAAAGATCCTCCGGAGGAATATCATGTCAAAAACCGTTGTTTTGGCCGAAAAGCCGTCGGTCGCGCGTGAACTTGCCAAAGTGCTCGGCTGTCGCGGACACGCGGAAGGCTGTCTTGTCGGCGAAAAATACATCGTCACCTGGGCACTCGGACATCTTGTTACCTTAGCCGACCCCGAGCAGTACGACGAAAAATACAAAAAATGGTCGATGGAAACACTGCCCATGCTCCCGGATAAAACCGAGCTGTGCGTCATTCCCGAGACAAAAAAGCAATACGCCGTCGTCAAAAAGCTGGTCAAGGACAAGGATACCGATAGCGTGATCATCGCAACCGACGCCGGACGCGAGGGAGAGCTTGTCGCGCGTTGGATTTTGGAAAAGGCCGGTTACAAGGGGAGCATCAAGCGCCTGTGGATATCCTCCCAGACCGACAAGGCCATCTGCGAGGGCTTTGCGAAGCTGCGCGACGGAAAAGACTATATTCCGTTGGCCGAAGCCGCCAAGGCGCGTGCCGAAGCGGACTGGTTGGTCGGATTGAACGTCACCCGCGCGCTGACCTGCCACTATGGGGCAAGCTTGTCCGCCGGTCGTGTACAAACTCCGACACTTGCACTCATCGTACGTCGCGAGGAGGAGATCAAGGCGTTCAAGCCGCGCGATTATTACAACGTCCGCGCTGCGTTTCAAACGCCGTCCGGCTCGTTCTCCGCGCTTTGGAAGAACGCCGAAAAGCTGTCGGCCGTTCACGATCTCGACACGGCCGGTGCTTTATGCGCCAAAATGAAAGGAAAGAATTTCACGGTCACCGAGCTTTCCGCCAAAACCGTCAAAAAGCCGTCTCCGGCGCTGTACGATCTGACCGAGCTTCAGCGCGACGCCAACAAGCTGTACAAAATGTCGCCCAAGGAAACGCTGTCGGTCATGCAGCGTCTGTATGAGATCCATAAGGCATTGACCTATCCGCGCACCGATTCGCGCTATCTGTCGGAGGACATCGTTCCGACACTGCCCGAGCGACTTCGTGCCATGCGTGTGGGGTCGCTGTCCGCACCGGTCAACGAGATTTTGCGTTCGGGCGCATCCATCCACGCCTCTTGCATCAACAACGCCAAGGTTTCGGATCATCACGCCATCATCCCCACCGAAAAGGTTCCCGATCTTTCGTCCTTTTCGACCGACGAAAAACGGATCTATCTGTTGGTGGCTGTGCGTTTCCTGTGCTGTTTTATGCCGGAATACACCTACAAGCAGATCAAGGCCGAGCTTACCTGTTCGTCCGAGCACGTCTATGTGACCGGGAACACCGTCATCGACGAAGGCTGGAAAAAATTATCGGTCACGCCGGACGAAAGCGAAGAAGATGAAGTCGGAATCGAAGCGGAAGCCGAGAGCACCTCGTCACTCCCGCCGCTTGCCAAGGGGCAGACGCTCATCTGCACCGACACGCTCATCAAAGCGCAAAAGACCGCGCCGCCCTCGCGATACACCGAAGCGTCGCTGTTGTCGGCCATGGAAAATCCGTCCAAATATATCACCGACCGTGCGATGAAAGAATACATCGGCGGCGGGCTCGGAACATCCGCCACGCGCGCCGACATCATCGAAAAGCTGTACTCTTCTTTTTATATTGAGAAAAAGGACAACGTGATCCACCCGACCTCCAAGGGTATCCAACTTATCGGCCTTGTGCCGTCCGAATTGAAAGAGCCCTTACTCACGGCGACGTGGGAACAGCGTTTGGAAGCCATTGCACACGGTTCGGACAGTCGAACGGCGTTTATCGGGGAGATGAAAGGCTATGCCGCGTCGCTTGTCAAAACGGTGGCGGCAAGTACGGCAAGCTATGTCCACGACAACGTGACGCGCACGCCCTGCCCTGTCTGCGGGAAATACATGTTGGAGGTCAAGGGCAAGAAAGGGAAAATGCTTGTGTGTCCGGATCGCACCTGCGGGCATCGGGAGAATCTGTCGATGATCACGGGGGCGCGTTGTCCGGAGTGTCACAAGATGATGGAATTACGGGGCAAGGACGACAAGCGGCTGTTTGTGTGCTCTTGCGGTTTCAAGCAGAAATACGATGCGTATCAGAAGAAGCGCGGCGAAAATGCGAACGTTGCGAACAAGCGCTTTGTATCGAGCTTCCTACAGAATCAGGAAAAGGCCGCGCCGAAAGGGGACAGTGCCTTTGCCGAGGCTTTGAAAAAGGCTTTGCGGGAGAAAGAATAAAGCGGGCAGCGAAAAAAATTGAACGGCGCTTCGCTGCCGAAATAATGTAGGAGAATAAGATGGCTGAAAAAAGAAAAAAGAAATCCGTCGATTCCTTCGACCAGAGTAACGCCGTCGTTACCGACGAAGGAATTGTCAATACCTTGCGCAAAAACTTTATGCCCTATGCGATGAGCGTCATCATTTCCCGCGCCATTCCCGAAATCGACGGCTTTAAACCCGCTCATCGCAAACTTTTGTATACCATGTATACCATGGGTCTTATGAACGGCGCGCGCGTCAAATCTTCCAATATCGTCGGTGCTACCATGAAACTCAATCCCCACGGCGACGCTGCCATCTATGAAACCATGGTGCGCCTGACACGCGGAAACGAGGCTCTCCTTCATCCGTTCATCGACTCGAAAGGTACGTTCGGAAAGCAGTTCTCCGATATGGCCTACGCTGCACCCCGCTACACCGAAGCAAAGCTTGACCCCTTCTGCTCCGAAGTGTTCGGCGGTATCGACCGCGACGCCGTCGATTTTCAGGATAACTACGACGGCTCTATGAAAGAGCCCGTTCTGCTTCCGACCTCCTTTCCAAATATCTTGATTTCCCCGAATATCGGTATCGCCGTCGGTATGGCGTCCAATATCTGCTCCTTCAATCTGGCGGAAATCTGCGACGCCGTCTGCGAAACCATCAAGAACGGCACGGCCGACTATATGGAAATCGTCAAAGCTCCCGATTTTTCCACCGGAGGGCTCCTTCTCTACGACCGCGCGCAAATGGAAGAAATCTACCGAACCGGACGCGGCTCGTTTAAGGTGCGCGCTCGCTACGGCTACAACAAAAAGGACAATTGCATCGAAGTCACCGAAATACCCTATACCGCCAAAGTCGAAGCCATTATCGATAAGATAGCGTCTCTTGTCAAAGAGAAAAAAATCGTCGAAATTTCCGACGTGCGCGACGAAACGGGTCTTGAGGGCTTGAAAATCGCCATCGACTTAAAACGTGGCACCGACCCCGATAAGCTCATGAACAAGCTGTATCGCTTAACACCTTTGGAGGACAGCTTCGCCTGCAATTTCAACGTTCTCATCGGCGGTACGCCCAAAACGCTCGGCGTCGGGCAGATCATCGAGGAATGGATCGCCTGGAGAACCGAATGCGTCAAGCGCGAGCTGTTCTTTACGCTCTCCAAAATGCGCGACAAGCTCCATCTGCTCTACGGATTGGAAAAGCTGCTACTCGATATCGACAAGGCCATCGCCATCATCCGCAAGACCGAGAACGAAAAGGACGTCGTTCCGAACCTGATGAAAGGCTTCTCTATCGATGAGGTGCAGGCGGAATACATCGCCGAAATCAAGCTGCGCAACCTGAACAAGGAATACATTTTGAAGCGCATCGGCGAAAAAGAAGAACTGGAAAAGAAAATCGCCGAAACCGAGGACATTTTGAAGAGCGACAAAAAAGTCGGCAAAAAAATCGCCGCGGAGCTTGCGGAAATCAAAAAGAAGTACGCAAAACCGCGCAAGACCGAGATTCTGTACGAATTTGAGGAGCACGTCGAGCCCGTGCGCACGATCGAGGCGTACCCCGTCACGGTGGTTTTAACCGCCGAGGGCTATTTCAAAAAGATTTTGCCGCCCAAGAGCGCCAACGCCAAGGTCGAGGAGCACAATCTGAAAGAGGGTGACCGCATCGTCTGCTCCTATGACGTGCAGAACGACTACGATCTTCTGTTCTTCGGGGACAAGGGGAACGTCTACAAGGCCAAGATCGACGATTTCGACCCGGTCAAGCCGTCGGCACTGGGGGATTATATCCCGGTCAAGTTAAACTTTACGGACAACGAAAAGACCGTCATGATGATTGCCACGAAGGACTACAAGGGCGAAGCGGTGATTTTCTTCGAGAGCGGAAAAGCGGTCGCACTGCCGCTTGACGTATACGAAACAAAGACCAACCGCAAGAAGCTGACCGGCGGTTACAACATCGATTCGCCGGCGGCGGGGATCTTCTATCTGCCGGAGCACACCGGGCGCGGATTTTATACGGAATACATTTTGCATTCTTCGGCGGGACGTGCGATCATACTCAATTCGTCGCAGTTGACGCGCAAGGTGACGCGCAGTTCGACGGGAGCGACGGTATTCACGCTCAAAAAGGGACAGTTCATCGATACCGTGCGCGAATTTAAGGATGACGGCAGTGAAAAGATGAAGGTCTATGCCAAGTATCGCAAGGCCAAGCTGCCGAGTGCCGGTACGGTCTTTAACAATGATGAGCAGTCGAAATTATTTTAGATAGCAGCGGAGAAACGCCGCATACAGGAGATTGAACATGAACATCAAGCACCAAAACATGCTCCTTGCTTACGAAGGAGAAATCGGAAAAAGCCTCCGCATGGCTTCCCTTTCCACCGCAGCACTTCCCGCGCGCTCGTCCGGCATTGCTCCCAATTTCACTCTCACGTTAAGTACCGACGATATGCCGTCCTTGGAGGGTTGCGGTTGTCAAACCGGCCACTACGCCGATGCGACCTGCACGTCCTTCGAAACGACCGATGACGGTTTGACCGCTACCTATCTCTGCGCCGAAAACACGCTCGAGGTCACGGTCAAAATGTCCTTTATTCCGGGAGCCGACGCGGTACGTCAGATCAATTCCGTCAAAAACGTCTCCGATAAGCCTGTCACCGTCACCCATTTCGGCTCGGCGCATGTCAGCGGCATTTTGGACGGTGCTCTCGGCGCATGGTATCGCTACGACGACCGCATCAAGGTTCACTACTGCCTGTCCCATTGGCAGGGCGAAGCCCAGTGGAAAAGTGCGTCCTTGTCCGATCTCGGCGTTACCAAACAGACCGCTCATTCGTGGGACACCACCGCGTTCCGCTTACGTTCGATCGGCTCTTGGAGCACCGGTCGCTACCATCCGCTCATTCTCGCGGAGGATACCGAGACGGGCGTTGTGTGGTATATGGAGTTAGAGGGCGGCTTCAACTGGACGATCGAGCTCGGAAACCGCAACGGTCACGGCATGGACGCGGGTACGTTCTATCTCGCAGCCAATGCCGCCGATGAGGAGACGGGCTTTGTCAAGACGCTTGCACCGAACGAAACGTTTACCGCCGCTCCGGTCATTTTCGGTTGCACGAACGGCTCGTTTGACGAAGCGCAAAAGCAGCTGCTCAAAGCGCGTCGGGCTACCACCGTTGCCAAATGGAACAGCCCCGACACCAGTGCGCCCGCTTGCTTCAACACCTATATGGACTGCGTGTGGGGCGCGGGAGACGCGCAAACGCTTCCGGGGCTTATCCGTGCGGCGGCCGACGCGGGCTGTGAAGTGTTCTGCTTGGACGCCGGTTGGTATTTGAAGGGGCTCGGCGAATGGTCGATCGGCGATGCCCGGTTCGGAGAAGGCGGCTTACAGGGCGTATTCGACCGTATTACCGAAGCGGGAATGAAGCCGGGCGCGTGGTTGGAGATCGAATCGCTCGATCCCGGAACACCCATGTCCGAAAATCGCGTGCTCATGCGCAACGGCGTTTCGGTACAGCGCGGACACTTTGCGGACTATACCGACCCGAAGCAGTGCGCCTACATCGAAGGCATATTCGACATGTTGTATGCGATGGGCGTTCGGTTCATCAAAAACGACTACAACCGTTCGGTCATGCTCGGAGCCGAGATGGACGGCTGCTCCCCGGCGGACGGCTTAAAACAGGCGGCCGAAGCGTTCTATGCGCTCATCGACCGCGTGAAAGCGAAGTATCCCGATTTGAAGATCGAAAACTGCGGCAGCGGCGCGATGCGCTGTGACAACGGAACGCTTCGCCATTTCGAATTGCAGAGCACATCGGATCAGGAGTTTTACTTCTTCAATCCGTCTGTCGTATCGGGCATGGCAGGGTGTCTCGCGCCGGAAAAGGCGGGGATCTGGTCGTATCCGTATCCGGTGTCGTTTTACGAGCAACAGAAAAAAGAGGACGTTTACGCTGCGCCCGAGCGCATGGAGCAAATGGCGGACGGTGAGCAGACGGCCTTCAACATGGTGAACGCACTTTGCGGCGTGCTGTATTTGTCGGGACGCATCGACAAGGCGGACGAATACAACAAAAAGCTTATCCGAGAGGGTGTCGATGTCTACAAGGCCTATCGGTCGCATGTACATACGTCTTACCCGGTGTGGCCGTGCGGACATTTGAATTTGCGCGATCGGACGCATTCGGCGCTCGGCTTTTTGTCGGAGGACGGAAAGAAGATGACGCTTGCGGTCTGGAAATTCGAGGATGCGGACGAGGTGATTCGCATCGATCTGTCGAAATATTTCGGCGGTAAGAAGCCGAGTGTATCGCTTGTCTATCCGTCGATCGAGACGGAGTATCGGTACTATGAAAACACCTCGGTTTTGGCGGTTCATATGCCGAAGGACTACACCGCGCGCTACTTTGAAATCAGTCTCGGCTGACTTGGGCAACGAGACAAACCGGTAAATTCTCAGAGTAAATGCAGCTTTTAAAATACACTGTTGCATTTGCTTTGAGAATTTTTTTGACGCCGTTGTCCGAAACCGCAAAAAAAGATTTGACAGAACCCGAAGAATATGCTATACTTAAAGTGTATTTTTATACTTACGTTAAAGAGGGGTACCCATGAAACAAAAATTGCGTTTTTCCGTCGTTCTGTTCTTTCTTTGCACACTTTTGACCGTTTTCGGTGCGGCCGCAGAGGTTTTTCCGAACAGCACGACCGGTGTCTACGAATACACCTACACCGAAGCCGAGCCGAACAAAAAATATACCGTGATCATGTTGGAGGGCGTGTATGCCGAAACGGAAACGCCGACGCTCGACCCCTCCGGTAGCAACGTGCTGTACTTTTCGACGGTGCGCGCGGACAAAAACGGCTCGCTCTCGCTTTCGATCCTGCCGTCTCTTTACCGTGACGCAACGGTCTATTTGTCCGGAAGCGACACGCCCCTGCTGTTGTTCTATGCAAAGGCGGGGGATGCGGCCGAGATCGCCGATTTTACCGTCGAAACGGAAAAGGACGAATATGTGTTGACCGGTGACGGCAATCCCGTCTATGTGCGCTACACAGTGGACGCGGTCGATTCGTTTGGCTTCCCTTCGACGCTTCCGTCCTTTGCCATACGCTCGTTTGACGATTACAGCGGCGAAAAGATGCGCTTTTTGGAAGGCTCGAACACCATCTTGGTCTATCCCGATATGGACGCCGGGACCTATCGCTTTACCGTTACATACGGTACGATGACGCGCGAAGCTTTCTTCACGCTGACGCGCGAAAGCTCTGCGGCGCAGAAAATGGTTGTAACGGTCAACGGCTCGGAACTCAGCTCCAACTATTACATCGATGCCGAGACAGGCTTGGACACGACCGTGTACGACCCCGAATACATTCAGATCGAAGCAAAAACCTTCGACCAATTCGACGCGCTTATGGAGGACGACTATACCTTTGAGTATACCTTCATCGACGATGAATACATCGGCGACACCCGGACCATCGTAGCCTCCGGCTCGACCGCGTACTTCTATCCCCCCGAAGTGCCGGGTACCTCGGAACAGCTCGTCTATTCCGTGACCGTTCGCAGTGTGCACCCCGACCCGTCCTCCAAAAAAGGACTACCGTTCGAACAAACTTTCAAGGTCACGGTCAACGGGCATTCGCTCTATAAGGACAAAGCTTCCTATAACCTGTTTGTCGCTTATATGTCGGCCGAGAACTATCTGTCGCAGATCGACAACGGCTCGATCGTCATTGCCGACGACGGAAGCGACCTGCCTGCCACCGTCAAATACGTCAAGCAAACCTATGCGGACGCGCTTCGTGACCGAGCGGAAGAAGCTGCCGCGCTTTTGCGTTTGCATCAGACCGAGCCGCAGGAAAACGCCGTGCTTCAGGCACAGTACGACAGTCTGACCGAAGCCGAGCGTATTTTCCGAAAGAATCTGTATAAAGGCTCGATCGCCATGATTGAGGCGCTGGAATTCGAAACCAACCGCGTCCGTCTGCCGATCGGCCGTGAGGAAGCGCTGGCGGTCAAATGCACCCCTTCGCGCCCGTCCGAGAAGATACTGTACGAAAGCAGTGAGCCGACGGTCGCCGAGGTGAGCGAAAAAGGGATCGTCACGACTTTAAGTGCCGGAACGACGCGAATCACCGCGTCCAACACCGACGGCTCAATCAAGGCATATTACGATCTGACCGTCTATATTCCCATCCGTTCGCTGGCCTTTTCATCCACATCGCTGAACTTGGTTGCGGGCGAAAAGGTAAAGCCGACACTTCAGGCAAAGCCCGAGGAGAACGGTGATTCCGTCACCTTTACCAGCTCCAAGCCCAAAATCGTCGCTGTATCCAAGGACGGGACACTGACAGCTCTCACCGCCGGTGAAGCCGTCATCACCGCATCCAACGAAACCGGAAGCGTCGTCGCTTCGCTTACCGTCAACGTGACCGTTCCGACCGTCGGCGTGACCGCCAACGTGCGTGCCAAGCCCGGTTCGCAGATTACTGTGAAGCTTCGTCTGTCCGAAGCGCTCCATTTCGGGTCCATGAAAGCGACCGTTTCCTACCCCGACGGCTTTACCTTCGTGAAGGCCGTTCCGGGCGCATTGGGCACCTATTACACCGAAACGGTCGAGAACGAGGACGGAACGCTGGAAAGCAGCTGGAGCTTTAACGATCTGACGCAAACAGCCGTTGTCAACATCCTTTCCTATGTATTCGATGTAGCGGATGACACAGCACTCGGAAGTTATGACATCGATTTCACCGTCACGGCTCAAACCCCGTCCGGCGACAGCATTTTGGCTAACAGCTTCAGCTGTAAATCGGATGTGACGGTGGGCGAGACCGATACCTACACCGTCACCGTCAAGGCAAACGGAAGCGGTACGGTTACGGGCGGCGGCGAATACAAGCTCGGCGAAAATGTCACCGTGACCGCCACGCCCAATTCGAATCATACGTTGACCGGTTGGTATTTGAACAATTCGCTTGTCTATTCCGATCTTTCCTATACCTTTGAAGTTACGGACGACGTTACGTTGACCGCCAAATTTGCCAAGAAGACCGCAGGCACGGCCGGTGGCGGAGGTGGCGGCGGAGGCGGAGGCGGAGGAGGAGCGACCGTCACGCTCGAAAAGGTAAAGCCCGTTGTATCCAACATAGCCTCCGGCGTTGTGGAGTACGGGACAAAGATCACGCTGTCCACCGCCACGAGCGGCGCAACAATCTACTATACGACCAATGGCACAACGCCGAGCGGTACAGCGCTCCGCTACGAAAAGCCCATCGAGATCACCGAGAACATCACGATCTGCGCCATTGCCCTGAAAAACGGTATGACCAACAGTGACATAGCCACCTTTGTTTATCGTCAGCCCGAGGAAGAGCCACATGAATCGGACGAAAAGGACGAGACGGACGAATCGAAAAAGGAGGACGGCGAAAAGGAGGACGAATCCGAGAAGCAAACGCCGACCATCGCATTCAAGGAAAACGTCGAAAAAATCAAATACATTTCCGTGACCGGCTCGTATTTCCGTCCCAACGACCCCACTACCCGCTACGAGGTCGTGGACATGCTCGGCAAGCTGTTCGACATCACGGGCGTTACGCCGTCCGAAAGTACCTTTGACGATGTGATCGAGCGCTATGCGGATACGGTGGAGCTGTTGGCGGCCGCCGGTGTCGTAAACGGCTATGAGGACGGCTCGTTCGGCGGCGGCCGAGGCATCACCCGCGCCGAATTCGTCAAGATGCTCGCCGTGCTTCTGGGCCTCGACAAGGGAGAAGTGCCCGAAGAAAATGAGATCTCTTTGAGCGACATCGATGAACACTGGGCGAAAGACTACATTTTGCGCTTTGTGGCCAAAGGCTACATTTTAGGCTATCCGGAGGGCGATTTCCGTCCCGACAAGTCGGTCACCCGTGCCGAAGCCGTGACGGTTTTGAACCGTGTGATCGGCTTGCAAAAGGAATCCGCGCTTACCGTGCGTTTCCGCGATCTGCCTACCGATTTCTGGGGCTACGACGACATCATGAACGCCATCGCAGATTAAGGCTTTGTGAAAAGGAAGGAGGCGTTCGATCTTGGACGCTCTCAAAAAGAAATATCTGTATTTGGGCACAACGCTGTTTGCGCTGTATCTGCTGACACGCTACTGGAGCGGGGTCGAGCAGGCGATCTTCATGCTTGCCTACGCGGTCGCACCGCTGTTCGGCGGTTTTGTGGTGGCGTATGTCGTCAACATTCCCATGACCTTTTTGGAAAAAAAGCTGTTTCGCAAGGAGCGCACCGCATTTGCTCGTAAGCTCAAACGTCCGTTATGCATGATACTTTCGTTTGCGCTGTTGGTCGCCCTCATCTTTTTGGTCACGACCCTCATCGTGCCGGAGCTCGTTTCCTGCGTGAAGCTGCTTGTGACCGAGGTTCCTCCCGTTTTGGACGACTGGTACAAGAGCTTGGAGGATCGGTACGGCATTTCCGGCATCGTCAAGGACGAATTTGTCGCTCGCTTCGGCGAAAACCCCGATTGGAAGGGCTTGGTCGAAAAGGCGGTCGGCTTTGTGGCGGGGGGGCTGGGAAACGTCATGACCTCGGTGGTGTCGCTGATCAGCGCGGTTTTTTCGACGGTCTTCTCGGTGTTCGTCAGCCTTGTGTTTGCCGTCTACCTCTTGATCGGCAAGGAAAAGCTGACCGGGGGACTTGTGCGTATCGTAAATACCTATTTAAAAAAGCATGACCGTGTGCGCGGCGGACTGTTCCGCGTGGTGTCGGTGCTTGACGATTCCTTCCATCGCTTTCTGGTCGGTCAGTGTACCGAAGCGGTGATTTTGGGCGTGCTGTGTATAATCGGCATGACCATCTTCCGCTTCCCGTATGCGACCATGATCGGAACGCTGGTGGGCTTTACGGCGCTCATCCCCATTGCGGGCGCATACATCGGAGCGGGCGTGGGAGCGCTCATGATCTTCACCGCCGATTCGTTTTTGAGTGCGCTGTTGTTCGTTGTCTTTATCATCGTTTTGCAGCAATTGGAAGGCAATCTGATCTACCCGCGTGTGGTAGGCGCCTCCATCGGGCTTCCGGGCATATGGGTCCTGACCGCTATCACGGTCGGCGGCGCGGTCGGCGGAATCATCGGAATGCTGGTCGGCGTACCATTGTGCGCGACGGTGTATAAGCTTGTAAACACGGATATGGACGAACGGGAAGCAAACACGCAATCCTCGGAAACAGCCGAGGAGGAATCCGAAAGCGAAGAAACAGCGAAATAGCAAACGAAAAGAAAAGGGGAAAACAATGAGCGATTCACCATTGACCGTTAAAATAGGCGGAATGCGCCGCATCGAGCACACAGCCGAGTTGTGCATTGTCGGCGGCGGACTTTCCGGTGTTGCCGCGGCACTTTGCGCCGCAAGACGCGGTGTGAAAGTCATACTTATGCAAGATCGTCCGATGCTCGGCGGCAATGCTTCGAGTGAAATACGCATGTGGGTGCGCGGCGCGAAAGGACTTCATAACCGCGAGACGGGTATCATTTCCGAACTTGAGGAGGAAAACATCTACCGCAATCCCACGCTGTGCTATTCCGTTTGGGACAGCGTGATGTGGGGCAAGGTCAAGGATGAGCCGAATATCGAGCTTTTGCTCAACTGCTCTTGCGTGGACGCGGAAACCGAGACCGACGCCGAGGGCAAGATACAAATAAAATCCGTGACCGGCTGGCAGCTCACCACCTACACTTGGCATACCGTGAAGGCTGAATTTTTCTCCGACTGCTCGGGCGATTCCGTGCTTGCAACGCTCACCGGTGCCGCATGGCGCGTCGGGCGCGAAGGGCACGACGAATACGGCGAATCGATCGGTCCCGAGACGGCCGACAGGAAAACGATGGGCATGTCCTGCTTACTCCAAGCAAGAGAAACCGATCATCCGGTTCGCTTTACGCCGCCGGAATGGGCATATGTGTACCCCGAGGACGGCGATTTTGTGGGTACAGGCAAGAAGAAATTTTCACTTCCCGACGAAGAGTCTCAGCCCGAAGAAAAGAGTACCGAGAAGCCGTCAGCTTCCGGCGTGAGCACCGCCGCGGAGATCAAAAAGATTTCGCAATGCACCCGCACACACGATCTCGGTACGTCCGACACCAATTTCTGGTGGATCGAGTTGGGCGGTGAAAACGATTCCATCCACGACGCGGAATG
The DNA here is from genome assembly GCA_964646725.1 of uncultured Oscillospiraceae bacterium. GTDB lineage: Bacteria > Bacillota > Clostridia > Oscillospirales > CAG-382 > UMGS882. Next base: position 22,849 of record CAZYFX010000004.1, read on the forward strand.
GCTTCGCGACGAATTACTGAGGGTTGCTTTCGGCGTGTGGGATCACATCAAAAATTACGGTGACCATCATGCCGAAAACTGGGAACTCGATTGGGTGGGCTTTTTGCCCGGCAAGCGCGAATCCCGCCGCTATGTCGGGGCGTACACGCTGACCCAGCACGACCTTGAAAACGGCGGAAAATTCGATGACACGGTTGCCTTCGGCGGCTGGCCGATGGATGACCACAACCCGGCGGGCTTTAAGGCCGAGCCGACGGATGCGGCATCTACCCTGTACCCCACGCCATCCCCCTACGGCATACCCTACCGTGTGCTGTATTCCTCCAATGTAAAGAATCTTTTCTTTGCCGGAAGAAACATCAGCGCCACCCATGCGGCGATATCTTCCACGCGCGTCATGGCGACCTGCTCGCTTATGGGTATGGCGGTGGGCGAAGCGGCCGCACTCTGCGTCGAGCACGGCGTATTCCCGAATGACGTATCCGCGCATTACATCCGTGAGCTTCAGAGCAGACTTCAGGACGACGGCGCATATCTGCCCGGATTTGTCCGTGAAATACCCACAATCACCCGAAACGCTTCCGTGAATCTCCCTGCCGATGAGCTTAAACTGCTCTTGAACGGTATCGAGCGTCCCGACGCGGATATGCACCGCAATTATGCTGTGCTTCCCGTAGGCTCCACGCTCGAATTCGATTTCGGCTCGGCGCAAGCGCTCGGCACCCTGCGCCTGGTCTTTGACCCCGATTTCTCGCGCGAATCCATCTCTCCCAACGCAAAAATGCGGGTATTCTGCCAGCACGGCAATCGCGGTTTGGATTTTGCGCAGGTCAAGGTCGCCGAAACGCTTGTCAAGAACTTTTCGGTCGAATGCGACGGAAAGACGGTGTACAGCACCGACACCTGCCACCGTTCTCTGGTGCGCATTCCGCTCAATATAACCGCAAAAAATGTAAAGATCCGCTTTCATGCCACATGGGGAGCCGACGAGGTTCACCTCTTTGCGGCCGACATAAGCGAATCCTAAACGCATACATCCATCGGAAAGGCATCGCTATATCGATATGGACACATCGGAATTTTTTCGGAACGGAAAAAATCGGGCAAATACTTATGAAGCTCGCCCCGCCGGTCATGCTTGCACAGCTGATACAGGCGTTGTACAACATTGTGGACAGCCTGTTCGTCGGGCGGTATTCCGATTCGGGGCTTGCGGCTCTGTCGATCGTTTATCCGTTTCAGCTGTTGATGATCGCGCTGGCCGTCGGTACCGGCGTGGGGATCATCGGAATGCTTGTCGGTGTGCCGTTGTGTGCGACAGTGTATAAGCTTGTGAACACGGATATGGACGAACGCGAAGCAAAAGCGAAAGCTTCGGAAACAACCGAGGAAGAATTCGAAAGCGAAGAAAAAACGGAATAACATACGAGAAAAACAGACAAGGCAACAGCATGGATCTCGCTGTTGCCTTGCCTGTTTTTATTGAATGCGGTCGATTCACGTATCCTCTGTGACCGTTTTTTCGTGAAAGCCGATTGGACGCTAAAGTAGGATTTTCCTCATATCCAACATATCCGTCAACGTCTCGACGGTATACCTTACAAACCCGTCGCTGTATTCGAACGTGCACTCCGTCTCTTCGGGAAGCTTTAAAACACGCGACGGCTTTTTGTCCGTGCGTATTCCGACCGTGAACGGCTCAACCTTTCGCGCTTTGTTCCGCTCACAGAATCCGACGCTCGAAACGGTAAATCCCGCATTGTCCTTAAACGCCAGCACCTCAACGTCATACGGCGCGTCGGAAACGACCGTCTGCGGAAGTCCGAAGAAAGTTTTCAACAGCGCGACAAGCACCTCGCCGTAGTGCTCGGTCTTGATGCATTCGAGCGGAAGCGACGACCAGAGCACCTTCCCTTTTCCGTATTCCGCAAAAAGCATGGCCGGCTCGTCCGTCGCTATACCCGGCGGGTCGGAATGGATGGAAGCAAACCGCGCTTCTGTGCGGGTGGTATAAGGAAGCACGACGGTCGCGATCACATCCCGTTCTCTGTAGCCGCGAACGGTCGGCGCGGACGTGGAAAACGGAAGCGGATAGGCCTTGTTGAACCATCCGAACGCTTCCTTCGCATCGGCGCGATCACTCGGCGCGACATAGGCGTGCGTTCCCTCGGTGCGACCGTGCGGCTCACAGCCGAAAAACTCCTTGAGAAGTCCCACGCATTCACCGCCGCTGATGTACAGATGTCCGCCGTTTCGGACATACTCCGCAAGCCGTCCGTAGCCGTTTTTGTCCTCCTCCGTTAAGCAGGACGCAACAAGCGTTTTGTAGCCGTTAAAATCGTGATAGCTTCCCGTTACGCCGAAGCTTATGTTGTTTTCCACCAGAACGCGTGTCAGATTCACCGTGCCGACGTGGTTGGTATACGGCTCGCCGTGTGCATTGAATTTGCTCTCATGCGAATAGTACAGTCCCACATCCTCGATCATATCGCCGACAAGGTATTTTTCGTAAGGCGCTGTCTTTTCGAACACGTCGCCCAAGCGCTCGTAGACACGCGCGTCAAGCGTACCGACCGGGTCTATGGCGTCGATGACCAGAGTCGCACCGTGATGAGCGGTTGTCAGCGCGACGGCACTGAGCAAGGCATCGTGGGATTTGGTCACGGTGTGCATGTTTAAGTTCGGCGTACACCGTGAAAGCATATACTCAAAGGGCTGATGCTTGGTAATATTTTTGTAGAATTTGCAGGTAAAGGATTGGCTGTACATATCGCCGTACAAATCGCCGCCGGCATAATCGCAGGCTGCCACGACTTCCGCGCCGCAGCCGGTCACCGTCCCCGTGGGAAGTGCTGCCGTGGCGACATTGTGCTCGACGCTGATGCCCGGAGTGAGCGCTTTCATTTCCTCCGTTAAGGACATGGCAAACTGCCCCATCCATTCCCGACGCTTTTGTATGTGCAGTCGTGTGAGCGGATCGGCCCAGTTCAAATCGCTCGGAAGTTCCCGACCCGTTTCCTCACGGAAGCGCTTTTGGCAATAGGCACACCGACACCGTGCCGGCCAGAACAGCATATCAAAGAACATGGCATCATACTCGAAATAATCGGCGATTTCGCGGATTTGCGCCGAAATAAAGTCCCGATAGCCGGGGTTGTTGGGACAGCAGACTCCATAGCGGTTGATGTTGGTGCCGTCGGCGTTCCAGGACGTGCCGTAGTCCGGCATATCCGGCGGAATGTTCCCGGTCACGATGCGCCATTCGGGGTGTTCGATCCACGCCCACGTATTGTAAATGACGCTGTAGTAGCCGGTCACACGGATGCCGTTTTCGCGACACATATGCGCAAGCCGCTTCATCATGTCCTCACGTCCGCGAAAGGCGGCGTGCATTTTCCCCGTTTTGGTCGGGAAAAAACAGTGCCCTGCGTGGGATTGGAAATACAGCATAGCATTTTGAATTTTTGCGCGTTTCAGGTTGGCAAGATATTCCTCCGGCGAAAAGCGGGACAAAAAATCCTCATTCCAATCGTCGATGTGCATGTCGCACAAATGACGGCGGTAGTTGTTTTCATACCACATGCGAAAACCTCCTTTTGTATCTTGATTTTATCACAGGAAGCGTGTATAATAAAGATACAATACTTCCGAAAAACAGCATTTCGGATTTTATTTAAAGCGAAAGGACAGTCTGTATGCTTGAAATCGCTGCGGCCGAGCTTGAAAAAGCGGCTAAGGATTTTTATAACATTGCCAAAACCGTGATCGTATTGTTCGATGAGGAAAAGCACGCGCTGTATGCCTATCCCGAGGGCGGCATGGGTGAGTTCTGCCGCAGGATACGCACCTGCGACGCACTTCGTCGGGAATGCTTTGCCTGCGACAGGGCGGGTTTTGAGCAGTGCGAAAGAACCGGGAAGCCCTGTTTGTATCGCTGTCACATGGGCTTGACCGAGGCCATCGCGCCGATCATCGAAAACAGCGTAGTGATCGGTTACCTTATGCTCGGTCAGGTGCTGTCGGACACGGATAAAGATACCGTAAAACGGCGCATCGTCGAGGTTTCGCAAAAGTACGGCTTTTCGGAGCATGAGCTGTACGAGAAGATGGACGAGTTGCAGATTTTGAGCCGTGCTTCGGTCGATTCGGCGCTCAATATCATGTCCATGTGCGCGTGCTATCTGTATGTCAACAAGATCATACGCAACCGAGGGGACATGCTGTCTTATCAACTGAAGGACTTCATCGACGCACATTTTTCCGAACGGCTGACGGTAAACGCGCTGTGCGAAAAGTTCTACATATCAAAATCGAAGCTGTATTCCGTCTCGACCAAGGTTTTCGGCATGGGAGCAACCGATTACATCCGATTCAAGCGTCTGGAGTACGCCGAGACACTTCTGCTGCAAAGCGAATTATCCGTCGCGCAGATCGCCGAACGGTCGGGCTTCGAGGACGCAAACTATTTTGTCCGTGCGTTTAAAAAGCATTTCGGCACGACACCGGGGCGCTACAGACGGCAATAGGCGGCCCGTCCTATGCCACAGCGAAAAAAACACATTTTGCTCTTTTCAAAACAGAGAAAGTATGCTATAATACCGACGAAAGCGTCGGTGCAACTTTCGCGTTCTAATTTGCAAAAAAGAAAAATACAGAATCCGCGTTCCGGGGTTTGCAAAAATACAAAAACATGATATAATAATATAAAAAACAATAAGGAGAACCGAACATGAAAAAATGGTATATCATCCACGAAGGAAACGAAGAAGCGGTCAAGCTTGTGTTTGCCGCCGTCAGCCGCTACACAGTCGTGTCCTGTCTGCATGAGGACGAGCTTTCGGCCGAGGTCGAAAGCGAGGGAAATCTTATCTACGTCGGCGTTGCGGGACGTCTCGAAGCCCCCGAAAACAGCTATCGCATCAAGGCGTACAAAAACAGCTTCGGCAATCAGATCATCGAGCTGTGGGGCGACGGTGAAATCAACACGCTGTACGCGGCCGCAGATTTCGAGAACAAGTATCTGGTCAAGGCGAAAAACGCCGATATCCACTGCCCCGTTTATTATTTCCACAAGCTGTTTGAAAGCGATATGCCCGATTACGACGAGAGCTTCGTCCCCTATATCAAGGAGCGCGCGCTTTGGACGTGGGGCTATGTGATCTATGACTACAAGGGCTATATCGACAACATGGTAAAGCTCAAGTTGAACATGCTCATCATCTGGAACGACTATCCGCCGCTCAACGCTGACGCACTGGTGGACTATGCGCATCGGCACGGTGTCAAGATCATCTGGGGCTTCTCCTGGGGCTGGTCCACCAACAGTCTGGGCACGGATATCAGCGACCTGGACGCGATTTCGGACAAGGTATTGGCCGATTACGAAAAATACTATGCTCATCTCGGCGGCGACGGCATCTACTGCCAGACCTTCACCGAAACGAGCGAGGACAACATCGGCGGTCGTGTAATCGCCGAGGCGGCAGTGTCCCTTATCAACCGCACGGCGGCACGCCTGTTGGAAAAAGAGCCGAAGCTTCACATTCAGTTCGGACTGCATGCGACCTCGGTCAAGAACAAGCTCGAATATATCCAAGCCGTCGATCCTCGTGTAACGATTCTCTGGGAGGACTGCGGCGCGTTCCCGTATGCCTATATTCCCAAGGTGACGGAGGGCTTCGAAGAGACGCTGGCGTTTTCCGACAGCATCAAAAATCTCCGTTCGGGCGGCTTCGGAGAGCTGTACAAGGGTATGACGGGCCGGGCTGATGCTTGAACGTGCTCCAGTCGAGCGCCGTCATACCCTTGTACAGCTCTCCGAAGCCGC
>CAZYFX010000004.1:28685-33551 GCA_964646725.1 uncultured Oscillospiraceae bacterium
AGCATCAGCCCGGCCCGTTCGTGCTCGGCGAATACGACCGTGACTTTATCGCAAAAAAAACGGAAGAAAAGCGTCCGTTCTGGAAGTACATCCAAGCCTATTGGATCGAGAACGCGCACTATGTGAAAGAAACCGTTGAACGTGCCGACCCAGACACATTGATCGCCGCGCTGGTGGAGGACGGGTTGTTTGACGCGAAGGTATGGTATCCGGTAGCGGTATACGCCGAAATGCTGTGGGATCCGCACCGCGAAACCTCTGAGATCCTTCGCGACACGGCGCTCATGGAAGATGTATCGTTCGGATGAAACGCTCCGCGAAGACATAAAAAAACGAAGGCACAGGTTCGATCCGGGCGAATCTGTGCCTTCGGCGTTTTCTTTGATTTTCCCCGAGCGCTGTATAACTCCTTCTTTTTCCGTCGAAACTGCAAGCAGAAAAACAAAAAGGAGCATGGATATGATCAAGGGCTGTTCCAAGCGTGTGGTAGTCGTCAAGGACATCGAAAGCAAGCTGTTCGAAGAAGCGTTTTTCATCGTCAAAAGCGGGAGCTCGAAAAAATACGCCGAGTCGGAATATTTAAACGAAGCGAGACGCTTGGCCGTGATCGGCTCGGAAAGTTCCGGCGCGGCGTGTGTCTTTCCGAGCACGGCTGTCCCGACACGCTTTTCGGTCTCGACCGACGGAAAACGGGGAAAGACAGAGAACGTTGCTTTTTCGAGACGTGCGCATTCTCGGCGGCGCGAAGTGCTTGCCTTTATCGGCGGCTTTGCCGCGTCGAGTGCGCTGTTTGTGCTTATCGGTTTTTTAAGAACGCTTTCATAACACGCACCGCTGTGCCGACCGTGTCCGGATGCGACTTTTGGTACACGGCGCCGTCATGCGTGACAGGCAAAAGCAGCGTTCCGGTACGCACTCCGCTTCCGACTCCCTGTACGCGGGCGGCATCACTCATAAGCGTGTCGTTTATATGAGCGTTGAGACTCACGCCGCAAATCGAAGCGGCTTTGTTCAGCGCGTCCGTCAGCTCGCGGTCATACACTGCGGCCTTGTCGAGTAAGCCCACGCCGAGTGTGGGGGTCGGACTTTCATAAGGCGCAAGACATACCGCGTGGGTGGGAGAAGGCGCAAAGGCGGCGGGATATGCGCCGCGATTGCCGAGAGCGCTTTGGGCGCAGAACAGATAATACACGTCGAACGGCAGATCCGCCGCTTCTTCGGCCGTTTTACACAGCGCGGCCATGCACAGTTTGCTGCCGAGAGCGGGCGCGTACACCGAACCGTCGGCCAGCGTCACGGGCACATCGCTGTAACATAGGATATCGCCCGGGCGAATGCGCGTTTGTTTCGCGTCGGAAAAGCCGAAATCGGCAAGCAATTCGTTCGCGTCTTTGGGGTCGGGTACTGTCATGCCGTCCAAGCCTGCGGCGGTCACACGCGCATACGCGGCGCGGGAAGCGCCTATCGAGCCGACCGAAGCGGTTCGCAAAAGTCCGTTCGGTTCTGCGAAGGTGACGATGCGGCCGGGAAAATCCATGGCGCAGACAAACGCAAGCGTCTCGTTTTTTTCGTCGGCGGACGGCAAACGGGCGCGGCGGCAGGCGATGAGATTGCCGAAGCGGTCGGTCTCGACGGAATCGGCATAAGGCGCTAAAAAATCGGAAAGAAACGAGCGAATGTTCTGCTCCGCACCGGCGGCGGTGGGAATAGACAGAAGGGCTTGTAAAAGCTCGGACATGGGAAACACTCCTGTAAACAAGTAATGATATTGAAAAATCAAATCGGGCTGCGTCGCAGTGCATGGAAACGAAAACAAGCGCACGGCGAAACGCCGACGGGTCATTGCATGAATAAAGCTCGGAACGTTTTCAGACTTTCGCCGGGCTCTGCGGTCGGTCGATATTCCAAACCGCACGCGCCCGTGTAGCCCGCACGGTCAATCGCATCGAAAATGAACGGATAATTGCTTTCGCCGTTTTGCAATTCGTGCCGACCCGGGTGTCCCGCCGCATGAAGATGGGCGATACAGTCTAAATTCCGCGTCACATTCGGGATGATATTTCCCTCGGTGATCTGCTGATGATAGATATCGAACACCACGCGCACGAGCGGATGGTTCACCTCACGAACAAGCGAAAACGCCTCGGCACTCGAGGTCAGATAATAGCCCGGATGATCGACCAGAACATTGAGTGGCTCGATCATGAGCGTCACGCCGCTGTTCTCCAAAATCGGGAGTGCTTCCTCCAGCGTCCGACGGATGCTTTCATGCTGGAAAGCGCGTTCCTTTCCGGTATCGGGTCCGACCTGAGTGATTAACTTCGTCGCACCGACCTTTTTCGCGGCTTCGCAGCTCTCGCGCAAGCCGTTTAAATAGAGTGTCCGTTTTTCGGGCGACGTCATATCAAATTCGCTCGTGCACATGCTGACAAGCGTCACGCCTGTTTCCTTGCAGGTCGAAGCCACACGCTCCAAATTTAAGGAGTGCCAGTCATACGTCTCGGCCGTATCAAAGCCAAGCGCGGCTACCTGACGCAAAGCGTCGCAAAAATCAAGCGAACCGAAAAAACAGGGAATGGGAATGCAAAATTTCATATCTGTCACCTTTTCTCATGCTTTATTGAATTTCAAAAAAGAGAGCCGTAAACCGTTTACAGCTCTCTTTTTTTTTATATCGCTTTAACCGGTAATTCCACCGTAATCTTCGTTAAATTCCTTGATACTCACCTCCGCCGAGCCCTCGCGTCCGGCATAGTAGGACGAGAAGTCGTGCGTGGTGGTGTTGGCAAGGTCGTGACCGACCGACTGAAGCGGCCCGCCGGCCACATAGCCGATATCGTAGATGATGCTGTCGCGGATGATATCCATCATTTCCTCGGACTCATCGTCGCGCGCATACTTGGTCTTTAACGATACGTCGTAGAAAGCGGGAAGCACATACTTCGAGCCGTAGGCGCAAAGTGCTTCGGTGATCGCACCGGTACGCTCGGTGTCCTCAACCGTGATCGGAATAACGACAAGCGGATTGTAGCCGTTGATGACCGTAGCGTATTCGTCATCCTCGTCGAACTTCGGATACGGAAGAATACCGAAATCGTCGTCCAGATCGCGGTAGCTCTTGGCGTCGCCCAGACTGCCGTCCGAGAACATGGTACGACCTTCCTTGAACAGCTTGGTGTACCAGGTCGTGTTGTTGCCGTTGGAGATGTAGACCGCTTCGTTATCGATCAAGCGGAAAAATTCATCGAAAATTTCGACCGTCTTGTTGGTGTAAAGCGTAAGTGCGAAATTGCCCTCGTCGTCACGGCCGTAAATCTTCTGTCCGCCGGTATAAAGAATCGCGATCGGCGAGCCGTAGTCGTACGTCGCAAAGCCGTACTGGTCGTCGTCAACGTTCATAACGCCGTCACCGTTGAGGTCGGCACTGCCCTTTTTGACAAGATATGCGAATTCATCGAACGTCCAATCGCCGTCTTTGACCAACTCATACGGATAATCAAAGCCCTTTTCGTCGAAAATGCGCTTGTTGAACAAAAGACACATGGCACCGGACAGACCGTCGATGGAGATATCGCCGTCCAAAACATACAGACGGTTGTTCAACGAGCAGTTGTCCGTAATGTTTTTCGACCACCACGGCTTATCGGTGTGGATGGAGTCGATGTCCAACACGTTGCAGACCGCACCTTGCACCGCATAAACGAAAGCGGCACGGGAGTGAGCGAAAATAATGTCGTAAGCGTCATCACCGGCTAAGATGGAGTTGAGCGCATCGACCTCGTAGTCACCGCTGGAGGATTCCGAAACGGAAATGGTGATACCGTAGCGTTCCTCAACGTCCTTGTTGCGGCGGTAAATGGCGTCGTCGATAACGTCCTCTTGGGCTTCCTCGAAATACTGCGTGTCGGTTTTTCCTTTGCGCACCAGCATACGGTATTCATAGCCGTCGAAGCGTTCGGTGGAAAGGCCTTCCTCGTAGTCGATCTCGTCCGCTTCGCCCTCGCCGGATACGTTTGTGTCGTTATCGGTTTGAACGTTTTCGTTATCGGGGGTAACGTTTTGAGGCTTCTTATCCTCGCCGCAGGCGGCAAAGGTCAGAAGCGCCGTGACCATTAAGGACACAGCAAGAAATTTCTTGAACATTCTAACACTCCTTCGATGATACAGATGATACACATTTATTCTACCACATTTGCACGGTTTTGTAAATGTTCGGTTTGCACAAAGTTTTGCGTGCAGAATTGTATAATATGCACAATTATTTAAACCGAGCGGATGGAAAACGGTTGTCCGACCTATTAAAAGAGCTGATGCGGGAAAGCCCACATCAGCTCTCGGAAAGGAAAAACTACTGTTGAAGCAGTTCGAACTTGTAGCCGACGCCCCAGACCGTCTTGATGGTCCACTTGTCGGATACACCGTCCAACTTCTCGCGCAGACGCTTTACATGTACATCCACCGTGCGGCTGTCGCCGAGGTAGTCGAAGCCCCACACCTTGTCCAACAGCTGATCGCGCGTAAACACGCGGTTGTAGTTGGAGGTGAGGAAGTACAAAAGCTCCAGCTCCTTGGGGGGGATGTCCACCGGCTTGCCTGCAAGCTTCAGCTCGTATTTCTGGAGGCTGATCTCCAGATTGTCGAATTTGATGACCTCGCTGTCATCGGTGTCGTGACCGGAATAGCGGCGAAGGACAGCCTTCACGCGCGCGGAAACTTCCTTCATGTCGAACGGCTTGGTGATGAAGTCGTCCGCACCCAGCTCCAGTCCCAGAACCTTGTCGAACACCTCGCCCTTGGCGGTGACCATGATGATCGGCTTGGAGGAAATTTCGCGGATCTCGCGGCATACCTGCCAGCCGTCCTTGC
>CAZYFX010000005.1:0-29075 GCA_964646725.1 uncultured Oscillospiraceae bacterium
ATGTACGATTGCGAAATGCCGAGCAGAGCGGCAACCGCCTTTTGCGTCATTTCTCTCGACCGCCCGCTGTGTGCCGAGGTGTTTAGCCCGAAGCGCAATTCGATGATGGTGCGGTCACGCTCCGACAGTCGTTCGACAGCCTTATGCAACACCGTTCGCTCCTCCTCATTCTCCAAACGCCGCTGCACTTCGTCGTCCTCGGTACCCAAAATGTCCGAGAGCAACAGCTCGTTTCCGTCCCAATCGACGTTGAGCGGTTCTTCGAGAGAAACATCGTTTTTGGCGTGAGCGTTCTTTCGAATGAACATCAGTATCTCGTTTTCGATACAGCGCGACGCATAGGTCGCAAGCTTGATGTTTTTGTCCGTGTTAAAGGTCGAGACGGCCTTCATAAGGCCGAGTGTGCCGATGGAGATCAGATCCTCGATACCGATTCCCGTGCTTTCGAAGCGTTTGGCAATGTATACCACCAAGCGCAGATTCCGTTCCACCAACAGGTTCTTGATCCGCACGGCCTCCTTTCCGTCGGCGGCTTTTAAGTGCGCCAACATCTCCGCTTCGGACGCGGCGTCAAAGGGGGTGGGGAGCGTCTGTGCGCCGTTGATGTACCACACGCTTCGTTCTCCCGTCAGTCGGTTCAAAAGCAGGCGAAGTCGGCAAAAAAGCGTGCGTTCGGACGGTTTTGGGTTTGATCGTATCGTCATGTGTTTTTTCCCTCATTTCCGTAAATATCTTCGGTTGATTTTGTGTCGTATCATTTTGCGTCGCTCACGGCCGCAAGCGGAAAAATCCCGTCGTATTCGCCGTAGGAACCGTTTTCATCGATGGCCAACATCGCTTCGAGCTTCGTTTTTCCGTGTGCGCCGAACAGCGTCAGCTCATCCGCGTTAAAGGCGCCGAGTACGCCCTCTCCGCTTGCCGTATGGATGGGAATATAATGAAAATGCCGCGCTACGGCTTCCTCGGTATGTACAAGCGGCTTGCGGTGAAAACCGTCCGTGCCCAAAAGCGCGTCCAAGCATGAGGCTTCAAGTACGATGACGGGTCGTCCGTTGTACGGGTCGCGAAGCAGATTGCCCGAATCGCAGAGCAGACGAAGCGTTTTGCTTTTTGCACCGAAGCACACCGAGACGGATACCGCTTCGACGGCCGCCGTCGTTCGAAACAATCGCCCGACAGCCGAAAAAGCGACAAACAAAAGTCCCGCAAAGACGAAAAACATCCGTGCGGACAGTCCGTTTCGGAACAACGGAACATGTTTCCATGCATAGGCTTTTTGATACAGAAGCGTTAACGCGCCGCCGCACAGCATCGAAACACCGTAGAACACCGCTACGCCCTTGATGTAGGTCGATATGCGGCCGTTCCATACGGCTGCCGCGCACAAAAGAAGCGAAAAGACAAAGGATCCGGGCGGCCGTGCGGGGGCGAAGAACGTGTGAAGCGTTGCGTACAAAGCACCCGCAAGCGCCGACAAAGCGCATCGTGCCGTGCCCTTCGGCAGACGAAGAGCCTTTCGTGCCGCGTACAGACAGAAAAAATCCATGATAAAATTGACGGCAAACAGCACGTCCGCATACAGAATCATATCCGTCCCCCGTTTCGGTTCGTTAATTTCATTATATTCCCGATGTCGCGGAAAACATGTCACTATTTGACGCACGTTTTTCAAAAAAATCGGCATATGCCTGTCGGTCGGCGAATACACTGAAGCAAGACAACGAAACGGGGTGTTCTGTTTGTATCAAGGCTTTTTGCGCGTCGTTCTTCAAATCGCGGAGGGCGCACGCGGTGTTTCCGACGAATCCGTTTATATCAAAACGAGCGGTGTCGTTCCGGACGGGCATTTCGGGTTTACCTCCGATTTTCCCGTTGATTCTTTACGGTATGATTATCGATTGACGACCGATTCGGTCGGTCGCACGCAGTCGGTCGGCATTCCCGCGCCCGACCCGACGCTTTCGCTCAACGAATACGACACGTCGGTTCCCTATGCGGCGGCGGATGTCTATGTTCAGGTGGCGGGCTACTATCCGGTTCGCGTGCTCCATGCGCCGATCTTTGCGGGTGATCGCAGTGAGCTTCCCATTACGCTCATTCCTCTCTCACGCACCTATACGGCCACCGAAAATGGTGTGATCGTATACCGCATTCCGCCGAATGAGCTGCTACGCACGACCGAACGCACTCCCGCGTATCCCGCCGACGGGACGCAAGAAAGCGCCGAGCCGCTCATTGTGCGCGACGTGCGTATTCCCGAAACCGTTACGGTGCATTTGGGTCGTCCCGACGAAAACGCCGCCAACGTGTATGTATCCTTTCCCGATTACATAAAAAATGTCGCTTCGTCGGAGATCTACCCCACATGGTCGGAGGAGGCGCTTCGCGCTAACATTATTGCCATTGTTTCGCTGACCTTGAACCGCATTTACACCGAATGGTACCCGAGCAGAGGATACGATTTCGACATCACCAATTCCACGCAGTTTGACCAATCCTTTGTACCGGGGCGCAACATTTTCGATACGATCAGCCGCTTGACGGATGAGCTGTTCAATGTCTATCTCCGACGCATCGGGTTTGTGAATCCGCTGTTCGCCTCCTATTGCGACGGTCGTCGAACGACCTGTGACGGACTGTCGCAGTGGGGTTCGGAGAATCTGGGAGCGGCCGGTTATTCGGCACTTTCGATTTTACGCACCTATTACGGAAGCGACATCGAGCTTGCCGCAACCGAGCTTGTTTCGGATTTTTCCGAATCCTATCCCGGTTCTCCCTTGTCCCTTGGGAGCGAGGGGAACGACGTGGTGTCGATACGCCGCAGGCTGTATCGCATTTCCGAAAACTATCCGCTCATTCCGCGCGTCAATCCGATCTATCGGATTTTTGACCAGTCGCTCGACGCGGCCGTTCGTGTCTTTCAGGAAATTTTCGGCTTGACGGTGGACGGTATTGTCGGTAAAGCGACCTGGTATAAGATATCTTACGTTTACGCTTCGGTCTTGAAGCTGGCGGAATTGGATGCACTCGGCGAGACGGGCGAACTGCCGAATGAGCCGCCCACCGTCGTTTTGCGGCGCGGGGACAGCGGGCGGGATGTGGCGAGACTTCAGTTTCTGCTTGCCTACATCGGCTTATTTTATCCCGGCATCGCGTCCCCCGCTTTGGACGGTATTTTCGGTGAAGCGACCGAGACGGCGCTTCTTGAATTTCAAAGGCTGTTCGGACTCCCCGAAACAGGCGAGACCGACGCGGCCGTCTGGAAAAAGCTGTATGACGTGTACGACTCCGTTTTGGAGAGCGTAACGCCGTCTCTCGGCACACAGGGCTTTCCGGGAACGCCCCTGCGGCGCGGAACGCAGAGCGAGGATGTGCGGCTCATGCAGGAGTATCTCACCCGCATTTCGCAAAGCTACCCCGAGGTGCCGGCCGTTCGTGCAGACGGCGTGTTCGGAGCCGAGACGGAGAATGCCGTTCGCGCGTTTCAGGAACGTTTTTTCCTGCCCGTGACGGGTGTGATCGATATTCGTACCTGGGAGCAGATCGTAGCCGTCTACAATTTTCTGGAAAGCAACAGTTGAAAATATACCTATCGTAAGAAGGAGTTAAAGAGCATGGAAAGCACAAAGCTGTATCGCCTGATCGAACAATTTCCTTTTTCCGTCCGCGCGGCACTGCACCGCCTTTCGGATACGACGCTTGCGGGACTGACCGAAATTAGACTGCGTGCCGACGGGATTTCGACCGTTACGATGGAAGGCGAAAATCTGTATTTGACCGACGTCGGTCTCTCCCACGAGCCGACGCGCTGTGTGCGCACGTCGGAGCGCGACCTGGACGATTTTTTGTATCGCTTTTGCGGCGGCTCGGTCTATGCCTACGAGGAGAGCATGAAGCGCGGCTTTTTGACGCACGACGGAATCCGTGTGGGACTTTGCGGTCGCACGGTTTCGAACGGCGGCGAAATGTGCGGTTTTTCGCACATCAGCGGCCTGTGCTTACGCATTCCGCACCATGTTTCGGGGGCAGCCGAGATGGCGCTTGCTCTGTATGCCGAAAAAGGGCTTTCCGCGGGAGGTTTACTGGTCATCGCGCCGCCCGGTGTGGGCAAAACGACGTTTTTGCGCGATCTTGCCATCGGCCTGTCGCGAGACATACGGACAAAAAGTCGCAACCGCGGTCGCTTTTACCGCGTCTGTCTGTTGGATGAACGGGACGAATTGTATCTCCCCGATGTTTTTTCCGGCTGTGCGGCGGATGTGATCGGAGGATTATCCAAAGCGAAGGCGTTGGAATGTGCCGCGCGGGTATTGTCTCCCGAGGTGGTCATCTGCGATGAGATCGGTTCCGAGCGCGACGCGGCCGCCATTTTCGAAGCACATTTGGGAGGTATCGTTTTTGCCGCCTCCTTACACGGCAGGTGTACGGACGATGCTTTAAAAAAGCCGTCGGTCATGACGCTGTGCCGCGCCGGGATATTCCGCACACTTTGCGTTCTGGAGCGAAAGGGGCACAAGGTCGAAAGCACGTTGTACACTTTGGACGGCGAAACGGCCGTGCCGCTATGTTAAAGGGACTCGGCATTGTGCTCATATGCAGTGCCATATCGCTGTACGGCACGTATCGAGCGCACGTCCTTTTACGAAGTGCCGCCGTGCGCGAGGGACTTTTGGAGCTGCTTTTGCATCTTCAGAACGGTATCGACCATGGGGCGCTTCCTCTGTCGGAGCTGTACGCCGATTTTGAAAACGACGCATTGGAGCGTGCGGGCTTTTGCGCGGTTTTGAAAAGCGGCGAACTGAATGCTTTTTATCGGGCTTTGGAAAAAAGCGAGTCGGAGCTTTCCGAGAAAATGCGTCGAAAGTATGCCGATTTTGCGCTTACACTGGGAAAAAGCGCCTTTTGCAAGCAGGAAAGCGAACGCATTGCCCGTTTTATCGGGGAGATTCGCGCGGAAAACGAAAAAACGGACAAAGAGGACGCGACAAAACGTCTGCTGTACAGCCGATTGGGGCTTATCGGGGCATTGTTTGCGGCGTTGATCTTGGTGTGACGCACTCCCTGTCCGCTCAACGAAAGGAATCAGACCATGGACGTTTCTCTCATTTTACGCATTGCCGGGGTCGGACTGCTTGTGACGGTCGCCGGAAATATTTTATCCAAATCCGGACGGGACGAGCAATCGGTTTATGTGACGGTCGCCGGGATCGTCATCGTGCTCTTTTTGCTCATCGGAGAGATCGATCGACTGTTCACGGCCGTGCGAAGCACCTTCGGACTGTAAATATGAGCCTGTACAAAATATTCGGTTTTGTGATTCTGGGACTGTTTTCGATCCTTCTGTTTCGCCGCTTAAAGGAGGAGTACGCTTCCTTTATCGCTGTGTTTGTGGGGCTTACGCTTGCGGCCTGTGCTTTTGAAATTCTGGAGCCGGTCGTCGCGTATCTCGGACGGTTGGATTCTTTTGCCGAAACGAAAGACCTGTTTGCGCGGATGTTTAAGGCAAGCGGTATTGCCGTTCTGTGTACATTGGCGGGAGATATATGCCGCGATTGCGGAGAATCGGCTTTGGCGAGCAAGATCGAGCTGTGCGGAAAAAGCGTGATCTTGGTGCTGTGCCTGCCGTTACTTGAAACCGTGTTTGAGAGCGTGCTGGCGCTTCTCGGATAAAACCGAATAAAAAACGAACGGATATGTCAAAAGAAGGAATGAATCATGCTTCGAATGAAACCCTTTCTCCCCGTCCTTGTTTTGTTGTTTGTATTCTTTGGGGAACATTTTGTTGTCTGTGCCGAAAGAAATCAAGCGGCTTCCGAAGTCTTAACGCCGCAGGCTGTTTTGGAGAAGCTGTTGTCGGATGATCTGTCGGTCGAAGAAGCGGCGAATACGGCGCGTGAGAGCGTTGCGCTTCTGTCATCGGAAAGACTGTTTTCGTTCGGGCTTGAACAGCTTCGCAAGGCTTTTTCGTCGGGGCTTTCTCTGCTTGCACCGCTGATTGCCGTGATCTTACTGTCGAATGTGGTCGGCGTTTTTTCGGAGCAGCTGGGACAAGGCGCGGCTTTATTCGATTTTGCCTTCTTGCTCGGAACGGTTTCGCTTGTGTTAAACGCCGTGCGGACGGTGTTCGGCACGGTCGAGACGTATCTGCAAAGTTATCTTGCCGCCATGACCGCCGCCAACGGCTCACTGTGCGTACTACTGGCTGCCGGCGGGGAAGCGACAGGGGCCGCCGTGAGCGGGTCTGCCGTGACCTTCTCTGTGGCATTGACACAGCTGTTGTCGATTGGTGTGGTGCTTCCCTGTGTGCGAACGGTGCTTGCACTCGGCGTGTTGTCCGCGCTTTCCGCAAGCATCGATCTGTCGGGAATCATCGGTTTCATCCGAAGCTTCTGTACCTGGGGCTTGGGCGTTCTGTTTGCCGTGTTCGGCGGCATACAGGGAGCGGCTCTTCGCACGGCATCGGGCGCGGATACGGCGTTGGTACGCGGCATTCGCTTTTCCGCCGCGCGGCTTATTCCGGTGGCGGGAAACATGCTAAGCGAATGCTTTCGCACGGTGCTGTCGGGCGTCGGACTCATCAAAAGCACGGTCGGCGGTGCGGGAATCGCATACATTGTCTATCTGCTCGTTCCGACCGTGTGCGCGGTTTTGACGCTCAAGTTTGCGGTTTTGTGCGGTCTGTTCTGCGCCAAGCTCATGGGCACGCGCCCGATCACGGCTTTTTTGGAAAGCGTGGGAACGGCCTTGAATCTGTTGCTTGCGATTTGCTTTTTTGCGTCGGTCGGTGGCATTATCACCTTTGCGTCCCTTTTGCAGGGAGTGACAGCGGTTTGAAAGGGAAAGGAAAATCAAAATGAAAGAACTGTTTCAAAGCGGCCTTGTACGTTTGTTTCTTGTGTGCGCTTCGGCACTCCTTTGCGAGTTGATCGGCGGGTACGCGAAAAAAAACGCCTGTTTCAAGGCGTTGAAAACGGTATGTTCTTTATGCGTGTGCGTGACGGTCTTTTCCTTTTTCGGCAAGGGAGCGAGGGGGGGACTTTCGGAGACATTGGATGTGTTGGATACGGTTGAGGAAACCGTGCTTACGGGCGTTTCGTCGGTGTCGGCCGAAGCGTCCGAAGAAGCGCTTCTCGAAAAGACGCGCACGTTGCTCGAAAACGAGTTGAAAGAAGAAATCTTCGAAGAATACGGAATAAATCCGACGCGGCTTTGCATATCCTTTAGTGTCGAGCGGAAAAACGAAAGCACGACGGCAGAGGTTTCGTCGGTGGAGGTACGGTTCGACCCGAATACGGATGTGTGGGCGCGGCAAAACGCCGAAGCGTTCCTATACGATTGCTTCGGGGAGCTTGTACACACGGAAGAATAAAAACGGATTTTCTCCCAAAGGACGGTTTGATATGAAAGAACACGGAAGCATTCGACTGACTGTACGGCAAAAGAATCTTATTTTTCCACTGCTGTTCGGTATAGGAGCTTTGTGTCTGGCGCTTTCCTTTGTTGTCGGACGCGGCTCAGACGAATCGGTTTCGACCGACGGTTCTCTCGATGAATACATCGCGGCGCTTGAAACGCGGCTCGAAAAAACGTTGGAGGCGATGGGCATTGGAGAGGTCGAGGTCTTTATCACCGCGGAAAACACCTTTGAAACGGTGTATGCCAGCAATGCGGTGCTCGATGAAAGCGGCGACGAGAGCAAAAGTACCAAAAGCGCCGAAAAGAAGCTGGCCTATACCACCGATCGCGAAAGCGGCGAAGTGCCTGTCGTTGTCAAAAAGCTCTGCCCGAGGTTGGGCGGCGTTTTAATCGTCTGCGAACGGGATATCGGCGAAAGCACACGAAGCGAAATCGTGCGCGCGGTCGGCACAGCCCTTGGTTTATCCCAAAATAAAATATATGTTACCGGAGGAGCTTACACATCATGAAAAAAATTCTTTCGTTCATCGTCAAACACAAAAAATCGCTCATCGTGGCCTGTTGCCTGTGTATCATCGGCGTATCGGTCTATTCGGATTTCGTTCTGAATGCCGGAAAAGCGGAAAACACGACCGGAGGATATCTGTATACCGACGTCGGCGAGGAAAGCACCAAAATCTTGGGAGAAGCGAAGCTTGTGGACAACGTATCGACCGAAACGTCTTTAACCGAGGACAGCTATTTTGTGAGTGCCGGGCTCAACCGTGAGCGTTCGCGTGAGGAAGCGCTCGAGACGCTCCAGGTGGTGATAGACAGTGCCGAGAGTATGCCGGATGTCAAGGACGAAGCACTCGATCGTATGATAAGCATTGCTTCCGAGATCGAGACAGAGGCGTTGGTGGAGGAAATGATCAAGGCCAAGGGCTTTGAGGATTGCCTGGCGATCCTAACGGGGGATAGCATCAATGTGATTGTCAAAACGTCGGGTCTTTTAACCAACGAGGTGGCGCAGATCACCGAGATCGTTATGCAGGAAACCGGGCTTTCGGCGGAGAATATCAAAATCGTGGAAAAGAATTAAAAAAGCTTTCAAGGGACGGTTTCCGACAGGGGATTCGTCCCTTAAAAGCTTTTTGGGGTGCGGCTTCCGGCCGCATTATTTTTTCTTTGCTTTCTTTTTCTTTTTTCTGTGACGGACGATACATATCGCCGCGCCGATGCTTATAAGAACAGCTGCTCCGCCGATCTGCCGAAGAGCGGGAGAACCGTTTCCGTACTGTATGCAGATCGTGCTTTCCGTCCCCAAGACTTCGGCTATCACATATTTTCCGCGTGCCGTGACCTGAAGTGGCTCCCACGCACCGTCCAGCCATTGCCACAGCTTCACGGCGGTCTTGTCGGGATTGACAAAATGGACGGTCACACGGTCGTTTTCGGTAAAGGACGAATCGGCAAGCGTCAGGTCGTATGCCGTTCCGTCATCGATCGGCTCTTTTTCACTCGGCGTGACATGAAGCACGGCGCGGTCGGTGAAGGCGCCTTCGACCAACGCAAGCGCAAGCTTCCCGTTCGCTGTTCTTTCAACACAGGACAGCACGGTGATGTACGGCTTGTAGTCGCATATGACCGTCAGATTTTCCGTGATACGCTCGACCGAGGGCATTTGCCAGCTTCCGAAGCAGCCCTCCTTTTCGGGAATCGGCGGCACACGCACGTCGGAAAGCTCCTGTCCGTACAGTGCGCTTTGCACATCGACGGTTACCCCATCGGCCACAAAGGTGACGGTAAAGCCGGTGAACCGTTCGGGAATTTCGGCTATGCTTTTGAGATTTTCATATGCGATCGGCTCGGCCTTGTCCTTATAGCTGATCCCATCCACCGCACCTATACCGACATCGACATAGTAGTTTCGGTTCAGCTCCCCTAGAGCACTCACGTCTCCGCAGACAGCACCGACATTTTCTTCGCCGCTCACCGTCGCAAGCGAATAGCCGGCGCTTAACGTTTTGCCTTTTCCCGCAAGTCCTCCCACATATCGCTTTCCGCTCACATGGCATTTGGCGTAGCTTTTGCGCACGGCCGCTTCGCTTTTTCCGACAATACCGCCGACGTAGCTGCCGTCCGTGCTTTCAGTGTCGGCATAGCTTTCGCATTTGTAGATCGTACCGAGTTCCGCCAGCCCCACAATGCCACCGACACAATCCTTCTTACCGATCACCTCGCCGTCGTTGACGCACTCCTGGAGCACGGCCCGCGTGCGGTAGGTGAAATTCAGCGTGGTCGGCTTTTCCATCTCATCTTCGGGGTCTTTGGCGTATTCGATTGCCATGGCTCCCACAATGCCACCCGTGTTGCGGTCGGCTTCCACCGTGCCGAAATTGCGGCTGTCCGCGATCTTTCCTTCGCGGGCGCTTTCGATGTTTTCGTCGGAAACATCTGTGAAAACATCCGACAGACTGTGATCGGCGTTTTCGATGCTTTCGATTTTATCGATTAACAGGGTGAACAGCGAATGAAAACGGTCGCTGACGGTGGAAAGCTTTTCCGACATACCGTCGACGTCGGTGGAAAGCGCATCCTTTAAGCGTTCGATATCGTCGGAAATATCCGACAGCGATTCGAACAAACCGTCGCTTTGCTCGCGAAAGCCGTCACCGAGTGTCTCAAATTCGAACGGTTCGTCGTCGTTTAGCTCCGAAAGCACCTCTTTCATATCCGAAAAGGCTGCTTTCAGGTTTTCGGAGGCGGATGCCGTCGAATCCAAAGCCTCGGAAAGGCCGTCCTTAAAGGTACTTAATTCATCGCTCACCGTTTCCGTGTAGTCGTACAGCGCGTCCGAAAACAGACGGGCGCCGTCGGCGGCTTCCTCCAAGCCGTCGGAAATATAGCCCATGGCACTTGCCAAGTTTTCAAGGGACGTTGTGCATTTTGAGGCCGCCTTGCGACAATGTGACAGGTCGATCTCGGTGTTCAACAGAACGGCGTCTAAGTTTTCGTCAAGTTCCTTTAAGGACGCAAGTATGTCTTTTAAAGCTCCGCCGACGTTTTTCAGCTCCTCAATGATTGTTGTGACGTTGATACCCAGTGCTTCAAAGCTTTCCGGTTTTGAAAGAATCGTATCGCGTATCGTTTCGTTGGCGTCCTTGATCGTCTGCTTGGAGCGAATGATGTCTTTGATGGCGGCGGACAGCTTGTTTAACGCGCGTCTTGCTTCCTTCGTGTTTTTGAAGCGCAGTGCGTCGTCCAATTCCTCCATGGCTTCTTTGACTTCGCCGACCGCTTTTTTCACGCTCGTTTCGGCAAGCGATATCGTTCCGACCGCGCCCGTGATAGTTTCCAACTCCTCGCGCAGATCGGGAGCTTCGAGTTCGAACTCCGAAAGGGTGACTTCGAGCCCGTCAAACGCTTCGGTGAGCGAACCGCTTGCTTGTTCCATGTCCTCAAGCACCGGCTCCAGTTTATCGAGTGCATTGGAAAAAACGGCGGCTTCGGCATTGATCTTATCCAAATTATCATCGACAAAATCGGTGCCTGCATCCAACATTCCTTGTGTGTGCTCTTTTGCCTCGGTCGCATGATCGCTCAAGGCGTCCAAGTGCGTGCGTGCGTCGCTGCTCAAACCGTCCGTACTTGCGATAAAATCGTTTATCGATTCGTTCAAGCCGTCCAATTCCTTTTGAATGTCCTTCAGATCGCTTTCGGTGGCGTGTAGGACGATATACGGCTCGGCCTGACCGACAATGCCGCCCACGTCCTTGCGTCCGCGCACGCTTCCGTCGTTCCGACAGCCGAGTAAATAGCCTGTCTGTCGTCCGACGATGCCGCCGACGTTGTAGCCGATATGTGCATAGCCGATTGCGGCGTGATTGACACATCCCTGAAGAATGCCGGAGGAATAGCCCGCGATACCGCCCGTATCGGTGTGCCCGAGGGCGCTTTCTTCGGCGGATTCCTCTTTTTCGGCTTTGTAGCTTTCCAAAAGAGCACCGGTATCCGTCTCGACTCCCATGCTTGTCAGGTCGTTCTTTTTTTCTTCGTAGACCGTGTTGACCGCCGCATAGTTGATACAGTCGCGGATACAGCCGCTGTTTTTGCCGACGATGCCGCCGGTAGTGTTTTCTCCGCTGACGCTTCCGTATACCGTGCAGGACAGAATAACGCCGCTTTCCGTATTGTGCCCGACAAGACCGCCTATGACGTTTTCGCCGTGTACGCCGCCGCTGAAAGAACAGCTTTCCAGCGTTCCCGCGTTTTCTCCGACGATCGAACCGATATAGCTTTTGGAGCCGCCCGGACGAAAGGAGCCTGTGACGTGCAAATCGTTTATCACCGCGCCCTTTCGCACATAGCGGAACACGCCCTGATACGAGCCCTTGGCATCAAGAAAAATACCCGAAAGCGTATGTCCGTTTCCGTGAAATACGCCGCCGAAGGTGGGAATGGGGGTAAAGGCTTTTCCCGAAAAATCAATGTCATCCATCAGCTCCACCGTCAAAAGCTCGGAGCGCGTATCCAACGTGCAAAGCGCGGCCAGTGCCGCAAAATCGTCCGCATTTGAAACGGTGAATACGCTTTCGTCGGCTTTCACCGCGTGGGAAAGCGGCACAAACGGAGCGCAAAGCGCTTGCAGAAGAAGTCCCGCCGCAAGAAAAAGACTCCGACGGCGCTTTTTATTCATGCTCACTTTCACAGACGGGTTCCTCCTTGTCCGGCAAATCATTCGGTTCATCCGCTTTTCCTCCGATTGCAATGTGTCCTTTGATGTCCTTCAGGTTAAAGGACGTTTTTTCAATGATAAAGTCACCGAGTACCAGTAACTGCGGCAGAATACCCATGACCAAAACAATGGAAACGAGTGTTCCGCGCCCGAGCGCCGATCCGACCGAGGCAATGACCGCATTGGAAGAAAGAAGTCCGATGGCAAAGCCCGCACAGGCTAAGATCGTCCCCGAGGTGAAAATGGTCGGAAAGGCAAGATTCAGCGAACGCTTGATGGCTTCGTATTTGTTCATCTGTCTGCGAAGCTCGGTGTAGCGGTTTGTTATGACGATGGCGTAGTCGATGTTGGCGCCCATTTGAATGGAGCTGACCACCAAGTAGCTCATGAAATAGATGGGCGTGGCCGTCAGGGTGGGGAAGGAGAAGTTGATCCAGACACTGCCTTGAATGACCAAGATAAGTATGAGCGGAAGCCCCGCCGATTGGAACGTGAAGAACAGCACGATGAGCACAAAGACAATGGACAGGATCGTGATCATCAAATTGTCATGTACAAACGACTCCGCAAGATCGCGGTTACTGGTCGCGTTGCCGACCAACAGCACGTCATCTTCGTAATAGACAGCGGCGGTTTCGCGCACCGTGTCCAAAAAGGCGAAGGTTTCGTCCCCCTCCTCGGGAATGTTCAGATTCATGACCAAACGCGAGTATTCTTCGCTTCCCAGCTGTTTTTTACCGTCGTTTAACTGCTCACGCAGATCGTCGAGCGTATTCTTTGTGTCCTCGTCTAAAGTCACATAGCCGTCGTCGAGCATGTCGAACACAAAATCGAACATGTCGAGAAGTGCCACCGAGTAGCTGTCGATGCCGCCGACAATGCGGCCGTAGCTCTCATCGTTTGCCGCATAGGCGGCGTACAGCAGTCGCACGATCTCGATGTCCATGTCGGTGAGCTCCGAAAACTGCCGCGGCGTCAGACGGTCGCCGACCGCGTAGCCGTCCATGGCTTCCACCGATGCAAGCCCCGTTACGCTGTCCACCTCGTCGAACGCATCTAAATCCTTTTTCAGAAGCTGCTCCTTCCGATAATCCCCGGACGGAACAACGACGGCCAAAACGTTTGTGCGGCTGAAGGTGTCGTTGATCTTTTCGCGCGCCAGCTGCGATTCGTTTTGTGTGACGGTTGCCAAATCGGTTGCACTGTAGGCATACGGACAGTCATTCGACAGGAAAAAACAGCCGACCACCAAAGCGGCAAAAACAAACGGCGTTACAAAGCGTAGTTTAACGACACCGTTACTCCAGGCGTCGATCTGCGGCACAAAATTGTGGTGATGTGTGCGGTCGATGAGTCCCGAAAAGGACATAAGAAGCCCTGGCATAAGCGTGAAAACGCAGAGAATGCTGATGATAATGGCCTTGATGAGTACGATGCTCATATCGAAACCGATCTTGAACTGCATAAAGCCCATGGCCATAAGTCCCGACAGGGTGGTGAGACAGCTTCCGGATATTTCGGGGATCGCTTTGCAAAGCGCCGTAATGACCGCTTCACGCGGTGCGAGAGTCTCACGCTCCTCGGTGTAGCGGTGGCAGAGGATGATGGCGTAGTCGATGGCAAGCGCCAATTGCAAAACCACGGCGATGGAGTTGGAAATGAAGGAAATGGTTCCGAGCAGATAGTTGGTGCCCTTGTTGAGTATGGCCGCCGCACCGAAGGTGAGGATGAGCACGGGGATCTCCATATAGGTGTGCGAGGAGATCAAAAGAACCGTCAAAATGATCACGCAGGCAATGATCATGACCAGATTCATTTCGGATTCCATGCGTTTGGTCTCCGCGTCTCCGATCGATGCCGAAATGTAGGTGTCGTAGTCGGCGGCTCTGCGTTCCAGTTCTTCAAAGGCCGCGACCGTACGTTCATCGGTGCTTCCGCCGTCAAACGTCACGGAAAACAGCGCCGAGGAAGAAACGTAATGGTCGGTCGTGTCGTCGAAAGCTATCTCTTTGACGCCCGAAATCGTCTGCCATTCGTCGCATAATTTTTGCGCGTCGGCAAAGGAAACGTTGTCGAGCATGATCTCGGCGGTGGCATAGGTGACAAATTCCTCGTCCATGAGCGAAAGACCCTTTCGAGTCTCGGTATTCTCGGACAAGTAATCGGTGATATCATCGTTGACCGATACCCAGCCGGTCGAAAAGAAGCTGAAAACAATCAGTAATATGTAGACTAAATAAAAGCCCTTGCGCCGGTCAACGATGAACGCGGCCAAGCGCTCGATGGGCGTTGGTTTGTACTCCGTCATGATGCCTCCCAAAAAATAACTTGACAAAAGTTGATTAAGCGATTATAATATATTATAGCAACTTGTGTTCGAGAATACAATAGGCACAATACGAAACGAATGTTAAATACTCAACGAAATAATAATTGTCTGTTGATTTGAAGGAGTTTTTTTATGTCTGTCACTGAGGATCGGCGTGTTCGAAAAACCAAAAAGGCGATGTACGACGCTTTGGCGTCTCTTTTATCGGAAAAACCGCTCAAGGCCATCAGCGTACGGGAAATCGCGGAAAAAGCCGATATCAACCGCGGAACGTTCTACTTGCATTACCGCGATGTGTACGATATGGTCGAGCAGCTGCAAAACGAGATATTCGAAAAATTCAACGACATCGTCGGGCATTATGAACCGAAAAAGAACACAGATGAGCTGTTTCCTCTGCTTGTTGAGCTGTACGGATTGCTTTCGGAGCATGCGGAGTTGGCGCGTGTGCTCATCGGAAAAAACGGAGATGCGGCGTTCGTCGATCGCTTAAAAAGCGTCATCCGCGAAAAATGCTTTATCAATGCACAGAAAGCTTTCGGCATATCCGATGACGAACGATTCGGTTATTTTTATCACTATATTGTCTCGGGCAGTATCGGCCTATTCGGTGCATGGCTCAGTGGCGGACAAAAGGAAACGCCGCTCGAAATGGCAAAACTGACCGAAAAAATGATCCTGACGGGCGTCGGAGTGCTGAAGTAGCACGTTTTATGTTTGGTCGGTGGGCGGGGACTGAGCAATTTGTTGCTGTCCATTTTGCTTCTTGAAATTCGACAAACGCATAATAATTGCGTTTTTTTTTTTTTTTATTTGGGCGTTTTTTGAACAAAAAGTATTGACATTTGAATTTTTATGTGCTATAATAGTCGAGCAGTCGGCGCTTTTTGTGAACATAAATTCGACATTCTGCTTTTTAGCAATCGCGAAGGAGGTGAGCGCATATGTCCAAAGGAACGAACAAGGCTTCCGAAAATAACAGACTTGTCAAAAAAAGCCTTTTTAAACGCAGATGGTATCGATTGATGATGGTCGCATCGTCGATCGTTGTTTTCTGTACGACCTATGCGCTGATCTTGCCTGCCATAACACTCGAAAAACGCTGTATCCTTGAGGAGCACACGCATACCGAGGAATGCTATGAAGCCGTTGAAACGGCAATACTTACCTGCACCGAAGAAAAGCTTGCACGACATAAACACACCAAGGCGTGTAAAAATGCCGACGGTGAATATATCTGCGGCTATGCGGATTACGTTTTGCACACGCATGATAAATTCTGCTTTGACGAAAACGGCGAATTGATTTGCGAATTGGAGGAGATCGAGGAGCACGTTCACGGTGAGAATTGCTGCGAGCCGTCGGATGAAAAGTCATCGAAAAATTCACGGAAATCGAAAAAGAGCAAGAGCGAAACGGAAAAACTCACTTCCGATGAAGCGGCACACACGCATACGGACGACTGCTATACGTCGGTGCGCGGTGAACTGATCTGCACCGAGGAAGAAATCAACGGGCACACCCACACGGACGACTGCATTGTCACCGAGCGCGGAGAGCTTATTTGCACACAAGAAGAATCCGAGGGACACGAGCACACAAGTGTGTGCTATGAAACCGATCGCGAATGTATCTGCGATCGTGAAGAATCCGAAGAACACGCGCATACCGACGATTGCTACGAAGAAATCGAAGTACTTGTCTGCGACGAAGAAGAGTCCGAAGGACACAAACACACCGATGATTGCTATGAGCAGATCGAAAAGAACGTCTGCGGGGAAGAAGAAACCGTGGGACATACGCACACCGACGATTGCTACGCCCGGGAGCGAGTACTGAGCTGCGATCTGGACGTATATAAGGAAGAAAAGGAAGAAAAAGAAGAAAAAGAAGAAACCGACGACACGAACGAATCGGAAGTCGTCGAAGAATCGCTTGAATCCGCGGAGAATACGGACGAAGCAGCGGACAACGGTCAAAAAGCCGAACCGTGCCTGATTTGCGACGAAGAGGAGCGTGTCGAGCACGAGCACACCGACGTGTGCTTCGACAAAAAAGGAAAGCTCATCTGCGGAAAAACGCAGGTTCTTCGGCATCGTCACACGGCGGAATGCTTTACGACTGAAATGTCGCAAAAGCTTGTGTGTACCAAAGAGGAGCATGAGCACGATGAAACGTGTATGCCGAGTCTCCAAACCGACGAGGACAAGGATATAAAGGAAAGCGGAGACGATTTCGATTTTGACTATGATTGTAACACAATCGCCGAGCATGCCGACGGCACGGCTTGGATGGATCTTCGCGACAGCGGCTGGTTCGAGGAATACGAGAAATACGGCGCGCTTCCCCAGTTGACCGCAGAGAGCGGACTGTCGGCATCGGGCACGGTTGCGTCTTTCGAGCCTATTGCGGCTTCCCTTGCCGCAACGGCAAACGCTCCCTCCGATGTACAGATCGATGAATACGGCTATCAAAATAAGATCGAAGCGGACGGCGTTTCCGCCGCCAAGACGATTGCCGGTACAGAAATCGAAAACGTGTTTGACATTACCTTAGAGGTGCAAACCTCTCACAAGTTGACCGAGATCGTCGAAGAGCCCGACATTGCCGTGGTCATTGTTATGGATATATCCAATACGATGAACACAGACTTCGGAACCTCTACGCGCTATGAAGCCGCAGTCGAAGCGGCCGACAGCTTTATCGATAAATTTACCGCCAACAATTCCGCAGGCGTCAGCAAAATCGGATATGTGGCTTTCAACACATCCGCACATCAGATTTTCCCTATGCAAGCCTGCACCACCGCTTCGCAAGCCGTTACCTTAAAAAACACCGTGCGTACCCAAACGGGAAACATCATCAACGCGGACGGTTATGCCGGTTCTGATGAGAGATTTACAAATATAGAAGCCGGTTTAAAAATGGGCGGAGATATGTTGAGCGGAGTATCCAACAAATACAAATTCATCATTTTTCTGAGCGACGGTTTTCCGACCACCTATATCAAAAGCGGATATATCGGTCACGATCCCCACGACACCGTCCTGTTTTATGACCATGTGAAAAATGCTCCCTGCTCCTACGGTACAAGCTATTCCGACACAGCGGCCGTCAAAGCAAGAGAGCGGGCATCGGCTCTTAAAGACTCCGGTGTGACGGTTTTTTCGGTCGGTGTGGCTGTCGGTGCACAAAAGATCCAAACCTACATCGATCAAACGAAAAACACAAAATCATTTTCCGTAGTGGAACGAACCTCCACCACTTACGAGATCGGCGATGCCTCTTCTGCGGAATCCTACCAAAAGTGGCTTAAGGACAGCATCGGTTCCGGATATTACTACGACAGTACCGACAGCGATTCTTTGATGGCCGCTTACGATAATATTTTCGAAACGATCCACAGAACCGTCGAATCCGGTTCGTCCACCAACTGGGTGACCTCCGACCCCATGCCGGTGTCGCAGAACAAAATTCAAACCATTGAGTTCATCGGTCTGTACGATCAATCCTCGACGCTCCAAAACGATTCGTTGGTCGGCACCTATGCGGAAAACGCGGAAAACACGGCGCATTTCGACTCGGACGCGCAACAGATCATCTGGGATTTGAAAAAATCCGGCTATACGTTGTCCCAAAGCGGAGACACGCTTTTGTACACGTATCGGTTGAAATACCGCTTACGGTTGGAAAACGAGCAAAGCGGATTTGCCGAAAACAACATCTTCCCGACCAACAATCCCACACACCTGCAATACCAGATCATTGAATTACAGAACAACCAATTGGTCGTTTCCGAAACAAAATTCATTGACTTTTCGATTCCCTCGGTGCATGGCTATCTCGGTGAATTGCTCTTTACGAAAGAGGATACCGGCGGAAACCTGCTCTCGGGTGCGGAATTCAAGCTGTCTCACGATCTTGTGAAGTGTCATGCCTGCCACGGTGACAATACACCGGTCACCATACAAGATCAAACGGCCGTATCCGATGCCGACGGAAATGTTCGTTTTACGGGCATCCCCTCCGGACACATTTATACTTTGTCGGAAATTTCCGCTCCGGACGGATACACCGTCACCGATAATCGCTATCGGGTGACCGTTGCCTACGATACGGTCACCGTAACGGCTTCCACCTACGATAACCGACCGCTGAATTGGGAGGGTGCGGTCATCGACACGCTTTATTACGAACTTCCCTCGACGGGCGGAAGCGGAACGATCCCGCATACAGTGGGAGGAACGCTGCTCACAGTGGCAGCCGTCCTCTTGCTTTATAGAAACCGCACGTCGAAATGCGATTGAACCGATTTTATGTAATTTAGTGTAAGTTTACGATCCTCTCTTGCTTTGGGAGGTATGCTCGAATATTCGACATTTACATAACAATTATGCTTTTCCTTTACCAAAGGCTCATATTTTATATTGAAAGTATTGACATTTAGTTTGTTGTGTGCTATAATAAACGAGCAAACAGCGTTTAATATGAACGTACTTTCTCCGTTCTGTTTGAATCACCAACCATGAAAGAAGCGTCTGCCGTGACCGACAAAGAGTTAAAACGATTGAGCCGTGCGGATCTCATGCAAATGATCTACGATCTGACGGTTGAGAACCGTGCCTTGCGCGAAAAGTTAGACAGCGCCGAAGAAAAATTGGCCGCCCGCGAGATTGCCGTGAGCCAAGCCGGAACGCTGGCCGAAGCCGCTTTGAAACTCAACGGTGTGTTCGAAGCTGCCGATGCGGCCTGTCGGCAATACATCGAAAATCTGCGCCGCTTGAGCGAAAATGCCGACGGTTTGACGGATGCTTTATGCGAAGCAAAGGAAATCGATGAGACAATCAATCATGAAAAAGACGAGTCAAACACTTGAATCGCCGACGCCCGAGCAGTTGAAAAGCGAGGTGCGCCGGCTGCGCTACCGTGCGCGTTACCGAAGAGTGCTCCGAAGTACGGCGTACAGCCTGATCGTTGTGGCGGCAGTGGCCGTTTTGGTCGCTACCATATGGATGCCGGTGCTCCAGATATACGGGTCTTCCATGGCACCCTCTTTGGATGAGGGGGATATAGTAGTCTCCGTTAAGGGCACGGATTTCGGCCCCGGCGATTTGATCGCTTTCTATATAGGAAATAAAATTCTCGTCAAGCGCTGTATCGCGCTGCCCGGCGAATGGGTGGATATCAATGAGGATGGGTATGTATATGTGAACGGCGAATTGCTCGATGAACCGTATCTTTCCGAACATGCTTTCGGGGACGCCAACATTGAACTACCCTATCAGGTGCCGGACAATCGGTATTTCTGCATGGGTGACCACCGCTCCACCTCGGTGGACTCCCGACACACAGAGATCGGCTGCGTATCCGAAGAACAGATCGTCGGGAAGATTGTATTTCGTGTATGGCCGTTCGACGGCTTCGGCGCGGTGGAATAAGAGATTTTTAAGTAAATGAAGGAGGTGAGCGCATATGTTCTTAAAAAAGAACAAGACTTCCGAAAAGAATGCACTTGTCAAGAAAAGTCTGTTCAAGCGGCATTGGTACCGTTTGATGATGGTCGCATCGTCGATCGTCGTTTTCTGTACGACCTATGCGCTGATCTTACCTGCCATTACGCTGGAAAAGGGCTGCAAGCTTACGGAGCATACACATACCGAAGAATGCTACGAAGCACTTGAAACAACGGTGCTCTCCTGTAACGAAGAAAATCTTGCCCGACATACGCACACGGGGGTGTGCAAAAATGCCGACGGCGAATACGTCTGCGGTTACGCGGATTACGTTTTGCACACGCATGACGAGCTTTGCTACGACGAAAACGGTGAGCTGATCTGCGAGCTTGAGGAGATCGAGGAGCACACTCACGACAAGGACTGCTACCCAAAGTCCGTCAAAAAATCCTCGAAAAAGAGTAAAACGAAAAAATCGGAGTCCGACGAAGCGGCGCACACGCACACCGATGATTGCTACACATTGGAGCGCGGTGAGCTCATCTGCACCGAGGAAGAAAACGAAGGGCACACGCATTCGGACGATTGCATCGACACCGAACGCGGGGAGCTTATCTGCACCGAAGAAGAATCCGTGGGGCATACGCACTCGAAAGCTTGCTATGAAACCAAGCGCGAATGCGTTTGCGGCGAAGAAGAATCCAAGGGGCACACCCACGGCAAGAGCTGCTACAAGACCGTGCGCACGTTGGTCTGTGAGGACGATTCCGACGAGCATGAGCACGACAGCGGCTGCTACGAAACCGAAGAAGATCTTATCTGCGACGAAGCGGAATACGAAGGACACAAACATACCGGCGCTTGTTACGAAGAAACCGAAACGCTTGTCTGCGATAAAGAAGAATCCGAAGGTCACATGCACGACGATGATTGCTATGAGCAGATCGAAACGTATGTCTGCCGCGAAGAAGAAACCGTGGGACACAAGCATACCGACGATTGCTATGCATGGAAGCGCGTGTTAAACTGTGACAGGGAAGAAGTCAAAGAAAACGAAGAACCGCAAGAGTTTGAAAAACTTGAGGACGAGGAAGCGGACGAACCCGAGGACGCCGAGTCCGTTCCGAATTGCGGCAAAGAAGAAATACATGCCCATGAGCACACGGATGCTTGCTTTGATGCGGACGGAAAGCTCGTATGCGGCAAAGCACAGGTATTACGCCATCAGCATACCGAAAAATGCCTTACGGTCGAAATGTCGAAGGAGCTTGTCTGCACGTTGGAGGAACACACGCACGACGCATCCTGCACACCGTCGCTCGAAACGGTCGAAGGAGTCGAAGAAGTTGCCGCCGACAAAGAACGCGCAGGGAAGCGAACGGATACGGAAGATATTGCGCTCATGGCAAACCGAGAAGCGCTTGTCGATGATTCTGCCTATGTTTCGTCGATCGCCATTACCAAGTGTCTGACCGGTACCGCGCCCTTTGACGAAAACGACGACCCCGGAAACGATTCCGGTACCGACAATTTCGTTATTCGCACATTTGACACGCTTTCCTATAATATAACAGTCAAATATGTTCCCTACATTGCCGGAGATACTTTTAAAGAAGCGCGCGTCAAAATGGAATTCGTGCTTCCGCTCACCGTCGATGAGGCTGTGTTCGATCAAGCTGCCATGGGATGGATCGAAGATCCGGTTTTAACGACCGAAACGCGCGACGGAAAAGAATGTCAGGTGCTCACCTGCTACAAGCATCTTCTTCCCGGTGCCGATGCCACATCGGTGGTTCCCGGCGAATTTACCGAAAACGTCACCATCAACGTGAAAATGATGAATAACGGCGAAATCATCGCGCCCACATTCAGTGCTGCCATGGAGTACAATGTCTGGAACGGCGAATGCTCGACGCATGAGAAGATCGAAAAAATGTCGGTCACCTCGGATGCGGTCACCGTTTCCGCCGCCCCCAAATACAGTATACTCATCAATCAGGCGTTTGCGACCGAAGCCAAGCAAAACTTTGATTTCAGCCCCACAAGCTCCGATTTCAATCAAACCACCGGTGCGGCAAAGGCTCTGAATCAAGATGTCGGTGTGCGATCCGGTCGTATCTTCACCTATGGCGTAACGCTTGCATTGTACAACGATTCCAAGGACAAGGGCTTGCGCGGTATTGAGCTTCCGAGCGGGGACATCACCTTTGATATCAAGCTGGAATCTGTTTTCTATCCCAACTACGATTCCGACGAAACCGAGATCGACCATATTGCCGGCACTCCGACGGATGTGACGGACACCTATACTCCGCTTGTCTGGAGTTATTCGCCCCAGAGCTACGGAACCCCCGACCGTTCGATCGGCATGACCTCCTACAGCAATGCTTATCGAGGAGCTCCGCACAATCGCGCCTCCGACGTCGGCAATGACCGCGTACATGCCTGCTACGACGGTGGCAGCTGGTCGGCCGTACAGGAGGGGAACATTCTGCATGTGACCGTAAAGAACTACAAATTCGACGGCACGTTTCCGCGCCTTCGCGCCGGTGAAAATGACGGCGAATCCACTTATTACCCGAAATCGACCGGCGTTCAGAACATCGGCTGCTTCTCTGCCATGAAGCTGTACCTTGTACAGCCCTTCCAGACGGCAACGGACGGCGGAACGAACAAAACCGTCTTGGACGATTTCTCGACAGACGGAACAAACGCGCAAGAGTTCGGAAACGGGCTTTGCACGGACGGTACTTTTAATATGAAGCTGTCTGCCATCAACCTGAAAGCCTCCACCGCCAGCGGGCAGAGCCTTGTCGAAGCACCGAACGATTCTTCCAATCAAACCAAGCCATCCGAAGCATCCAAGTACGTTACCGTATACCTAAGACGCCCCGGAAACTATGAGCTTCGCCATCTCTATACCATGAAAGACCAGCCGAATCTCGTTGACGTTTTCGGTGTCAACGAAGGAAGTCCCAACTCCTGCGCTCAAAACGGCAAGGACTGGGCGCCTATCGGCTCGACCATCGGCCTTATGGTCGGCGGCTACGCGCAAACAAACGGCGACGATGATAATAAGGTATGCGCCGCCAAATGGTTGATGAAATTCGATGCGAAAGCGCTCGAACCGGTTGAGGGATCCAAAGGAAACCCGGCGGCCGCTTACTATTCATACAAGTTTTTATACGCAACCAAGCCGAACGGTCAAAACTGGTCGAACGACGAGGAAATGAAGAAAACCACCATGAGCGAACTTTGCTACTATGAAACCATTGCGGAAGCAAAGGAACACGGCTTGATCGTTGCGTACTTGGTCGAAGCGGAACCCAAAACGACTTATACGGCCATTCAGGGCGGCATTCTGACTACCTATTTCGTTCAGAACGTCATGGTGCGTGAGGATATCGGTCTGATCAATCAGTCGTTTATCACGACCGGTGAGGTGCAGGTGTGGACAGTCGAGAAATATTTGGAAGCGGGGGAGAGCATCCCCACGCTGTTGGGCAACGACCCGTCCGACCCCATCACGCTTCCCGAGTACACTCACGTCAGAAACCGACCGAGCACCTACGGTAACGGCGACGGCACATACGACAAGCATACCGGCTCCTACACCTTGGGCGATACGCTGCTCGTGGTCGGCTACAAGGCTACCGTTTCCAAGAGCATTGAGCAAAAGACTTCCGATAATCTCGTCAAAGAGACCTACAATCTGGACGCCGATCAGCGTGTGATTGACTTCGTGATTGCACCGGTCGTTAAATTCGACGATAACCGCACTCTGGAAACTCCCCTTCTTACGACCGTTACCGTAACGGATACGCTTCCGAAATATCTGACCTATCATGTCGGTTCTTCTTATTTCGGCGGTGAATACACGCAAAGCTCGAAAAACGGCGGAACACTCGGTAAGATCAACGGCGGTACATTAAATGAGCCGCAGGTCACGAACAATGCCGACGGCACACAGACGTTGGTCTGGATATTGGATGATGTGGAAGTCGGAAAAGAGATACCCGCCATTCACTACGCGGCAGACATTGGAACCAAGGGAAACGCAAAAACCGATGTTCCCACCGGAACCACGCATGTCACCAACACCGTTCAAATCGTCGCTGTCGGGGATGACCGCGTCATTCGCAAGGAAAACGGTAATTATGCCGAAGTCGGCGTCGTGCTCGTTCACGGCGAAGCCAGCTCCTACGGAAAGTACTCTTTGTCCGATGTGGTCGAGCCGGACGGGGTTCTGGATTATGTCATCTACTACGACAATAACTCGGCAAGCGAGATTTCGAATATTTATCTTCTCGATACCATGCCGCGAAACGGATATTTCGAAAATGACTTTACCGGAAGCTATGTTATTGATACCTGGCGCTTGAATTTAGCCGCTTGTGATGCAAACAAGCTAAGCGTTTATTATACAAACGACGAGAGCTATGCGGGAAAAACGGCGGCAGAGATATCGGAGAGTGAAATCATTGCCAATTGGACAAAGGCAACCATGAATTCTACGGTCGATCAATCGACCTACATGCTTACATCCGACAATGATTATTTGAAAATAGGAGAGAGAGCCACTCTCGTGAGTCGCGATGACAACGGAACGACCTATCTTTCGGATTCCAAAAATCCCGATGTTATCATGGACATAGCTCCCGCTCTGTACCAAAAGTATTCCTGTGAAGATATTACCGACATCTGCATCACGGCTTCGGGTATTCCCGTCGGTCAGGCTATGCAGCTGTTCTACCAGACAAGCGGCGGAAACAATCCAAGCACGGTGAACGAAAAGGATTCTCTGAAGGTATGGTCCGCCACCACCGAGGAAAGCGATTTCGTTTTCCACCTGGCCGGGCAAAGCGGTTGGTCGGGAACGATCAAGCGACTTCGTTTGGATCCTTTGCAGATTTGCGATACACGATTTACCATCAAATCCATCCGTATCATCACTTCCTTGGACGGTGTGATCACGGAGTTAGAGGACACCATGCCCGTTGCTTGGGCGATCATCGGTTCACTCGGTGCCAACCAAAGCATCCATGTTGACCTTTCGTTACAGCTCATTCCCGCCGCAACGCGCGATCCGGACAGAAACGATGTATTCCATAATCAGTTTTCTCACGGCTCGTCCGTGACCGTTACCGATGAGCGCACCGTCACCCGAACGCTGGAAGGCTTGTGCTGGCTTGACGAAAACAGCAACGGACTTCAAGACAGCGGTGAAAATCGCCTGTCGGGCGTTTCGGTAGCTTTGCTTAAATTAAGAGGCGGCGGTGATGTGGACAATGAAGCGGATTATGCGCCTGTCTGCTATCCCGGCACGACCGAACCGATCGTCATTCAAACCGGTCAAAAGATCAGTGTTTTGAGCGCTGATGTCACCGGTGCCGAAAGCTACGTCGAGGGACGCTATCTGTTTACCAATCTTTCCCGCGGAACGTATGCGGTCAAGTTCACCTCGGGCACACACGATATTTCGTCTTATCTGGCATCACCCACTCATCTCGGCGGGTCGGATGACAGCAAGGACTCCGACGGAAAACCGACCTACAACGAATCGAAGAACACGCTTCTTCATACCTGCATTACAGGCATCGTGCTTCCCGCCGCCGAAAACATGTCGGTGGCAAGGTACGAGGCAAAGTACAACGACAGCGGCTTCTATACGCGCGGTTACGAATTGCCTTCGACCGGCGGAAGCGGAACTATCCCGTATACTGTGGGAGGAACACTGCTCACTGCGGCAGCTATCTTCTTGCTTTATAAAAAACACACGTCGAAGGGAGGTTCGTCCAACCTTTGACCCGTAACCCCAACGCGATCCCAAAAAACAAACAACACATAAAGAAAGGAAAGAAACACATGAAAACCACCAAAAAGCTTCTCACCCTGCTCTTAAGCGCGATCATGGTCTTTGCTATGCTCATTCCCGCTCTTGCCGCCGAAACCGGCAGTATCACCGTCTCCGGCGCCGAAACCGGCGAAACCTATTCCATCTACAAAATGTTCGATCTCGAAAGCTACAATGCTACGACCAACGCCTACACTTACAAGGTCACCTCCGATTGGAAAGATTTTATTGACAACGGTTACGGCAAGGATGTCTTTTCCCTTGACACTCAGGACGTTGTCACTCTGAAGGCGGGTGTCTCCATCACCGACAACTCCACTCAGGCCGAAGATCTTGCCAAGGCGGCTCTTGCATATGCCGAGACTAAGAGCCTTATTCCGACCGAAAAAGCGACCGCAGCTTCGGACAGTGTCGTGTTTAGCGGACTTGATCTCGGATACTATCTTCTCGACTCCTCTATGGGTGTTCTGTGCGGTTTGACCACGACCAAGCCCGACGCGACCGTCAACGAGAAGAATACAAAGCCGACCGTCAGCAAGACTGTTAACGGAACGGCTACAACTACCGCTTCTATCGGCAAAACAGTAGACTATAAAATCACGGTACATGCCAAGAAGGGTGCACAGAACTATGTTCTTCATGATACCCTTTCGAACGGTCTTACCCTTGACACGACTTCCTTTGAAGTAAAGGTCGGCACGACCCCGCTGACCGCCGGTACCGACTACACCGTTACGACTGCCGGTTTGTCCGACGGCTGCACCTTTGAGCTTACTTTCGCTAAGAGCTACTTGGACACTCTTACCGGTGACACGACCATCGATGTAACCTATTCCGCAACGGTCAATAAGAATGCCGTTGTCGCAGGCGACGGTAACCCCAACAAAGTTCAGCTTAACTACGGTGAAAACAGCAAGACCACCGAGGAAAAGGCTACCGTATATACCTATTCTTTCGATCTTGTAAAGACCAAGAGTGATGATCATCTTCTTGACGGTGCCGAATTCGAACTGTATGACGCTTTGACCGACGGCAACAAAATTCCCCTCGTCAAAGTAAACGACGAAGAATATCGCGTGGCCGATGCAAATGAGGCAGCTGCCACCGGCTTCACCTCGGCTGTCATCAAGGCAGGCAAGGTAAACATCTCGGGCCTCGGAAACGGTTCCTACTATCTCGAAGAGACTAAGGCTCCGGACGGATACAACAAGCTTTCCTCGCGTGTTACGG
This sequence comes from uncultured Oscillospiraceae bacterium, assembly GCA_964646725.1. Lineage (GTDB taxonomy): Bacteria > Bacillota > Clostridia > Oscillospirales > CAG-382 > UMGS882. The sequence continues at coordinate 27,000 of CAZYFX010000005.1, forward strand.
CAACCATTAGCGGCTCCGACAACTTGGCTGTCATGGATACTACCGATACGACATTGTATCTTAACGGCGGTGTTCAGGTCATCAACAAGACCGGCGCTGAGCTTCCGTCCACCGGTGGTATCGGTACCACGATCTTCTATGTGGCCGGATCGCTACTCGCCGTCGGCGCTATCATCCTTCTTGTCACCAAGAAGCGCATGAATTCCAACATCTAACGCATTTTCCGTTACATAAGCATTCTGCCGCCGGGCGTTATCGTTCGGCGGCAGCAAGGAGAAGTCCGCCATGAAGAAAAAATCGAATCCGGTAACAACGATCTTACTGTTCGTTGTTCTTATTGCGGGCCTGTCCTTGCTGTTGTATCCCTCGGTAAGCGACTATTGGAATTCCTTCCACCAGACACGCGCCATCGCAAGCTATGCCGAAAATGTGGCCGATCTGGATGTCGAAAAATACGAGGAACTGTGGAATGCCGCCTATGCCTACAACGAAAGCCTTTTGGCACGCGACACGGGCTTTGCCTTAAGCGCCGAACAAAAGGAAGAATACACTGCCTTGCTTGATGTTTCGGGACTGGGCGTTATGGGCTACATCGAAATCCCCGAGATCAACTGCTCACTTCCCATCTATCATGGGACAGATGAAGCCGTCCTCCAGGTCGCCATCGGACATTTGGAATGGTCGAGCTTGCCGGTCGGAGGCGAAAGCAGTCACTGCGTATTGTCCGGTCACAGAGGGCTTCCGAGTGCCAAGCTGTTCACACACTTGGATAAGCTGCAGGAGGGTGACATCTTTATCTTGCGCGTTTTGGATGAGATATTGACCTATGAGGTCGATCAAATTTTAATCGTCGAGCCGCAGCAGACCGGCTCCTTGCAGATCATCGAGGGCGAGGACTATTGCACACTCGTTACCTGTACGCCCTACGGCATCAATACGCACCGCTTGTTGGTGCGCGGACACCGTATCGAAAACATCGAGGAATCGCGAAGCATCCGCATCACGGCCGATGCTTTGCAGATCGAGCCGCTTTTGGTCGCACCGATCGTTGCCGCGCCGATCTTGTTACTGTTGCTTATTCTTTTGCTTTTGCCGAGCAAAAAAACATCTTCCAACGGAGGGGATTCGGATGAAGAAATTCTGTAAAACGGTCATATGTTTTTTTACCCTGGTTGCCGTTGGTCTTATGTGCCTGTCGGCATCGGCCGTCGGAACAAATCGACTGACCGTTTCGTCGAAATATGCCACAACGCCCATTGAGAGCACCTTTCGGGCGTATCGGGTTATGACTGTCGAAACGAGCGGCAAACTGACCGTCACCGATGCTTTTGCGGATTTTTCCGACACACTCAAAAATTACTCAAAGAAAAACGATACAGCTAAGGCGCAGATCGCCGCCGAGTTAGAGCGTCAAGTATCGATAAGCGGCAGCTTTTTGCCCGACGCGACCGCCACACCCGACGCGGAAGGCACGGCCGTATTTACCGATCTTTCCGACGGTGTTTATCTCATCACCGCCGACGCACTCACCGTCGGAAAAGTGGGCTATACCTTTGCGCCGTTTTTCGTGACACTGCCCGATTCCAAGGGGCAGACAAGCGTCTCGGCCAACGTCAAGCCCTCTCGGCATTTGGACACGGCGGACTTAAAGGTTGTCAAAATCTGGAAGGACAGTGGCTACACGAGCCATCGTCCGAAATCCATTGAAATCAAGCTCTGGTGCGACGGAACGCTGTATGATACCGTTATGCTCCCTTATAACGGACATTGGACGTACACATGGAAGGATTTAGACACCGGGCACTATTGGACGGTCAGTGAGGAACAAATCGAGGGGTATCTTGAACCGATCATTACGCGCGAGGGGTATGCTTTCACCGTGACCAACTCATATGAAACGCCGTCTAAACCGCGTCCTACGCCCGACCCCGCCCCTACGCCTGTTCCCGAACCTACACCCGATCCCGAACCTACACCCGATCCCAAACCTACGCCCGATCCCGAACCTACGCCCGATCCCAAACCTACGCCCGATCCCGAACCTACGCCCGATCCCGAACCTACGCCCGATCCCGA
>CAZYFX010000005.1:29175-32940 GCA_964646725.1 uncultured Oscillospiraceae bacterium
CGATCCCGAACCTACGCCCGATCCCGAACCTACGCCCGATCCCGAACCTACGCCCAATCCCGAACCTACACCCGATCCCGAACCTACGCCGAATGTACCGTATGTGCCGGACACTCCCGATGAACCCGACATTCCGTACATTCCCGATGCGCCCGACGAACCGGATGAGCCGGACATCCCGCAGCTTCCGCAGACCGGACAGCTTTGGTGGCCGCTGCCGCTTTTGGTATGCGCGGGACTTGCCTGCATTCTGCTCGGAGTATTCCTTCGTCGAGGTACACAAGATGAGAAACAATAAAATCAAAGGCAATCTATGTATCGTTTTAGGGCTGCTGCTGCTTGCGGCGGCTCTGTTTTTAAACCTGTACAACCGTGCGGAAAGCAACCGTGCGGGAGAAGTCTCGACCCTCACGGCAGAGCGTTTGGAGGCACTGCTTCCGACGGTACAAATGCCGTCGATGCCGTCGGAACGTTCGGAAGAAATCGATCCGACGGAAGCGGATATCCCGGACTATCTTCTGTATCCGGAGATCGAAATGCCGACGGTAACGTTGGACGGTGTGGAATACATCGGGCTTTTAAAGATACCTGTGTTAAGCCTCGAACTGCCTGTCATCTCGGCATGGGACGAGAGCCTTTTGAAGCTTGCCCCCTGCCGCTATGCGGGTTCGGCGTATTTGGACGATTTCGTGATCTGCGCCCACAACTACCGCTCTCATTTCGGAAGCCTAAAAAACGTCCGTATCGGCGACACGGTCACCTTTACGGACGTAGACGGGAATGTATTTTCTTATGAAGTTGCGGATATGGAAACCTTATCCGCCACCGCCATCGAGGATATGGTGAACAGCGACTGTGATCTGACGCTCTTCACCTGTACGATGGGCGGGAAAACAAGGCTTGCCGTCAGGTGCTTAAAGAAGGACTCAACGGACGAAGCTTTTCATCCAGGATTGTAAGATTGTTTCGACCGTCACTCAACTCAAACGTACATACCTTATCGCGGCGCATGGCAGACGTAAGATTGCTTATGCGCCGATTTGTTTTTCCGTAGCTGTAGAAACAGGCCGAAGCTTTCGCTTCGTTTATGTAGATGAGCGTACAGGTTCCGTCGGCGTTACGCGTTATGTCGCACAAATATAGTCTGCCGTCCGCTGTCGGCATCGTGTAAGCCGTCGCGTACTGCGTCAGCATATTCGGGTTTTCGACCGTTCCGTAATGCAAACGGACCTTTCCGTCCTTAACATAAAAGCCGTAGATCGAATACACCGTCTGTTCCGCAGCCGTCAAGCCCATCGACTCACATCGCACGTTTTCGCCGTTCAGGTCACAGGAATACAGTGAATCGGGAAGATTGAAATACAGGCGGCCGTTACGCATATCCAATCCGGTATACGCACCTTGCCAAACATAGCCTTCCCCGGCGCTCCACTTTTTTGCGATGGTATACAACACCGTTTCTTTCTCGGTTTGTGTGTTGTATTTGGTAAGCGAGCGGTCGCGGATGAAGAAACGGCAAGCTCCGACAAGAAGTATCTGTGTATCGGCATCGTTCCAATACGCTTCATCGTACAAATCGGAATCGTTTTCCAACAGCGTAAAACCGTAATGGTTAAGCGACGTAAACGCCGCGTTGCTTTTCAGAAAATAGGTGTGTTTGACATTGCCGTAGCGGTCGTGCGTCGGGTCGTCCCATGTGACATCCGCGTGATACCACGCGCCGTCCAGATAAAAAGCATTCCAGATATGATTCATTTCTTCGCTTGCCACAAAGCCGCCGTCAATTCCGGCTCGAGACGCAAGAGCGTAGAAAGCGGAGGCATAGCCGTTACAGACAGCTGTTCCCTCCAAAAACAGTTCGGCGGCACCGCTGTTATTAAGCGATTCATCGTATTGATAGTACATAGCCAATCGGTCATGCAAAAGTAGAAGCTTGTCGATATCGCTCTCCGGCTCGTCAACGCCGTCCGACAGCTCTTTCATGACCTCCTGTATACGTTTGACCGTTTTCTCGATCGAATCGGTATCGGTTTCGGTATAGTTTGGAAGATATGTCTTTACGGTGCCGTCCGATTTTGAGTAATAAGAAAAGCCGTTTGAAACATAAAAAAGCTCAGGGTACATGTTGATTGTGGTTTTTAAGGCTGTTTGAAGCTGTGACGCATCCAAGCCGTAGCCGCTGACGTCAATCTGCTTTTTCATCGAACGCAGTTCCGCAAAAAGATATTCGTATATCGTTTGTTCGTACAGAGAACTGTCACCGATCTCCGGAATATACGTTATGTGATTGTTTTCCGAAGCTTCCACGCGCAAGCATTCGTTCGTGTCGGCAAAAGCGTTCACAGAGAGCAACAGGAGAACAGCCGACACAACTACGGCTAAGACTGAAAATCTGAAAGGTTTTTTTCGCAACATGCGGATTCGCTCCTTACTTTCCTGTTTTGTATTTATATTTATTTTGCATTTTTACCGTGTGCTTTCCAAATCAAAACGGCTGCGGAAGGTTTTCCCGTCGAGATAAGCAAGTGGCTCGGCGTCGGTGCGAAAGCTGAATTTTAAGGAATACGCGCACAGCATCTGAAACTGCTTGCCCGAGTCCTTTTTGCGGTTCACGCCGTACTTACCGTCTCCCACAATGGGATGTCCGATATACGCCAGATGGGCGCGTATCTGGTGTGTGCGCCCCGTGACCAATTCCACTTCCACAAGCGAACGGTCGTTCATGCTTTTGAGCACCGTATAGCGGGTAACAACGGTTTTGATATCGTCGTCGTAGCGAACGTGGCAGGCTTTTTTGAGCGTGGCGCGGTCGGAAGCGATCGTAACACGGTTGGCGTTCTTGTCCTTGTACAGAAAGTCCGATAAAGTCGCGCTTTTTTCGCGCGGAACGCCGTAAACCATGCACAGATACCGTTTCTCCAGCTCACGGTCGCGTATCTTTTGATTTAGGACGGCAAGCGCTTTGGCGTTTTTTGCAGCGATCACAAGGCCGCAGGTGTTGCGGTCAAGGCGGTTGCACAGCGCCGGAGTAAAGGTCTGCTCGGCATTCGGATCGTATTCGCCCTTTTTGTACAAGTAGCCGCAAAGTCGATCGACCAGACATGTTTCACCGGCATGAAGCGGCTTCTCGCCCGGCATATCCGCATGGACAAGCTCTCCCTGCGGCTTGTCGATCAAAAGCAGATTTTCGTCCTCGTAGACGATCTCCCGCGGTTGCAAATCAAGCGTCGGTTGTGCCAATCGCTCGCTCGAAGCGCTTTTTTTTGTGTCCGCTGTCAGAAATTCCTCGGGAATATACAGCTCAAGCACGTCATTTTCGTGCAACAGCGTGCCGGGTGCCGCTTTTTTGCCGTTCAATTTGATACGCTTGGTGCGCAGATATTTGTACAGCAAGGAGGACGGCATACCGGGAAAGCATTTTGACAAATAGCGATCCAATCGTTTGTCGGTGTCGTTTTTATGTACGGTATAGGTTTTGATGGGAACTCACCTCGAAAAAAAGACGGGCGGCTGTCGGTAAAATCAGCCGCCCGTCAGGGTGTTTGAATTGAGCCGGGGAGCCGTGTGGTGCCAGTGAAAACCCTGCGAATCGCAAGGGCGGTGCCCTATCGTCAACTTTGTGCTACCAGCGTCCTTTTTCTCCGGTCCTTTTTCCGGCTTATTTCATCCGGGAATCGGGAGAAAACGGGAGGTCTGCATCCCGTATTCGGAACTTCGGGCTCCATTTTCATGATGTGGGTTTATATGAGCAAACATCACGCACCC
>CAZYFX010000006.1:0-32691 GCA_964646725.1 uncultured Oscillospiraceae bacterium
CACCTATTCGCTGTTGTATGACGAAAACGGTCGGGAAACGGAGCTTGCCGCCGATGCTTCGGACAGCTTTGATGAGCTGTACATCGACGAATATCAGGATATCAACCCGATACAGGATCGTATTTTTGCGGCACTGTCCCGCAAAACGCCCGAAAACGAGGAATGCGGACGCTTTTTGGTCGGGGATGCCAAGCAGAGTATTTACGGCTTTCGCGGAGCGCGGCCGGATATTTTTACGGGCTATCGTGCGGCGTTTTCGGATGTGTCGGAGAATGCGCCGCGCCGAAGGGTGTTCATGTCGAACAATTTCCGTTGCGCGGAAAACGTGATCGATTTCACCAACGCGCTGTTTTCACGCTTGCTTCCCGATTACGATGAAAATGAGCGTTTAATCTTTTCGCGTTCGGAAGAACGGCCGACCCGAGAACCGGTCGAAATACTGTTATGCGACACATCTTCGCTTGCGTCCCGATTGGCGGACGACCGCATGAGAGCCGAAGCCGAGACGGTCTACAGAACATTGACCGAGTTGATCAACGACCCGGAGGCGGTCGGTTCGGACGGAAAGCATTTTACATTGTCCGACGTGGCGATTTTGACGGGAAAATGGGACGCGGCGCGCTTTTTGGAGCGGTATCTGTCCGAACGCGGTGTGCCGGTGGTGTGCGAAAAGGGCGAGAGCTTTTTTGAGCGTCGGGAAATACGCCTTGCGCTTGCTGTTTTGGAAGTGGCGGATAATCCGCAAAAGGATATTCCGCTTGCGGGGGTGCTTCGTTCGCCGATCGGGGGCTTTACGGACGATGAGCTGGTGAAGATACGCATGGTGTCTCCGCGCACGAGCTTTTACGAGGCGTTAAACGCCTATGCTTTATCGGAAAAGGCGGACGCGGCGCTTGCCGAAAAAATCGGGCGTTTTTCGGAGTTGGTCGATTCGCTTCGCACCATGGCGCGCGGCGAGACGGCTTCGGGCTTTCTGCGGCGCATGTATGCCCATACCGATTTGGCCGCCGTATGTGCCGCCGGGACGGATGATCTGTTCGGCACATTGTCCGCGTCGGCCAGACGGAAAAATCTGATGCTTTTGTATGAAAAGGCACGAGCCTTTGACAAGACGATGTTCCGCGGACTGTCGGCCTTTTTGGACTATATCGGCGAGCAGAAAAAGCGCGGCGATGTCAAGAGCTGTTCCGAAGCGGCGGGCGGTGTGCGCGTTATGACGGTACACAAATCCAAGGGATTGGAGTTTCCCGTTTGTTTTTTGTTCGGAGCAGACCGCAAAAAAAGTGCGCCGAGCACCAAGTATCTTATGAGCGACGCGGACGGCATTGCGTTTTCATTGGACGGCTACGCCAATGTTCGCTCGGTGTCGGGAAAGGACGGCTTTGTTCATGCCGACACGCCGTTTCGTCGTTTGCTCAAGGAAAATACGGCGCGGGAGGAAACCGAGGAATACAAGCGGCTTTTGTATGTGGCACTGACCCGCGCGAGAGACAGACTGTATATCACCGCGTCCCCCGACGGGCTTGACGGGTTGCTCGAAAAAGCGGCCGAGGACGGGGGAGAGTCCCTTTTGTCGGGTGAAACCTTTTTGGATTGGATTCTCGGCTATGCCGCGTCCGAAAAGCCGTTCGAGGATGTTCTTTCCGCTTCGACCGAATCCGTCGAATTTCCGAATGCCGCAGGGCGCACGGTCTTTCGCATACGGAAAATCGCGTGTACGGAAGGAGCGGAAGAAGCGGAGAAAGCCGAAATGATGGCGAAAACGGACAGTCCCGAGGAGGTCTTTGCACCGGATGAGGCACTTTCGGAGCGCATTCGCACATCGATTCGACAGCATACCGAGCGTGTGTCGGCCTTTGCGGCCGTACCGCCGAAGCTTACGGTATCGCTTCTCAAGCACGGTCTGATCGATTACGAGGACGCACTGCTTGCTTCGGAGGCCGAACGCAAGAAACGAACCGTTCCGCTGTTTGCCGATACGTCGGCCGATGCGGCCTCTCGGGGAACGGCCATGCACGTCTTTATGCAGTTTGCCGATTTTGAGCGCTGTGTGACGGATGGCTGTGGGGCACACGCCGAGACGCTTTGCGAGAAGGGTTTTCTGACGGTGGAACAGAAAAATCTGTTGGATACCGATAAGTTGGACGGCTTTTTCCGAACGGCTTTGTACGAAAAAATACGCAAGGCGGCGGCCGTCTATCGCGAAATGCGCTTCAATCTCAAGATGAAGCCGGAGGAGGTTTTGAAGGGCGTTCCCAAAACCGACGATTTTGTGCTGGTGCAGGGCGTGATCGACTGCTTTATCGAAAACGCCGACGGCTCGTATTCGGTCATCGATTTCAAGACCGACCGCGTGGGAGAAAACGCGGAAGCGACGCTTGTCGAACGATATGCGGGGCAGTTAGGCTTATATTGTCGTGCGGTGCGCGAGATCACGGAGAAGCCGGTGTGCGAGGCGGTGATCTTTTCGTTCGATTCGATGAAAGAGATCGTCTTATCGGAGGAGGATATGCGGAATACCTTTGTGCAATCCGTATAATTTCGTCTCGAAAATTTGTGAAGAAATACCATATTTACAGGCGTTCGCTTTCATGTTATACTTATAGGGAAGCGAACGCTTTTTTTATCACAAAACGATCAGTCAAAGGAGAATCCGATCATGTTTTCATCTCAATTTATAAAGGCGACCGAAGCGTATGCGACCTATGAAAAGCCCGTTCATGCGCCGTATGTACGCAAAACCTTCACGTTGGACGCGCGTCCCGAAAAAGCAATCGTGACCTTGACCAGCACCGGCTTTTACCGACTTTGGGTCAACGGAACCGAGCTTACCAACAGTCGGCTGGCACCCGGCATCACCAATCCCGACAGCATGCTGTTTTACGACACCTACGACGTTTCGACTTACTTAACCGAGGGCAAGAACTGCTTCGCCCTTTTACTCGGCAACGGCATGTCAAACTGCATGGGCGGCTTTGTCTGGGATTTCGACAAGGCGTTGTTCCGCTCGGCACCCAAGCTGGCACTTGCGTTCGAAGCCGACGGCAAGACCGTTTTCGAAGCGGACGAAAGCTTTGTATGCGCGCCTTCGCCGATTTATTTCGATGATCTGCGAAGCGGCGAATTTTACGACGCAACGCTCGAAAAGGACGGCTGGACGCTTCCCGATTTTGACGACGGTGACTGGTGCGCCGCTCTGCACACGGAGCCGGCTCGCGGAAAAGCCGTGTGTAACGATACCGACCCGATCGTGGTGACCAAGGAGCTGAAGCCGCTCAAAATCTATCCGGGACGTGCCGTGTTGCTGGATAAAAAATACAAATACAAAAATGCCGCCGTTCTTTCCGAAACGGCCTTCTATCGGGCGGACGAAGAGGAATCGGGCTATGTTTTCGAATTTGCCGAAAACACTGCCTGCGTTCCGCGTTTAAAGATTCGCGGACGTAAGGGGCAGAGGATCATTCTCCAGGCATCGGAGTACTGCTCTCCGGCGGGGGTGATCAGCTATGAGGCCATTGAAAGCTTTTATCCGTGGGGCTTCTGCCAGCGGGATATCTATGTGTGCAAAGGCGAGGGCGTGGAGGAATACATTCCGTCGTTCACCTATCACGGCGCACGGTATTTTCTGGTCATCGGTGCGGACAAGGAGCAGATTACGGATGAAACGGTGACCATGCTTGTCCAGAACAGCGCACTTGCCGAACGCGGAAACTTTTCCTGCTCCGACCCGACTGCCAATGCGTTGCAAAACGCCGCGCGTGCTTCCGACCTTGCCAATTTCGTTTATTTCCCGACCGACTGCCCGCACCGCGAGAAGAACGGCTGGACGGGCGATGCGGCTATGAGTGCCGAACATATGATTCAGAATTTGGCAGTTGAGCGCAGCTGGAAGCAGTGGTTAAAGATGATCTGCGCCGAACAGCGTGAGGACGGCGCGATACCCGGTATCGTTCCGACGGCAGGCTGGGGTTACGCCTGGGGCAACGGCCCGGTGTGGGATCAGGTGTTGGTGGAGCTTCCGTATCAGGCGTACATCTATCGCGGCGATTTGGAGCTGTTCCGCACGACCGCGACAGCCGTCATGCGCTATTTAAACTACGTGTCGGGACGGCGTTCGGAGGACGGAGCGATTCGCATCGGGTTGGGTGACTGGTGTCACGCGCTTCGCTACGGCGGATCGAATCATGTGTGCCCCCTGGAGGTATCGGATACGATCACGGTCATCGGTATGTGCCGCAAGGCAAGCTTTTTGTTCGACAAATGCGGCATGAGGGTGCAAAGTCTGTTTGCCGAAACACTCGGAAACGAGCTTCTTGCCGTGGTGCGCGAACGCTTCATCGATTACGATACCATGACCGTGCGCGGCGCTTGTCAGGCTGCGCAGGCGATGGGCTTGTACTATGACATTTTCGAGCGCGGCGAACGCGCGGCGGCGTACAGCCGTCTGTTGGAGCTTGTTCACGAAGCGGACGATCATTTCGACTGCGGCATGGTCGGTGTGCGTGTGCTGTTCCGCACACTTGCCGCACACGGTGACGCAGAGCTTGCGTATAAACTGATCACGCGCGAAAGCGCACCGTCCTATGCCGTTATGATTGACTGCGGCATGGTGACGTTGGCCGAGACGTTTATGCACCATTACAACGGCGGAAATCTCACGTCGCTCAACCATCACTTTATGGGGGATATATCGGGCTTCTTTATCCGTCACATCGCCGGTATCGCGGTCAATCCGAATCGGGACGATGCGGCCTATGTTCGCGTTACGCCCGGCTTTGTCGCACAGCTTGACGGTGCAAAGGCGTATTACGATACGGTCGCGGGTCGCGTGAGCGTATCTTGGCAGCGTAAGGATGGCGAGATCGAGCTTACCGTCGAAACGGCCGAGGGCGTACACGGCGAGGTGAGCTTGCCGAAGGGCTATGCGTTCGTGCGCAAGACTGGAACGTCGGATGAGGAGATGGTCGGACGTCGCCTGTGGGCGCTCGAAAACGCGGTGTACACGGTTAAGAAAATTTAAGCGGAAAAAAAACAGGGTTGGCGCAAATCGGTTTTTGCGTCAACCCCGTATTTATTTTTGCAGCAGTTTTTCCAATAGGATCGTCACGCCGAACTGCTTACGCATCGCTTCGATCTGCTCCTCCGCACGACTTCGGCGATATCGGTCGGCCGACGGTCTTTTTTTCACGCCGCGGATCATCAGATTTTTGGGAGAATTGTCGAAACTCACAAATTCCACCATATCTACCGCATAGCCCTCACATTCGAGCAGCTTTCCGCGCAAGGCATCGGTCGCGAGCGCCGCAAAGCGCTCCTTGACTAAGCCGTAGTCCGTAAAAATCGACAGCTCGTCCGTGTGCATCATGCCGTAGGCTTCCTTTTGACAGCAGGGAACCGAAAAAATATACTTCGCTCCGCTGTGAACGGCAAAGGCCAACGCATGGTCGGTCGCGGTGTCGCAGGCATGAAGCGTGATGACCATATCCACGCCCTTTTCCGGCTTGTAGTCCTTGACGTCCATGCAAAGAAATTCCAACCCGTCATAGCCGTATGTTTCGGCAAGAGACGCGCATTCCGCTATGACCTCGCGCTTGAGGTCAAGACCGGTGATGTGCGCTTTTTTGTGCAGAATTTCCGTGATATAGTAGTACACCACAAAGGTAAGATACGATTTTCCGCATCCGAAATCGACAATGTGCAGTTCGTCCTTTGTTTCGTTCTTCAGCACATCGTTCAACAGCTCGGCAAACCGACAGATCTGACGATATTTGTCGTATTTGGCGCGAAGCACCTTTCCGTCGCTTCCGGTCACTCCGAGTTTTTCAAACACCGGCGGCAGGTTTTCCGCGTCGATGATATAGTTTTTTTGACGGTCGTGAGGGATCGGCTGAGCGCGCAATGTCGTATTGGGGGTTCGGTTGGTCAACAGCTTGCCTTTTTTGGAAAGCTTGGCATCGTAGAAGTAGCGGTCGGTCACAAAATGCGCCTGACGGTAGCGTGACGGAAACCAGTCCGCAAGACGAGCTGACAGTGCATCTGTGTCGAAGTTTTCCTGGAATGCCTGCGTGTCGGTAAAATGCTCCGCTTGCCAACGGCCGTTTGATAGCGGGCGAAGGACTGTCCTGCGGTAGGGGCTGTCCGCACAGGGCGAAGAAAAGGTGACTTTGGTCAATGTTAAGCTTGCCATATCACGCAAATAGCTTTCTGCTTCGGTCATGTCGCTCTCCTTTTCATTACCGCTTTAAAGGCTTGTCGGACGTTCCTTTTTCAACACGTCCAAAGCTGCCTTGAAGGCGTGTGTGGCGGTCAATGTGCGGATGTAGGCACGCTCCGATCCTTTGTGTCCGCCCAAAAGCAGCTTGTGAACTTCGGTGCCCGAATCGGATGCAACGCCCATGTACACAAGTCCCACCGGCTTTTCGGCTGTTCCGCCGTCGGGTCCCGCAATGCCGGTGACGGATACGGCAATATCCGCGCCGGATATCCGACGTGCCCCCTCTGCCATTTCCTTTGCCGTTTCGGGACTGACCGCCCCGTGGGCCGCAAGCGTTTGTTCCGACACACCGATGAGACGTGCTTTGGCTTCGTTTGCATACGTTACAAAACCGTAGCCGAACACCTCGCTGGCACCCGGCACATCGGTGAGCCGCTTGGCGATCAGGCCGCCCGTGCAGGATTCGGCGAAAGAGACGGTTTTATGTGCCTTGGCAAGCTCCTTGACCAGAACCCATTCGATGGACGGAACATCTACGCCGTACACCGCGTCACCCAAGACGGCGGTGATTTTTTCGACAATCGGTACGTTGAGCTTTTGCGCTTCGTTTCGGTTGCTTGCCCGCGCCGTTATGCGTAGCCTGACCTCGCCGTCGTTGACGTAGGGTGCGACGGTCGGATTTTCCGCGTTCTTCATTAAGTCGCATAAGGCGGTTTCGACGGATGATTCGCCCATGCCGAAAATGTGAACGTTGGAGGATACCAACACATGGTCGCTGTACGATGCAAGGTAGGGGAGCACTTCGTTTTCAAGCATCGGCTGCATCTCGCGCGGCGGCCCCGGGAGGAGAATCACGGTTCGTGTTCCGTCCGAAACGGAGAGTCCGTCGGCCGTTCCGTGACGGTTTTCGAAAATGTGCGCTCCCTCGGGAATGAGTGCCTGCTTGCGGTTGTTCGGAGTCATGATACGTCCGCGTGCGGCAAAATATTCTTCTAAGCGCTTTATGATTTCGGGATGCTCGACAAGCGCCAGGCCGAACAGCTCGGCCGTCACTTCCTTGGTAATGTCGTCGTAGGTCGGCCCTAAGCCGCCGGTGACAAACACAAGCTCGCTCCGAGAGAGCGCAAGCTTCAGTGCGTCGGTCAAACGTGTGCGGTTATCGCCGCATACCGCGTGATGGTAAACGTTGAACCCGGCCTCCGACAGCTTTTTTCCGAGAAAGGCGGCGTTTGTGTTGACCACGTCGCCTAAGAGCACCTCCGTGCCCACACATAGAATTTCCGCGTTCATGCTAAAGGAAGCACCACTCTTTCCATGTTTTCAAATGCGCGGTCGCACAGACCCTCTACGTCCAACTTTTCTTCTTCCTTTAAAACCTTTTCCAAAATCGGATTGGTCACGGGGTGACGTGGGGTAAAGACGGTACAGCAGTCCTCATATGGCTGAATGGAAATTTCGAAGGTATCAATCTTGCGTGCCGTTCGTATGATTTCCTCCTTGTCGAGCGCGATGAGCGGACGTAAGATCGGAAGCGTTTCGACGGCGTTTCCCGTCACGGTCAAGGCCGGCATGGTTTGGCTGGCCACCTGCCCGAGACTTTCGCCGGTGATGAGAGCCCCCGCACCGAGTTTTTGGGCGGTGCGTTCGGCAAGACGCATCATAAAGCGGCGTAACAGAAGGGTGAAATAGTCCTCGCGACAGTTTTCCTTGATGGTTTCCTGAATTTCGGTTAAGGAAATCACATGCATTTGGATTTCACCGCAGGTGTCCTCCATTTTGCTTGCCAGTTCCATGACCTTTTCTCGTGCGCGTTCGCTGGTGTAGGGGAAGCTGTCAAAATGGAGTGCTTCCAACCGCACACCGCGTTTGGCACACATGTAGCCTGCCACCGGACTGTCGATGCCGCCGGACAGAAGAAGCACGGCTTTTCCGGCACTTCCGGCCGGCATACCGCCCGCCCCCGGCAGAAAGCCTGCGTGAATGTACGCGGCATAATCGCGAATTTCAACGCGCACGTCAAGGTCGGGCGTATTGACGTCCACACGAAGCTCGGGATTTTCCTCTAAAATTTTTCCGCCGCACAGGGCCGCAAGCTCCGGCGAGGTCAGCGGAAAACGTTTGTCCGAGCGCTTGCCCGTCACCTTGAAGGTTTTAGCGGCACCCTTGACACGCTTTACATAGCCGCCGATAAAGTCGAGAATTGCGTCGGTATCCTTGGGAAGCTCTTCGGCAACACAGACCGACACCACGCCGAATATTTTGGCGCAGGAGGCGGCGGTCTCTTCGATATCCGCAAGTGCTTTTTCGTCGAGCGGCGTAATGTACATGGTGGACTGGGCGGAATTTAACGCATAGTTTCCGCATTTTTTCAAGCGCTTTTCGGCGTCGCGCTCCAAGATCTTTTCAAAGTAGCGACGGTTGAGTCCTTTTAAAACAACTTCGCCGTATTTGAGAAGGATCACTCGTTTCTGCTTGTCATTCATCATCGGTATCTCCTGTTGCGGCGCGTTTTTTCGCGTCGTTGATTTTTTTGTTGATATGGGCAGCGAATGCGTCGTTCGGCTCGAATTTCAGGCGGGCGACACGTCCGTTGAAGTTGAAAAAGTAATAGGCATAGCTCTCCGAAAAAATGTTTTTGCAATAATTGAGCGAAATGGCGTATTTGGGGAGTAAGGCCTTATGCTTTTCGAGGTACGACATACCGAGCACACCGGTCAGCGATTCTTCCAAGGCCATGGAGCAGATGCAGGTCGTTTTCGTTCCGACGATTTTGTGTATCTTCAGGTCGTTGTCCGTGACCTCGTATACATAGTCGCACTGGACAAATTTCAAATAGATCTGTATGCCGATCAGCGCGAGTACCAAACCGCTAAGCTGGTACAAAACGACCGCCTGCGATGCGGCTCCGGAAAAGAGAAAGAAGCAAACCGAGGCGACAAGGCTGATGACGGCCAAAATCGAAGCGCGTCGGTCGGTGGGAGCGGGTCTGTAGGTCATAAATGCGAACCTCCGTTTAAGCGTGTAAATGCTCGAAGCTTGCGCTGTCGGGCGTCAGGGTAATCAGGCCGTAGGAACCGAGTGAGCCGTCGCGCGGTTCGGAAAGACTGCCGGGGTTAAAGAAAGTGATGCCGTTTTTTTTGTAATACGCACTGATGTGGGTGTGTCCGAACAGCGCGATGTCCGCGCCCTGCTTTCGCGCCTCAAAGTCGAGGAGTGAATCCGACACGCGAATATCGAATTTATGTCCGTGCGTGAAAAACAGCTTGTGCCCTTCGAGCGACACGGTGTCGCTTACGGGCGTGCGTGCGCTTACAAACAGATCACAGTTTCCGGCCACGCCGAGAAACGCGATTTCCGGGAAATCGTCGCGAATACTCTGCCAATCGTCTCCGCAGTCGCCCAAATGAATTACCAAATCGGTCTGCCGTTTTTTTGCGGTGATAATCCGCGCCATTTTTTCCGTTTTTCGATGCGTATCGGAGAACACAAGAATTTTCATGATGAAATCCCTTCTTTTTTTGTTGACGGGTCGTGCCGTTTTTCCGAAAGGGTGCATATACTGTAAAAGGCAAATGTATGTAAGGAGGTCTTTGGAATGCTTGATGAAACACAATTGCAAAAGCTTTTGACACTGTCCGACACAGAGCTTCGTCAAAAAATACTGTATGCGGCGGCTGCAGCCGGTGCCGACGTTCGACTGACAAATGCAGCCCTCGGAGATATGGCGCGCTTGCGGGGGATGATCGGCTCGTTGAAAGAGGAGGATATTCGCAAAATAACCTCCTCTATCGACCCGAATACCCTGCAAACCATTGCGAACCGTTTGAAGCAAACGGAATAACGTCAAAGGAGTGACGCACATGTCGGAGCCGACAAACGATAAGCTGCGGGAGCTTTTGGAAAATCCCGAGAATCTGGCGCTGATTGCCCGTCTTGTCGGGAGCATGAGCGGCGGGGGACTCGGTTCGCTTTTGAGCGGCGGGGGAGGGGGGAAGCGCACGACGGATACACTTTCTTCGGAAGAAGCGGTGCATTTGACGGATAGCACGGACGCGGAGAATATTGAAGCCGAACAGACTCAACCTGCTTCGACGCTGCCTCCGCCCGAAAAACTCCCCGCTTTCGGACGGGATCTTTCCACCGACAAGCGTATTGCGCTTTTGAATGCCTTACGTCCCTATATCAACGACTCGAAAAAAGAGCGAGTGGACGGCCTTGTGCGCGCCTTGCGCGTGGCGGGGCTTTTGAATCAATATAAGGGCACACTGCTTTAAGCCGCGCTTAAAGGGCTGTGCCCGAAGGGAGTGTTCTGTTATTATGTACGCGAAAGATCGCACCTCGTCCCTCAGCGGAACCGAGCGCGCCTTTGAAGCTGCGTATGCTAAGGAAAACTATCTGCGTCGAACTGCCGCCGAAGCGCCGCCTGTCGGTGTTTCACCGCCTGTTCCTCCGCCATCTTCGCCGCCCGAATCGAAAGCTGCTTTGCCGACGGAGCGCGAGAACGCTTTGACGGAAAAAACGTCTCTGCCCGTCGAATTGCCAAAGGGGGGACGAAGCGCGTTTGACAGGCTGTTCGGCTCCGATAAGAGCGACGCGTTGCTGTTACTGTTGATCTTATTTTTCTTAACGGACGGTGATACGGAAAACGATGCCGTGATTCCGTTGCTTTTAGTGATCCTGATCCTGTTCTGACGGTTCTTTTGTACCGTTTCGACGCGGACGAAGCTCATCCGGAAGAAGCTCCGAAAAGCCGTCGGGGATTTCGAAATCCGGTGTACCGTCCTCCGACAGCGAGGTCGTGGTCATGGAATAGATCAAGCTTCCGTTTTCATAACAGGCTGCTTCGGTCACAATGCCGAAATCAAGATTCAGCTTGTAGGTCTGCGTTTGGCTGTACGAGCCGCTTTGCATGGTAAAGGTGATGAGTAAGAGCGTACCGCTGTCCCCCGATACTAAGGAATAGGTATAGCCTTCTTCTCCGACCGAGTTCAGAAAATCGTCGGGCGTTCGAATGATGCCGACTTCGCCGTCGAAGGAGATGTCACCGGTCGCATAGACCTTTGTGCGCACACGGCCGCCCGAGCGGGTGCTGACCGACGTCGAGCCGTCCTTTTCCAGAATCTGCCTGTAAGCCCCCGTGATCGGCGATACATAATAAGCAAGCTTCAGATCGGGGCGCATAATAACGGTCACGCGGCGTTGTGAGCCGATGCCCTCCGCGTAGACCGTGTATTCCAAGTCGTGCATGTAGCTTTCGGCGGGTTTGAGTGCGGACAGCATGTTCCGCACACTTTCGGGCGTCATATTCGCTTTGATCACCGTCATATCGTCGGGATCCGAAGCGCCGTTCAGAATTTCGGCAAGCTCCGCATCGGTCGAATCGTCCGAGCGGTCTTTGTTCGCGCCAAACAGCGAAAGGGAGGACAGATCGAGAAGCCCGATGTGGGCAAGGCCGATCACGATAAACAGCAAAACCAAAGCCACGACCAGAACATTTAAGCCGGATGCCAGAAAATTTTTTGCTTTTTCGTTCATTCCGTCTCTCTCCTTGATTTGCGATTTAATGCTCTTTGTCGTTTTCGGTGTTTTCGGAATCCTTTAAGATTTGTGCTTCTTGGCTTGCGGAAATATCCTTGCGTTCAAAGGAAAAATGAAGATTGCCGTACAGGATAACAATGGCCGTTGCGGCCACGATCAGTGCCTTGATCGTCCAACCGAACGAGAAAAGAATAGCCGCTACGCCGAGCATTCCGCTGACCGCATACAAAATCATGACGGCGTGCTTTTGGTCGAAGCCCTTGTCGATAAGCTTATGATGCAAATGTCCACGGTCGGCGTGAAACGGACTTTTGCCCGTCAGAATGCGGCGCAGAAACGCAAAGGTCGTATCGGCGAGCGGAAGCGCGAAAATCAGGATGGGAACCCAGAAGGACACCATTCCGTTGAGCTTGAAGCAGCCCTGGATGGACAAAACGCCTAAGGTGTAGCCCAAAAACAGCGCACCGGTGTCACCCATGAAAATGCGCGCCGGGTTGAAGTTGAAGGGAAGAAAGCCCATGCAGGCGCCCACCAGTATGGCGATCATGCAAATGACATTGATATCCGTGTCCGTGCGGATCAGGGTGAACAGCAATGTGGCCGCCGAAATGGTGGAGACACCGCAGGACAGACCGTCCAAACCGTCGATCAGGTTGACGGCGTTGGTGATGGCGGTGATCCAGATGACCGTCACGACCGGCGCAAAAAGGCCGAATTCGATGTGCAGGCCGAACAGATTGATCTGTTCGATGGTGATGCCGCCGCAAACCGCCACGATCGCCGCGACGATCTGTAAAAACAGTTTGGCGAAGGCATTCATATCGTATTTATCGTCGATGATACCGACCGTGAGAATAATGACGTTGCCCATGAGCATGGTCACGGTCTGAAGCGTCGGCTTGCAGAAGATGAGCACCGAAACGGTAAACGCAAAGAAGATCGCCGCGCCACCCATTAGGGGCATTTCTTTTTTGTGCATACGGCGGTCATCCTTGGGAACGTCCGTCACGCCCAACCGAAAGGCAAGCGTCCGAACGACCGGTGTGGTCGTGACCGACAGGAAAAACGCGCAGATGAAGGCCAAAACGATGCCGTAGACCGTGTTGAACGCAGAACCGTACATTTCAAACATGAAGCAAAATCCTTTCCTATATGCTATGCGTTTTTTACCGAGCGGTAAAGCCGACCTTTTTATATACCTTGCGCATGGTTTTGGATGCAAAGTAAACGGCCTTTTCGGCGCCGTCCTTCATAAGTCCCTCGAGGTATGCCTTGTCGGCGATCAGACGGGCGTATTCGGTGCGCACATTCTCCAATCCGTCTGCGCAAGTCTCACCCACGGCCGCCTTGAAATCGCCGTAGCCTTTGCCTTCGAATTCGTGCTCGATCTCTTCAAAGCTCTTATCGGTAAAGACCGAGTAAATGCTCATCAAGTTGTTGATGCCGTCCTTGCCGGGCGCATATTTCACCACGCTGTCCGAATCGGTGACGGCACGCTTGATCTTGCGGATGGTGTCGTCGCGGCTTTCGATGATGGCCACATACGACGCCGGGTTCGGGTCGGACTTGCTCATTTTTTTGGTCGGATCGGTAAGCGAGGTGATCTTCATGCCGGTTTTGGAAATGTACGGCTCGGGAAGCGTGAAAACGTCGCCGTAAATGCCGTTGAAGCGTCCGGCAATGTCGCGTGTCAGCTCGACGTGCTGCTTCTGGTCGATGCCCACCGGGACAAGGTCGGTCTGATACAGAAGAATGTCCGCCGCCATTAAAACGGGATAGGTGAAAAGGCCGGCGTTGATGTTGTCCGCGTGCTTCTGCGATTTGTCCTTAAACTGGGTCATACGCGACAGCTCGCCGAAGCCCGTGTAGCAGCCTAAAATCCACGAAAGTTCCGCATGAGCGGGCACATGGCTCTGCACGAACAAAATGCTCTTGTTCGGGTCGATGCCGCAGGCGATGTACAGCGCCAGTCCCTCTAAGGTACGGCGGCGCAGCTCGGCTGGTACCTGACGAACCGTGATGGCGTGAAGATCCATCATGCAGTACATGCAGTCGTAGTCGTTCTGTAGGCCGACCCAGTTGCGAATGGCACCCAAATAGTTGCCGAGTGTCAGAATGCCGCTGGGCTGTACGCCCGAGAAGATGCGCTTGCGCGGCGCTTCGGTCACTTCTTTATTTTCCGTTTTCATTTCTTCAGCCATGGTATTGTCCTCACATTCCGTTATTTCATCAAAGTAAAATTTTTACATTCCCATATCCCGCATGACCGACGCAAGCGCCGCCACACCCGTGCGAATCTGTTCGGTCGTGGGCATGGAATAATTCATGCGGAAGGACAGGCTCTCTTTATTCGGCTCGGGCAAGAAGGTAGCTCCCGGCACGACCGCCACCTTGGCCGCAACGGCACGCGCCAAAAAGTCCTTCATATCGGTACCCTCGGGGAGCGTCACCCACAAAAACAGGCCGCCCTCGGGGCGTGTGTAGCGTACCGATTTCGGAAACAGACGATCCATTTCGGCAAGCATTACCGCGCAGTTGTCCCCATACAGGCGGTTGATGGAGCGGATATGCTCGTCCAGACCGTAGGTCTCGATGAATTTCGAGCAGAGCATCTGGAAGAACAGATTGGTGTGTACGTCGTTGGTCTGCTTGACCACGACGATCTTGCCGACCAATGTCTCGTGACCGCACAAAAAGCCCACACGCATACCGGCCGACAGAATTTTGGAGAAGGAGCCGCAATACAATACCACACCCTCGTCATCCATGCTCTTGATGGTGGGGATATCCGTTCCCGCAAAGCGAAGTTCGCCGTAGGGGTTGTCCTCCAGAATGACCACGCCGTATTTTTTGGCAAGCGCCAGCACGGCCTTTCTCTTTTCGAGTGACATGGTGATGCCTGCCGGATTCTGGAAGGTCGGGATGAGATAGATGAGCTTGACGCGCTTGTCGGCTTTTAAAATGCTTTCCAATTCGTCGGGATCGATGCCGTCCGTACCAACATCCAAACCCTTGAGGTTGACGCCGTAGGAACGGAACGCATTGAGTGCGCCGATGAAGCTCGGATTTTCGCAAATAACGGTGTCGCCCTCGTTGCAAAGTACTTTGCAGGCAAGGTCGATGCCCTGCTGGCCGCCGGAGGTGATGACGGTCATGTCGTAGTCACGTCCGATGTCAAAGCGGCTCTTTAAGCGGTCGGCCACCTGTGTGCGAAGCGGTGCATAGCCCTCGGTGATACCGTATTGGAGCGATTTGGCGGATTCCGTTTCGAAAATTTCGTTGGCCAATCCCTGTAGCTTTTCGACCGGGAAGGACAACGGAGAGGGATTTCCGGCCGCGAAGGAAATGACGCTCGGGTCGGTGAGGGATTTGAAAATTTCGCGGATGGCGGAGGGCTTGAGTTCTTTGACTTTATCGGAAAATTCAAAATTCATACGATAGCTTCCTTTCAATTCGATTGCATCGATTGCAAAACGGTTTATATCATGCTGAAAACGGGACATACGCCCTGCTTTTTTGCCGCAATTCATTATATCATACTTATTCGGTATTTTCAAGGCGTGCAGACATTTTTTTCGTCTTCACTCACCGAAATTCGCAAATTCGGCAAAAATCGGCGAAAACAGCGGAGACTCCGCCTGCCCGTACAGTTCTCGACCGACGGAAAAGCACTTGTCCCGTCCGTCAAACGGGTCGGTGAAGCAGAGCCTTTCGGCAAACAGTCCCAACTCGGATTTTCTTAGCGGACTGCCGTAACGCGTATCCCCCGCCAGCGGCCATGCGCGCGAAGCAAACTGCACACGAATCTGATGTGTGCGGCCGGTGTACAGGTGTACGCGCGTCAGCGAAAGCGGTACATCGCCGTCGGAAAGCGTTTCGAGTACCTCGTAGGCGAGACGTGCCGTTTTGACGCCCGCCCGCTTTTTGGTTACGACGAAGCTTTTGTTTTTGCGAACATCGTGGTACAGCAAATCGGTCATTTCGCCGACCGACGGCGTGGGTACACCGCATACAACGGCAAGGTAGGTCTTGTCCAAACCGTTTTCGGCGGCAAGACGCGAAAAAACCGCCGCACCCTCCGGGGTTTTTGCGTAAACCATGATGCCGGCTGTCTCACGATCTAACCGATGGATGGGGTAGATGTCGCTTTTCAGCGCGTCGGACAAAAGGCGGATCATGTCGGGGACGTTGCCCGTGCGTTCGGAGGCGCCTTGGGAAAGCACACCGCGCGGCTTGACGGTCACGGCATAATGACGCGAATCGTAAAGAAGAATGGGTTCCATAGATGTTTCTCCGTTCTCGAAAAATCAGAACAGGGTCAGCTGATTGGTTTCGTTTAAGTCATCCAGCACACCGTTTTTGCGTAAGATTTCGATCACCGCCTTGGACACCTGCGAACGGGTGCGCAGATCCTCCACGGACAAAATCTCCTCCCCTCTGCAAGCATTGTACAGACTTTCGGCGGCCGCTTCGCCGAGACCTCCCATGGAGGAAAAGGGACAGCGAATGCCTTTTTCGCCCTCGGGCAGAAAATGAAAGGCGTGTGATTTTTTGATGTCGGGGCGCAAAAACTCAAAGCCGCGCGCACAGGCTTCGTTGCAAAGCTGAAGTGTGGCGATCATATCGGTTTCCTTTTGCGTGGCTTCCTTGCCCTTGGCTTCGATTTCGCGAAGGACGCTTTTGATGTGCTCCTTGCCTCGGGTGACGATATCCGCGTCAAAGCCGCCGGGCGCGACGGACAAAAAGGCGGCGTAGAACACCTGCGGCATATGTACCTTGAACCAGCCGAGCCGAAGTGCCGACATATCGTAGGCCACGGCATGTGCCTTGGGAAACATGTATTTGATCTTGAAGCAGCTGTCGATATACCAGTCCGGAACATCGTGCCGCTTCATTTCCTCCACCATTTCGGGGGTCAGTTTTGAACGCGCCTTGCCCTTGCGGGTGATCTCCATGATGTTGAAGGCAAGCGACGGGTCGAGCCCCTTATGTATCAGATAGGTCATGATGGAATCTCGTGTTCCGATGACTTCGGAAATGGTACAGGTGCCGTTGTGAATAAGCTCTTGGGCATTGCCGAGCCATACGTCCGTTCCGTGCGACAGACCGGAGATCTGAAGTAAGTCGGTGAAGTTTTTCGGCTTGGATTCGACGATCATCTGTCGAACGAATTTTGTACCGAATTCGGGCAGTCCGAAGGTGGCCACCTCGCTGTCGATGTCCTCCGGCTCGACGCCGATGGATTTGGTGGAAATGAACAGCTCCATGACCTCGGGGTCGTTCATGGGAAGATCGAGCACGCTTAATCCCGAAAATTTCTCCATCATTTTGTATTTGGTCGGTACATCATGCCCGAGCAGATCGAGCTTCAAAATGGTATCGTGCAGAAATTTGAAGGCAAAGTGCGTGGTGACGATATCGCTTTTCGGGTCATCGGCGGGGTGTTGGACGGGCGTGAAGTCGTACACGTCGTATTCCTTCGGAATGACCACAATGCCGCCGGGATGCTGACCGGTGCTTTTCTTAACGCCGGTACAACCGTTCGCAAGCCGTTGCTCCTCGGCCTTGTTGACGCAAAGTCCGCGTTCCTCCAGGTAGCGCTTGACGTAGCCGTAAGCGTTTTTGTCGGCCAGCGTTCCGAGCGTTCCCGCGCGGAACACGTTTTCCGCTCCGAACAAAACCTCGGTGTATTTGTGTACTTTGCCCTGTACGTCGCCCGAAAAGTTTAAGTCGATATCCGGCGATTTATCACCTTTAAAGCCCAAAAACGTTTCGAACGGAATGTCGTGTCCGTCTCCGACCATGGCCGCACCGCATTTCGGACAGTCCTTGGGCGGCAGGTCGAAGCCGCTTCCGACCGAGCCGTCGGTGAAAAATTCGCTGTATTTGCACTTCGGACAGCGGTAATGGGGAACGAGCGGATTGACCTCGGATATGCCGGCCATGGTCGCAACGAACGATGAGCCGACCGAGCCGCGCGAACCGACGAGGTAGCCGTTTTGCTCGCTGTATTTGATTAAGCGGCGCGCAATGACATACAAAACCGCAAAGCCGTGATCGATGATCGGGGTCAGCTCGCGCTCCAGACGTTTGGCAACGATCTCGGGAAGCGGGTCGCCGTACAGCTCCTTGGCAAGTTCGTAGCAGCTGCTCGTTAATTCTTCTTCCGCGCCGTCCATGTGCGGCGGGAAGGAACCGGGCGGGATGGGGCGAATTTTTTCGATTTGATCGGCGATGAGATTGGTGTTGGTCACCACCACCTCATAGGCTTTTTCGGGGGAGAGATAGTCAAATTCGGCAAGCATTTCCTCAGTCGTGCGCATGTATAGCGGAATATCGCGGTCGGCATCTTTGAATTTCTGCCCGGCAAGCAGAATTTTTCGGTATATGCCGTCGCTTTTTTCGTTGAAATGCACGTCTCCCGTGGCCACGACCGGGATATTCAGTTCGTCCCCCAAACGGATGATGGTCTCATTGAGCTCAATGAGTCGCTCTTTTCCCGCGACCGTTCCGTTGTCGATCATAAACTGATTGTTGCCGAGAGGTTGGATTTCCAAATAGTCGTAGAATTTTGCCATCTCGCACAGCTCATTCCACGGTTTTCCGGCAAGTACAGCCTGATACAATTCTCCCGCCTCGCAGGCCGAGCCGATAATCAGCCCCTCGCGGTGCTCGGCAAGCACGGTTTTCGGAATGCGCGGAACGCGGTGAAAATAGTCGAGATAGGAATAGGAAACCAGCTTGTACAAATTTTTCAAGCCGACTTGATTCTTGACCAAAATGATCTGATGATAGCTTTTCAGCTTTTTGGGGTCACAGCGTCCGCTCATGGAGCTTATCAGTCCGTCAAGGTCATGAATGCCCTCGCCGACCAACTTCCCACACAGCTTTTCGAAAATGAGCGCCAGCATGTGTGCGTCCTCAAATGCGCGGTGGTGGTTGAAATCGCCGAGTCCGAAATAGTCGGCCACCGCGTCGAGGGTATGTTTTTTCAAATCGTCGTTGCAGTAGCGGGACAGCGCGACGGTATCGACAAAGGTGGGGGTGAACGGAAGGCTGCACTGTTCGGCGGCGTGTCGGATGAAGCCGATATCGAAGGAGGCGTTGTGCGCCACAAAAACGGCATCTCCGGCAAAGGCCAGAAATTTCGGAAGCACTTCGGAAATGTCGGGTGCGTCGGCCACCATGTCATCGGATATGCCGGTAAGCTCGGTGATTTTCGCACTGATGGGCATGTGCGGATTGACAAAGCTTTCAAACGTGTCGAGTATTTCGCCGCCGCGGTACAGCACGGCGCCGATCTCGGTAATGGCGCAGTCTTTGACGGAAAGACCTGTCGTTTCGATGTCGAACACGCAAAAGGTATCGCTTTCGATGTTCGCTTTGCCATCGCCGAAAACAGCGGTGGCGGTATCGTCCACAAAATAGGCTTCAATGCCGTAGATGATTTTGAAATCCGCGCCGACGCGCTCGGCTTCGGTCATGATCTCGGGATAGGCCTGCAAATTGCCGTGGTCGGTGATGGCAACGGCACTGTGTCCGAAGCGCGTGACCGTTTCGACCACGGCTTCGGGCGAAAAGGTGGAGTCCATGGTGGAGAGCGTGGTGTGCAAATGTAGCTCCACGCGCTTTTTCTCCGCATTGTCGGTCTTTTTTCGGCGTTTGATCAGCGCGATGGCAGTCGGCCGAATGACCGGGATGTTTTCAAACTTGTCTGTTTGCATACTGCCGCGAAGCATGACGGCAGCGCCGTCCTTGATCGCGCCGTAATCCTCGTCGCGCTCGGCGGGATAAATCCACTTGACCACGGCGGAGGAGTCGTTGTCGGTGACATAAAAGGAAACGATGTAGCGCTCCTCGTTGCGCGTCAGCTTTTTTTGAAAATTGAATACCACGCCGCACGCGGTGAAGTTTTCGGATTCGAGCGTCAGCTTGCGCAAAGGCGTAACATCCAAACTTTTGATGCGCCCGAGAATGTCCTTGATTTCGGAAATGTCAAAGGTCATTTCGCCGACGCTTATGCGTGCGTGAAGGGAATCAATCTCGGTTTTGGTTTCGGTTTGCGCGACCGAATTGGCGATGGATGCTGCTTTTTCCGCCTGCTCACGCTCTGCCTCTTCGCGCGATGGCGGCGGAACGATGGGCGGCAGGGGAACAAGGTTGATATCCTCATAGCCGAGGCTGGTTACGCCGCAAAATTCGACCTTCATGTGCTTGCCGAACATACGGTACACCACGTCCGAGATCAGTTTGTCACAGCCGCCGTGCAAAAGTAAGCTCTTGCCGCCGTTTTTGAGCGATATGGACAGGGTATCGTCGGCGGCCGTGATGTCCGCGCCTTCAAGCGCCGTTTCGGCCCCGTCGAAAAAGCCCAGACCCTGGGCGGTCAGTCGGGCAAGCTCGTAAAAAACGGCTTCCATGTGCCCGATCTCGAACGGAGTGTTCGAATACGACGGGTGTATGCACATGTAATTCAAGTCGTATGCGTCGGAAATGCCTTTTTCGATGCTTTCCAACTTCGACGGCGGAAAATAGCCGTCGAACGAGGCGTACACACCGATCATACGTTTGTCCACGTCCACCTTGGCGGTAAAATCGATGATGCGGTCGAGAAGAGCACGCTCCGCATCGGTCGGCGTGTATTTTCGAAATTTTTCGTAAAAGCTCATGGCCATGGCATACACTTCCTTGGCGGCAATGCGCCGTTTTATTCTTGATTCTTTTGTTCGTTATGTAAAGCTTCGGCTTCGGCCAGCAGTGTTTCGAAAATACGGTCGGACGGAATGCTGCGAACGATCTCGCCTTTTTTGAAAAGCAGAGCGTTCCCGTTGCCGCCGGCTACGCCCAGATCGGCCTCTCTCGCTTCGCCCGGCCCGTTGACCGCACAGCCCATAACGGCAAGCGTCATGTCCCACGGCTTGTCCTTCAAGGCTTCCTCCAAACGTCGCGCCGTGTCGAACACATTGATGTTACAGCGTGAGCAGGTCGGGCAGGATACGATCCGCACCCCCTTGCGGAGTCCGAGCGCGAACAGGATATCCTTGGCGGCGGCGACCTCTTTGAGCACGTCGTCCGAGAGGGACACACGCACGGTATCACCGATGCCGTCGGCCAACAGCGACCCCAAACCGATACCGGATTTGATCAGCCCCATGCGTTCGGTGCCCGCTTCGGTCACGCCCAAATGAAGCGGATAGTCGGTCTGTGCCGCAAACAGACGATTGGCGGCAATGGTAGAGCGAACGTCGCTGGACTTGATGGACACGATGATGTCGTGAAAATCGAAGCGTTCGAGCAGACGGACATGGTATAAGGCGCTCTCGCACAGGGCTTCGGGCGTGGGAGAGCCGTATTTTGCCAAAATATGCTTTTCGAGCGAACCGCCGTTGACACCGATGCGAATAGGAATGCCGCGTGTTTTACAGGCGCGGACGACCTCGCGGACGCGCTCGTCATCCCCGATATTTCCGGGATTGATGCGTATTTTATCGATACCGTATTCGGCGGCCGAAAGAGCCAGACGATAGTTGAAATGAATATCCGCTACCAACGGCACATGTGTGTGCTCCTTTAAATAGGGAATGCTTGCCGCGCATTGTTCGTCCGGCACGGAAAAGCGCACGATCTCACAGCCGGCGCGCTCTAAATCCAGAATTTGCGCAAGCGTCGCTTCTCGGTCATCCGTTTTGGTAAAGGTCATGGATTGGATGCTGATGGGCGCGTCGCCGCCGACGGTTAAGCTTCCGACCTTGACCGCGCGTGTTTTTCTTCGGATGGTTGACATGGCGATACCTCTTTTCTTGACGGTTTATGACAGTCGTTTTACTTGGTAAACAGGCGCAGAATATCGTTGTAGGTGACGAACACCATGAGTCCCATGAGGAGTACCAGACCCGCCGCATGGATATAGCCCTCGTATTTCGGGGGAATGGGCTTGCCGCGAATCAGCTCGATGAGCATGAAAAACAGTCGGCCACCGTCGAGCGCGGGCAGAGGGAGAAGATTGACCATGCCCAAATTGAGTGTCAGCATGATGACCAAAAACAGAAAAGCGTCCCAGCCGATGGAAACGGTCTCCTTGACCTCGCCGATGACGCCGACCGGGCCGGACAGCGCTTCGGTTCCGTATTCGCCGCGCACGGTGTTCAGAATGGACGCCCAAAGCATACGGATGGAGCTGATCGACTGAAAATAGGATTGTCGAATCATTTCGGGAAGCGTCTTTTTTAATTCGGTCGTTTCGATAAAGCCCGCCTTGCCGAGTGTGATGCCGCTTTCGGTGTAGGTTTGGAAGCGAACGGACGGAATGACCACGGTCTTTCCGTCGCGGAACACCGTGATGTCGGTCGGCGTGTCTTTGAGAAACATGATCTCGTAAACAAAGTCGTTGCGTACATGGATCTTGCGGTTTCCGATTTTGGTGATGGTGTCACCGACGCGAATGCCGTATACTTCATCGCATTCGACCCGTGCGCCGTTTTCGTCCACGACGTTGAAGCCGGACACGGTGGTGGAATACAAATGCGGCGAAATGCCGATGAACACCGCCATGAGCAGAAAGCCCAAGATCAGATTCATGACCGCTCCGGCCGCCACGATAATCATGCGCTGCCATACCGGCTTGCGGCAGAGCGCGTTCGGTTCGTCGCTCTCCTCGTCCTCGCCGATCATGCTGACAAAGCCGCCCATGGGGATGAGTCGAAGTGAATAGCGCACGCCGTCCTTACCGACGCGCGAAAGCACCTTCGGCCCCATGCCGACGGCAAATTCTTCGATGGCGACGTGAAAGGCCTTGGCGAACAGAAAATGCCCCGCTTCGTGAATGAGGATCAAAAGGCCGAACAGGATAAGTCCCAACAGAATGTAGAGAAGCGTAGTCAAGGCAAAGTCCTCCCGTGAAAAATAGATAGGTCGCTTTATTATAGTATGATACGACTGCGGCGTTTTATTTGAACACTATGTTGATTTTATCTTTTTTATGTCTGACGTTCTTATGTCTGACGGTCCGCACCGCGTAAGATGTCGCCCTTTTTCATGGGCACGGTCATTTTGACCGAATAGAGCATTTGCGGATGCGGTGCCGATTCGATGGGGCTTCCGTTTTCGTCCCTTAAATCGGTGAGCGTAAACGAAACCGAACTTTTTCCGGGGCTGACCAATTCGCAGGCCTGTCCTTCAAATGCCTTGTTGCGCTGGCAGAGAAGCGCACGACCGTTTGCTTCGTCCGTCTGTGCGACCGTAGCTAAAAAGGCCTTGTCGCGCAAGTATCCGCCGACGGGCGATATCTGTGCATTTTGCGAACAGTCATCGTAAAAATAGCCTGTGCCGTAAGTGCGGTGGCTGACGCTTTCCAGCTCGTACAGCGAAGCGGGGTCGAACGTATAGTCGCTCGGGTTTTCGCAATACGCGCAAAGCTCGTTTTTGTAGGTATTGGCGGTGACGGCGGTGTAGTAGGCGCTTTTGACTCGTCCTTCGATCTTGAAGCTGTCGATTCCCGCTTCCACCAGGTCGGGAATATGCTCGATCATGCAAATGTCTTTGGAGTTGAACATAAACGTTCCCCGGTTGTTTTCCACGAGCGACAGCGGCATGTCGGGACGTTTGACCTCGCAGATGTCGAGTGCTTTTTCGTCGGGGTAGTATTCCCAACGACAGGGTTGGGCACACCGACCGTGATTGGCGTCGCGCCCGGTGAAATAATTGGAGAGCAGACAGCGCCCCGAATAGGATACGCACATGGCGCCGTGAACAAAAGCTTCAAGTTCCAGTTCGGACGGAATGTTCCGGCGGATGGTGCGAATTTCGGCAAGTGTCAGTTCGCGGGAAAGCACGATTCGCTTTGCTCCGAGAGAAGCATACAGCTTGCAGGCTTCCGAATTGACGGTACTTGCTTGGGTGGAGATGTGAAGCTCAATGTGCGGCGCAAGCTCCTTGGCAAGAGCAAGTACCCCGAGATCGGAGACGATGAGCGCGTCGGGTTTTGCCTTGTTTTCCAAAAAGACAAGATAAGCGCGCAATGCTTCGAGCTCGTATTCGCGCGGCAGGACATTGACGGTCACATACAGCTTCACGCCGTGTGCGTGACAGTAGGCTACGGCTTCGCACAGCTCCTCGTCCGAGAAATTTTCGGAGGCGGCGCGCATACCGAACTCCTTTCCGGCCACATAGACCGCGTCGGCACCGTACAGCACGGCGAAGGTCAGCTTTTCAAAATTCCCGGCGGGAGACAGTATTTCGGGACGTTTCATACGATAGCAGAGTCCTTTCCTCTGTAAAAAGCGTTTGTGATAAGAAAACAGGCGGTTTTACGCGCATAGGGTGCGAAAACCGCCGTTCTCGGCTAATTGGCGTCGGAGGCGCTCGCCTTGTCGGCGTTGACCTTGTTCTGATGTTCTTCGAAGGTCTTGGAGTAGACCGTTTCGCCGTTTCGCTTGGTATAGAAATAATAGTAGGAGGTGGAATCGGGATACAGCGCGGCGTAGATGGCTTCAATACCGGGATTGCAAATCGGCCCGGGCGGCAGTCCCTTGTACTTGTAGGTGTTGTAGGGATTGTCGAGCGTGGTGTCCAATCCGTAGGGGCCGCTTCGCTCGGCTTGCGCATACTGGAGCGTGGCGTCGGAATTGAGGTAGGGGAAGCTTTCCGCATGGTTCAAGCGGTTGTGGAACACCGAAGAAATGATATAGTAATCGCTCGGATTGTTTCCCTCTTTTTCGATGATGGAGGCAAGCGTGATGACTTCGTCCACCGTCATGCCCAATTCGTCACAGCGCTCGTACAGTTCCGCTTCGAACTTGCGGTTGAAGTTGGTCAAGAACTTCCCGATGGCGGAAACCGGATTTTCGCCCAAGTAGAAGTCGTAGGTATCGGGGAACAGATAGCCCTCCAGACGGTAGCTGTAGGATGTGTCGAAGCGATATTCGGAAAGATTTTCTCTTGTGAGCGGTTCGCAGAATTTGTAATCGTAGACCTGCTCCTGGAGCGCTTCGAGAAAATCTTCCTTGCGGCCGACGCCGTTTTTGACGAGCAGATCGAGCGTTTCCTCCACCGTCGAGCCCTCGGGAATGGTGATACGAACCGTTCCGCGCTGGGAGCGTACATAGGAGCTGAGTGTGTTGATGAGCGTGTCGTAATTCATCATCGGGTTGACGGTGACCTCTCCGGTCAGATATTCGCCGGTCAGATACGAACGCTTGGATATGCGAAACTTGGCGAACAGCTCAAACACCCACGGGTGCTCGATCACACCGGCGTCCTTTAAAATCTCGGCAACGTCGGCCGTCGTAGCGTTTTCGGGGAGAACGACCGTAACGTTCATATCTTCCCGCAAGGCGGCTACGGAATTTCCGTCGGCATCCTTTTTGACGAAAGCAAACACGTCGTTGCCGATGTCCACCGCCGTCGTGACCAAGAGAAAACAGCAGATCGCCACAAAGGCGAAATAGCCGACAACCTTGACCACACCGAACGACGCGGAGCCCAAGAAGGACACCTTGTCGGATGGATCTTCCTTTTTTTTCTTATGCGGCTCGGCTGCGCCCCGATTGAAATCGTCTAAGCTGACGGTGCTTGCCGCGGGTGTGGCGGCGCTTCCCGAGAGCCTTCTTGCTTCGGAAGACGGTGCACGGTGCACGGTGCTTTCGGCAGACGGCGTTTTGCGGTCGGGAAGCTTTGCCGTCTGTGAGCCCGTATGAATCGCGTCCATATCGACTTTGGTCGGTTCGGCACTCGGTGCGGGACGCTTCGGTACGGATGCGGATGGTTTTTGAGAGGATGTGTTCGAAGGGGCTTCGGCGGAAAACGAAATGGAGGAATAGGAATGCGGCGCGGTGTCCGATGAATTTTTGTGGAATATTTTGATTACCTCGTCGATATCGTCTCCCGAACGGTCGGACGGGTCGGACGGTGCGCGGTTCAAATCTTTGTTTTCGTCCATGAGAGCTCTCCTGTCGTGAAAATAGATAAAGGGGGGATATTATTTTTCGATCTGTGCGATCAACTGTCTTCCGGCCGAGGCGGCGAAAGCAAGCGCCGGCTTCAACATACGGTTATCGAAAGCACGGATGGCAGTGATCTCCAGCGTCAGATCGCCGTCATAGCCGACAGCGGCCAGCGCGGATGTGATCTTATCCCACGGCAGATCACCGGTAAAGGGGATCATGTGGCGGTCGGCACGGTAATCGTTGTCGTGAATGTGTAATGCTTTAAGTAAACGGTTGTTCATTGCGCCGATTACTTGGTCGGGCTCGTAGCCGGTGATGGCGGAATGACCGACGTCCACGCAGATATCAAACCACGGCGAAGAAAGGCTTTCCACGAAAGCCATGTGCTCGTTCGGGTCGGAAAGAATGGGGTCAAAGCCGCCCTCGGGTCGGGAGTTGAAGAGGTTTTCGACCGAGATGCGTATGCCGTATTCCTCGCAGAGCGGCAGAAAACTACGGTAAAAATCGTAGTTGTAGGCCGCGAAATCGACTTTTTCGGAAAAGCGCTTGACGGCGTGGACGATGATGTTGTCCGCGCCCAAAACGGCGGCGGCTTCGACGGATCGAGCTAAGCGCTTATAGTTTTCGCTTGCGGAGGAAAAAGGCTCGCCGTATGCGAAATCGAACGGCGCATGTGCCTGGTTGCAGGAAATACCGACGGAATCGGCATAAGCACGGAGCACTTTGGCTTTTTCGCGGTAATCGTCCCCCAACATATCTTTTTCGGGACTCATCCAGTACATGGAATAGTCGAAGCTGTCGAAGCCTGCCTCGACCAGCATATCGAGCGCGGTTTTATCGTCGAAGCGTTCGCGCATGACATAAGTTTCGGTAGATAATCTCATAAATGAAGCACTCCTTTGAGGTTGTTTCGAAGCGGTCAGTCGTTTTCCCAGCGCGCGGTGCTACCTGCGGGGAGAATGGCGCCGGTCTGCGTGACGGGAATGCCGATCTCGCTTGCCGAAACACGACCGCCGCGCTCGGCGCGTACATGTAATTCCAAAAGATAGCCCATGGTGGAGGCGGAAAGTCCGGCCGTATAAGAATTGATCAGCATGAACAGCGCGTTTTCGGACAAAAGGCTTGCGGCTAAAGCGGCAAGCTCATCCACGCCGTCCTCCAATTTCCACACCTCGCCGCCCGGCCCGCGTCCGTAAGAGGGCGGATCCATGATGATGGCGTCATAGGTGTGGCCGCGCCGAATTTCGCGCTCGATGAATTTCTTGCAATCGTCCACAATGTAGCGAATGGGTGCATCGGCAAGTCCCGAAAGCGCCGCGTTTTCTTTTGCCCAAGCGACGATGCCTTTGGAAGCATCCACATGACAGACCGAAGCACCGGCCTTGGCACAGGCAAGCGTCGCGCCGCCGGTGTAGGCGAACAGATTGAGCACCGAGATCGGTCGGTCGGCTTTCTGTATTTTTTCGGTGACAAAATCCCAGTTGACCGCCTGCTCGGGGAAAACGCCCGTGTGCTTGAAGCCGGTCGGACGCACACAGAAGGACAGCCCCTTGCGGTCGATGCGCCAGCCCTTGTTCAAAAGATCGTTGTCGAGCGAACGGATGTCCCACGCGCCGCCGCCTTTGGTCGAGCGGTGATAGTGGGCGTTTGCCTTGCTCCAAAGAGGGGAGCGCCGCACGTTTTTCCATAAAATCTGCGGATCGGGACGGATGAGAAGAACATCGCCCCAGCGTTCGAGCCGTTCACCGTCGGAGGTATCCAAAAGCTCGTAATTGTCAAATTCGGAGGTGTACCACATATTTTTAATCCTTTCGGGACGGTTTGCCCGACATGAGGGGCGTGATATCCAGGCATTCGAAGCTTCCCGACGGCATGATATAGCTGTCCGTGCTCGAAAGAAAGGCTTCGTAAGCGTAAACGAACGGCATGTCCGGCTGAAGGAGCGGATAAGAGCGTCGTGCGACGTTCAGCTTTACCGACGGGCACAGCTTTTGGGTGCGAAGGATCGAATCGAGCGATACGACATCCGCGCGAAGCAAACAAGTCTCGCCGCTTATGCGAAAGCTCGGATGGGTGGCGGCGTTTTTGTCCAAATCGTACCGACGGCGAAAGCGTTCGATGCGGACATGCTCCGTGCGGTTGCCGACGAATTCGAAAAAGCCGTTGTGCAGTTCCGCGTCGCGCACGTTCAAGCTTCCGACGGTGCAGTCCTCCAGATGGATCGCCGCCGTGTGCGCACAGCCGCATAGGTGCTCCAAAAGCATTTCGTCGAGAGATGCGCGAATGGCATAGATGAGGTATTGACAGTCCTCGCCGTCCAAGCCGTAAAGTACGGTGTTTTTCAGCACCGATTCGGGGGAGATCTCCATGCACATACCACAGCCGCGTGCGGTAAGCGCACCGATGCGCACCTTTTCCAACGTTCCGGCAACCAATATACCGGTGCTGACATCGTACTCCGTGCTGCATGCAAAAAGGGTACAGCGCTCGATGCGGATATCCTTTCCGCCCGCCAGAACAAAGCCGATACCGGTACCGATATCAAGTTTCATGTTTTCCAAAAGCAGGTGAGCGCCGTTGGAAAATTCAAAGGCACTTGTTCCGTCGGTTCGGCCGAGCAAGCGCCACAGACCGCCGCGAATGTGTAAGCTCCGCACACCGTCTTCGCCGTCCAGACCGCAAAATTCGATCTCGGCATGGGGATGTGCGTCGATAAACAGATCGGAACGTAAGCAAAGCCGTTTCCGAAGAATGAAGTTCCCGGCGGGCAGAGTCAACAGCGTGTTTTCTTTGTCGTCAAGCGCTTTTTGAAACGCCTCGGTGATGTCGAGAAGGCCGTCCTGCGGCTCGGCTTCGCAATAGCTGCGAATGCTTTTTCCGTATTCCGGAATTTGATTTTTCATGCTCTGTTCTCCGTTTCCGATATCTCTCGCCAAGCTTCAAACTCCTCGGCTGTCGGATAGTAAACAAATAGAAGATTTTTTTCGTCGGAACGGTCGATATAACGTCCCGCCGCTTTTTGTGTGTCGGCTTTCGGCATGGCACCGATGCCGCGTCCGAATGCCTTGACAAACGCTTCCTTTTTGACCCACAGCGTCAAGAACACATTGGCCCGTTCGTCGAGGACGGCCCGTTCGAGAAGTTTTTGTTCACCGTCCGTGAAAAAACGTCGCGCAATCGAGCTCATATGAACGGCGGTGCGTCCTCTTTTTTCGCAGTCTATCCCGAACGGCACTTCGTCCAAGGCGATGAACACCTCGTCGTTTGTGTGCGTCACGCCGACGTGCGGATAACCGTTCGGAAGAAACGGTTTGCCGTAAAGTGTGCGTCGAACGGAGCAGGGGAGAAAAGTGCTCCCCCGTTCTTTCGCATACCGCTCCAGAGAGGCAAGGATCATGCGATCGGTGTCCGCGCTTGTGTGGGAAGAAAGCTTATCGTAACGGTAGACCGTCATTCTTATTCGGATATTTCGTCGGTTTGGTCGGCGTCCGTACCGTCGGTCGCTTCGACCGCTTCGACTCCTTTTCCGTCCTCATTCGGCTCGTCGAGCGATTCCTGTTCCTCGCTCTTTTCGACAACGGTGAAGTTGGTGATCTGCACATCCTCGCCGGTGCGCATCACGCGAACGCCCGAGGCGGTACGTCCGATCACGGAGATTTCGTCCACATGAGTACGGATGATGGTACCGGTGTTGGTGATGAGCATGACGTCATCGTCGTCGCTTACCAGCGCCACGCCGTTGAGAAGTCCCGTCTTTTCGGTCAGATTGTGGCACTTCATGCCCTTACCGCCGCGATTGTGGAGCGAAAATTCGGAAAGCTCGGTGCGTTTTCCGAGTCCGTTTTCGGTCACGGTGAGCACCTTGCGTTCGTCGTTCGGGTTGCAGGCAACCGCGCCGACCACGAAATCGCCCTCGGACAGGGTAATGGCTTTTACGCCGTGAGCACCGCGTCCCAACGGACGTGCGTCGTTTTCATCGAAGTAAACGGACAAGCCGTTGTGGGTGGCAAGCAGCATGTTACAGCTTCCGTCGGTCTTGAGGACGTACAGAAGCTCGTCCTCTGCATCGAGATTGATGGCAATGAGCCCCGCGCGGCGAATGTTTTTGTACAGTTCGAGCGAGGTGCGCTTGATGACGCCGTATTTGGTGACCATGGTTAAGTACAGGTTTTCCTCGGTCAACGATTCAAGCGGCACATAAGCCGTGATCTGTTCGCCGGGCGCAAGCTCCACCAGATTGACAAGGTTCGTTCCCTTGGAGGTACGCGAAGCTTCCGGCAGCTCGTAGGCTTTTTTGACAAACACTTTGCCGAAATTGGAGAACATCATGATATAGTGGTGGCTGTTGGCGATAAAGACGTTCTGAACAAAGTCCTCTTCCTTGGTATTCATGGCGGTAATGCCCTTGCCGCCGCGCTTTTGGGCGGTGTAGGTATCGACCGGCATACGCTTGATATAGCCGTGATGCGAAATGGTGATCACGCAGTCCTTGCGCTCGATGAGATCCTCCAAAACGATCTCGTTCGCCACGGCTTCGATGCGTGTGCGGCGCTCGTCACCGTAGCGCTTTTTGGTTTCCAGAAGCTCGTCGCGCAGAATGTCGTGAATTTTGTTGTCATCTGCCAATATTTCGGTCAGCTCCTCGATCTTGGCATGGAGTGCGTCCAATTCCTCAAGCAGCTTGTCGATTTCCAAGCCGGACAGACGGCCGAGAGGCATTTGCACGATCTCGTTGGCTTGGATTTCGGTCAAATCGAAGCGTTCGATGAGCTTTGCTTTGACCTCGGGAATGCCGCCGGGGGTGAAGCGGATAATCTTGATGACCTCGTCGATGTTGTCGATGGCGATCTTCAAGCCCTCGACGATGTGCGCACGCGCCTTGGCCTTGTCCAAATCGTAGCGGATGCGGCGCTCCACGACTTCCATCTGATGATTGATGTAATGACGAAGCACCTGCTTTAAGTTGAGCGTTTTCGGCTCACCGTTGACAAGAGCCAGCATATTGACGGCAAAAGTGTCCTGAAGCTGGGTATATTTGAACAGCAGATTCAAAACGACATTGGGATTGGCCTCGCGCTTGACTTCAATGACGATACGCATACCGGCGCGTCCCGATTCGTCGCGAATGGCGGAAATGCCCTCGATGCGCTTGTCGTTGACTAAGTTTGCCATGTTTTCGATCAGCGTCGTTTTGTTGACCTGGTAGGGAATCTCGCTGACGATGATGGAAGTTCGGCCGTTCTTTTCCTCAAATTCGGTCTTGGCACGAACGTAGATTTTTCCGCGACCGGTCATGTACGCTTCGTAAATGCCGGAGGTTCCGTGAATGGTACCGTAGGTCGGGAAGTCCGGCCCCTTGATGAAATTCATGAGCTCCGGAATGTCGCAGTCGGGATGATACATCAAATGGATCACGCCGTCGATGACCTCGTTCATGTTGTGCGGCGGAATGTTGGTCGCCATTCCGACGGCGATACCGATCGAGCCGTTGACAAGCAGATTCGGAAAACGTGCGGGGAGCACGGTCGGCTCCTTTAATTTGTTGTCGAAGTTGGGAATGAAATCCACGACGTCCTTGTCAATATCGGCAAGCATCTCGTCCGCAAGACGAGCCATACGCGCTTCGGTGTAACGGTAAGCGGCAGGCGGGTCACCGTCGATGTTACCGAAGTTTCCGTGCCCCTCTACCAGCGGATAACGCATGGAAAAGGGTTGTGCCAAACGTACGAGTGCATCGTAGACCGAAGCGTCACCGTGCGGATGGTAGTGACCGAGCACGTTACCGACGGTGGTGGCGGATTTGCGGAAGGGCTGGTTGTAGGTAAGTCCGTCCTTGCTCATGGCAAAGAGAATACGGCGGTGGACAGGCTTTAAGCCGTCGCGCACGTCGGGCAGGGCGCGATCGACGATAACGCTCATGGCGTAGTCGATAAACGAGCGTCGCACTTCTGTGGATATTTCCACCTGTGTAATACTGGGCGCCTTGGTGATTTCATCCATGGTTGAGTTCCTCCGAAGTTATGTTAGAAGTCCGTGATCGTAACGGACGGTTGTGGTTTCGAACGGTTTCGCCGATTTTAACCCTCGGCGTCGGCCAAGGCTTCCAAACGGGCGTTGTTCTCGTCGATGAGTGCTTTCTGCTCTTTGGCGAGTGCTTCCTTTTCGGGCAGCATACGCTTGGCCTGGGAAAGCGAGGAGTGATAGATGAGTGCCACGTCGAGCTGGCTGTCCTCGTAATAGGTATCGTCTTTCAGATTGTTGATGACGTCGGTGATGCGGGTGACGGTCTTGTCGTCCAACAGCGCCTGTGAATCGGATTCGATGCTCAGCTTGGTGCGGAAAACGCGGATGGCGAGCGCGGTTGCGTCGTCCCATATGCCATCGACCTTATCTTCGCGCAGATAGCCTATGAGTTCCAAACGTTTTTCGAGTGCAAGACAAGCGTCGCTGTATTCGCCGTATACGATGGTCTTGTAGTTTTCGTGGTTGAAAACGGG
This sequence comes from uncultured Oscillospiraceae bacterium, assembly GCA_964646725.1. Classification (GTDB taxonomy): domain Bacteria; phylum Bacillota; class Clostridia; order Oscillospirales; family CAG-382; genus UMGS882. Next base: position 32,193 of record CAZYFX010000006.1, read on the forward strand.
CAGATCGGTCGGAAATTCGGACAGACATTCCACGTTGTCCAAGATAAGATCGGGCACCAGCCCCTCACCGTTGTAGCTTTCGCCGTTGGCATCCAACACTTCATAGGTGGTGATGGTGATGTAGCTGCCCGAAACGAAGTTAAAGACGTTTTGACCGAGTGCCTTGCCGTAGGTGGTTTTTCCGACAAGCACGGCGTCGGCGTGATTGCGTAAGATGCTGGCCATCAGCTCGGCGGCGCTGGCGGTGTTTTCGTTGACCAGTACCGAAATGGACTTGAATTCCGCTTTCTGCGGATTGTCGGAAATGACCGCCTCGGGCTGCTCCAGTGCGCGATTATTCATATAGTAGAGAACGTCGCCGCTTTCGGTGAACAGCTCGGCCATTTTCGTGGCAAGCTCCAGTGAGCCGCCGCCGTTGTCGCGCAGATCGATGATCAGTCGATCGGTGCCTTCGGCGCGGATATCGCTTATCATGGCGGCAAAATCGTCGGCCAGCGTT
>CAZYFX010000007.1:0-1985 GCA_964646725.1 uncultured Oscillospiraceae bacterium
AGATGGCGTCCTCGTGAAGCACCGTCGCGCCCATGTAGGACAGCTCGCGAAGCTCACGGTAGGTGATAACGGGAATGGGCTTGGGATTGTCCACGATCCGCGGATCGGCGATGAGCACACCCGACACGTCCGTCCAGTTTTCGTATTCGTCCGCACTTGCCGCGCGCGCCACGATCGCGCCCGTGATATCCGAGCCGCCGCGCGAGAAGGTTTTGACGGTGTCGTTGGGCATGATGCCGTAGAAGCCGGGAATGACGGCGTATTCACTGTCCTTTAAGCGCTCGGACAGCACGGCGTTGGTCTTTTCGGCGTCATAAGAGCCGTCGTTGTTGAAAAAGATGACCTCGGCGGCGTCGATGAAATCGAAGCCCAGATAAGCGGCCATGATGCGACCGTTGAGGTATTCGCCGCGGCTGGCAGCATAATCGCGTCCGACACGCGCCACAAAGCTGCGCTCGATGGCGGCGTATTCCTTTTCGAGACTGACGGACAGCCCAAGGTCGGAAATGATCTCGTTGTAGCGCGCCTTGATCTTTTCGAAGAGCGGCGAAATTTCGCCGTTGCGGGTGGTCTCCTCGTAGCAGGCGTAAAGCATATCGGTGATTTTGATATCATCCTTGAAGCGCTTGCCGGGTGCGGAAGGAACCACATAGCGACGCGCCTTGTCCGCTCGGATGATGGCGCCGACTTTTTTGAACTGCTCGGAATCGGCAAGCGAACTGCCGCCGAATTTGGTAACCTTGATCATGGAGAAAACCTCTCTTCTATATATGTTGCATACCGCTTTATTACAGTAAAATATACTATATTATATCGAAAAGCTGCGGGGTTTGTCAAGAGCGGGAGTCGAAAAAATGCAGGGAAATCGTAGCTTTTGTTTGAGCTATATGTAAACAAAATAATACTCTACAGACAGATCTTCACGGAGCAACGAATATTTGTCATTTATCACGAAACGAGCCGCGTACACATCGGCCGCAAAAACAACCGCCAGCGATGCCTTGCCGCAAAATTCGCCCGAAAACATCTTGACAACCCGCACAAATATTGCTATAATGGTACTGTCAAAGAATGCAAATACTCCAAAATCATACAACAACAAACAGAAAGGAAGCAATATCATGCATGTAGTAGCTGTCATCGGCTGCGGCCGTATCTCCGACGCCGCCCATTTCCCCGCCCTCAGCGGAATGGAGGACGTCCGTATCAAATATGCCTGCGACCTCATTCGCGAAAAGGCAGAGCAGAAAAAGGAAAAGTATCCCAAGATCGAAAACGTCATCACCGACTATAAGGAAGCACTTGCTGACCCCGAGGTCGAGACGGTGTTCGTTCTGACCCCGAACTACGCACACTACACCGTTACCATGGACGCTTTGGCTGCCGGGAAGAACGTGTTGTGCGAAAAGCCCATCACCATCAATTATCCGCTGTCCCTCGAAATGAAGCAGGCCGCCGACAAGGCAGGCAAGATCCTCAACATCGGCGTGTGCAACCGCTACCATCGTTCGGTCGAGAAATTGGCGCAGATGAACAAGGAAGGCAAGTTCGGCGAGATTTATCACGTCTACTGCTCGTTCCGTTCGTTCCGCTCCATCCCCGGCCTCGGCGGCGCGTTCACGACCAAGGAACAGTCCGGCGGCGGCGTGCTCATCGACTGGGGTATTCACTTCCTCGACCTCATCCTCTACATTCTGGGCGACGCGAAGCTGACCACCGTCACCTGCGACGCTTACAACAAAATGGCGACCGATATGAAGTCCTATAAGTACCCCGCCGGCTACATGTGGGCAGAGGACACCAAGGACGTGGAAAACGGAACCAACGACGTGGACGATTTCATCACCGGCTATATCCGTACCGACAAGGCCAGCATTTCCTTCAACGGCGCATGGGCACAGAACCTCAACAAGAGCGATATGTACATCGACTTTTTGGGCGATAAGGGCGGCGCGCGTCTGACCTACGGCAAGCTGTTCGAGTTC
>CAZYFX010000007.1:1995-29257 GCA_964646725.1 uncultured Oscillospiraceae bacterium
GCGACGGTGAAACTCTCGAAACGGAAAATCCCGAATACGATATCCCGAACATGTACGTCTGCGAGGACAGAGCGTTCCTCGATTCCATCCGCAGCGGCGAAAAGACCCGCAGCAACATCGACCACATTCTCGAAAGCGCCAAGCTTCTCGACCGTCTGTATGCTTCGGCCGACATCTCCCGCGAGCTTGAGGTAAAATAAAATGAAAAAGATCGGATTTGTCGATTATCGAATCGATGAATGGCACGCCAACAACTATCCCGGTTGGATAAAGGCCGCCAACGAAAAGGCGGGGCTCGACTACACGGTCGCCTATGCCTATGCGACGGAAAACGCGCCCGACGGCCGCACGACGGATGAATGGTGCAAGGATTTCGGCGTGACGAAATGCGAAACGATCGAGGAGCTTTGCGAAAAGAGCGACTGTATTCTGGTGCTTGCCCCGTCGAATCCCGAAACGCATTTGGCCTTTGCCGAGGCGGTGCTTCCCTACGGAAAGCCGACCTATATCGACAAAACCTTTGCGCCCGATACCGAGACGGCGCTTAAAATCTTCGCGCTTGCCGAAAAGTATCACACGCCGCTGTTCACCTCGTCGGCGCTTCGGTACGCAACCGAATTGGACGAGCTGAAGGGCTGCAAAAACGTGATCACCTGCGGCGGCGGCTCCAATGCGCCGGAATATATCATCCATCAGACGGAAATGGTCATCAAGCTGGTGAAGGACGAGCCCGTCCGCTTTGAAGCGCATACGCAGGGCGCACAGTGTGTGTTCCGTGCCGAATTTGCGAAAGGCGCCACGGCGACCATGGTCTATGCGCGTTCGCTTCCGTTCGCCGTATGCGGCGAGATGCAGGACGGCAAGGAGCGCCATTCGGTTGTGCAGTCGGACACTTTCGGGGGTCTGATTGCGGACATTCTGCGATTCTATGAGAGCGGAGAGCCGAGCTTCGACCGAAGCGAGACGATTAACGTCATGCGCTTGCGCGAAGGGCTTTTGAACTGCATAAAGTAAAACTAAAGGGAACGGGACAGAGGCAAAAGCCGCTGTCCCGTTCCCTTTAGACGCTTCCGCGCCACAACCGGAATAAGCCCGAATATCATTTGAGTTTCGGCGGTGGCGTTTATGCCGCCGAAACGGGGTAGAAACACGCGGACGAAAACTTTACGGTTTAACCTAAATTTGTCCGCGAATTTTGCAGCGGCGCTTTCGCCGTTAGGGAGCCAATTTCAAGGTCATTTGCGCTGAGCCGGGAGTCCCTATGGACGAACGGCGGGGTAGAAACACGCGGACGAAAATTTACGGTTTAGCCTAAATTTGCCCGCGAATTTTGCAGCGGCGCTTTCGCCGCCGCGCGGGCGGCGGCAACGGTGTCGTCCATGTCCGCGTAGGCGTAGGAACCCAAACGGCCGCCGAATATGACACGCGGCGTTTTTTCGGCAAGCGCACGGTACTTTTCGTATAACGCCGTGTTGGCCGCATCGTTTAACGGATAATACGGCTCTAAGCCCTCGTGCCATTCGAGCGGATATTCCTCCGTGATGACCGTGACGCCCGGGGCGGATCCCATCCGACAGGCAAACTCGAAGTGCTTGTGCTCGATGATGCGCGTGTACGGCACCTCGTGCCCCGTGTAATTGACAACCGCGTTGCCCTGAAAATTGTCGGTGTGCAGCAATTTTTCCTTGAATTCCAACGACCGATAGGCAAGCGTCCCATAGCATTTGTTGAAGTATTCGTCAATACGTCCGGTGTAAACAATCCTTTCGGCCGAGGACTCAAGCGCACTTCGGTCGGCAAAGAAGTCCGTGTTCAAACGAACCTCCGAGCCCGCAAGCATTTGCTCGATGATGCGCGTGTATCCGCCGACGGGGATGCCCTGATAGGGGTCGTTGAAATAGTTGTTGTCGTAGGTAAAGCGCACCGGAAGACGCTTTATGATGAAGGACGGAAGCTCATTACACGGCCGTCCCCACTGCTTTTCGGTGTAATCCTTTACCAACTTTGTGTAAATGTCCCGCCCGACCATAGATAAAGCGTGCTCCTCCAGATTGCGCGGTTCTTTCGGAGCTTCGCGTGTTTGCTCGGCAAGTACGGCGCGCGCTTCGTCCGGCGTTTTGACGCCCCACAGCTTGGAGAACGTATTCATATTAAAAGGAAGATTGTAGATCTCGTCGCCGTAGCGGGCAACCGGGGCATTGGTATAGCGGTTGAAGGTGGCGAACTGCCCCATATAGTCCCATATTTCCTTGCTGTCGGTGTGAAAAATATGCGCACCGTATTTGTGTACCTGTATATGTTCGATCTCTTCCGTGTAGATGTTCCCGCCGATGTGCGCGCGGCGGTCGATGACCAAGCACTTCTTTCCGCGCTCGGTCATTTCGTGGGCAAATACCGCGCCGAACAGACCGGCACCGACGATCAGATAATCGTATGAGGGCATAAACGGACTCCTTTCCCGACGGCACATCAAGGTGCCGATGCGGCGTTTTTTATAGTATACTCTCTTTGGGGCGGATTGTCAAGCATTTTGACGGGCGGCGCGGAAGCCGCGCTCCAATTTTCGCGCCGGGAAAGCCCGGCAGCAATTTTCGCGTCCGAATGCCGATATAATTTTGAAGTTTTCGTCCGCGTGTTTTTACTCCGTTTCGGCGGCATAAACGCCACCGCCGAAACTCATCGGTAAGTCGGGCGCAGCTTAAAACTCTTTGAAATTCGCACTCTCTAAACAGCTCTGCTGACTGAGGGAGAGAACGGCGAAGCACCGCAGCAATTTTCGTGCCGGGAAAGCCCGGCAGCAAATTTCGCGTCCGAATGCCGATATAATTTTGAAGTTTCCGTCCGCGTGTTTTTACTCCGCCGTTCGTCCAATGGGACTCTCGGCTCAGCGCAAAAGACCTTGAAATTCGCACTCTCTAAACGGCTCTCTTTACACAAGGAAGCCCATGGTAAGTGCGAATTTTGCGGTTTTTGGATAGAAACAGTATACTAAATCGTTTTATCAAACCAAATATTGCCACTACACTATCCGTTTCATCAAATTTCGCTACTGTTAAGCTTGCAGTACCTATGTCCTTTCCGCGCAATGTATCGATCTTGCGTTAGATGTAGCCTATGCCCCTCGCACCGGTTCAAAACATAGCATGCGGGCGGCGAAGCGCCGCTCCAATTTTCGCGACATAATCCGTACAAAAGGTTAAGTTTCTACCCGCGTGTTTTCGGCAAGTGCAACGTCGTGAGTTTTGAACCGTCCCCGGGAGTTAAGAGGGTCGCAACCCTCTTAGCGCCTTTTTGGTACTTTTTCGTCGCAACGAAAAAGTATGACTCGCCGCCCTTGCAGGGAGATATATTCGGGCTTACGCCTGATGTCCCCTGCGGGGACAAAACTGTAATGGCGCTTTGCCGCCGTTGCGCGCCCCGAATTGCCGAATAAAATGCTCAACATTCCGATAGCCGCATTGCTCGGCAATCGCACTCACCTTCATGTCCGTGTGTTTCAATAAATCCTTCGCCAGCTCCATGCGCGCGCAGATCACATCCTCCATGCACGACGTGCCGAAATATTGCTTGTACAGAAACTGAAAATACGACGCGCTCAAATGCGCCGCCCGACTCATGCTTTCCACCGTCCACAAGTCCCCCGGCCGACGGTATATCTCCCCCCGCAATCGGTTTAAGCGTTCGGAATGTGTGCCGCCGTGCGGGGGATCTTGTTACAGGGACAGATCCGCTAACACGCGGTACAGAAAAATATCGCACAGATACGGCAGAATCTGCCATTTGTACCGATTGTTGGAATTTTGCTCGCGCCGTATGTCCTCAAGCGCCGCCGACACCTGCTCGGGCGCATACGCTTCGAACAGCCGAAACACAGGAATCGCGGCCGCAAGCTTCTTTTCCTCGGGCGTTTCCGGATGAAGCGTGATGAAATCGTGCAGAAACTCCGCCCCGTCCGTCGGACGATAGTATTGCCGCGCACTCTTGTCGGCAAACAGAAACGTGCCGCTTTTCGCTTCGACATACGAAGTATCAATTAAAACCACCGACGGCGATTTGAACAGAATAAACGAATAATCTCCGTCGGGAAGCAATCGATCCGTTATAAATCGGCTGTTTTCCCGCTTGTCCACACCCACGTTCAGTATCTTCATTCGTTTTTTCTCCTTGCTTTCTTCTTCTCGGATAGTAGGATATATCAATTTTCTCTCTTTTACAGTATTATATATCATTGTAATTACGATGTCAATGGTTTACAATAAAGATAATAGGCAAAATCACTCAAATTTTACCGAAAAGGAGAATCGTTTGTATGCTTTTAAACAAAAAGGTACTGCTTTCCGTCGTGTTGGCGGCTCTTTTGGGACTTTCGGCAAGCGCCGCCTTCCAAAGAGTGAACACCTACGCGGATTCGCTTTTCTCCGACGTGCCGACCGATGAATGGTACGCCGACGAGATTAAAAACACATATGAACTAGGGCTCATGAACGGTGTCGGCGGAAGCTTGTTCGACCCCGAGGGCAACGTCACCGTCGGCGAAGCCGTCACCATGGCCGCCCGCGCCTATGCGCTCCATGCCAACGAAACCATTCCCGAAAGCGACGGAGAATGGTATCAAAAATATGTAAACTACGCTGTTTCCAAGGGCTTTTTGACCGAAAGACAGTTTGACGATTTCGACCGTCCCGCCGCCCGCAAGGAAGTCGCGACGCTGTTCGAAAGTGCCATGCCCGACGGCTACTTCACCGCGCAAAACGAGGTCGGCTCTATTCCCGACGTGTCGGAAAGCAAGCCCTATCACGACGCGCTTCTTACGCTCTACCGCGCAGGCGTGGTCATGGGCTCGGACAGCTACGGGAATTTTTACCCCGAAAACAACATCACCCGCGCCGAAGCGGCCGCCGTCATCAATCGCGTCGCGCTCCCCGAAAACCGACTGTCCAAGACGCTCGACAAAATTTCCGATGACGATGCGTATCGCTTGAATCTCACAAGCAATTTCGGCGTGAGCGGCGGCAAAAACGGTACGCCCTCCGGTTGGAGCGTCGATAACCGCGGCGGTGTTCCCTCCACCGACTACAAAATCAATCTGTCCCTGCTCAAAGACCAAAGCGAGGAGGAAGAAGTCACGCTGACGCGCCTGTTCAATAAAATCACGACAGGCAAGCTTCAGATTGAAACCAAGTTCGAGCTCCACACCGCCGAGGGCTTCTACATCGCACTGAACAACGAAGACGGAAACCCGATCTACCGCCTTGAGGTCAAGGACGGCGCGTGGCAGTATTCGGGCACCGACGGCAATATGACAAATCTCGGACAAGCTTCCGACGCACAGTATGTCCTACGCGCCGAGATTGATCTCGATAACGCCCGCAGTACGACTTCGCTGATTTGCGACGGTCGGACGTTCTCCCACACCGGTGCGCTCATTTTGAACGGCGAAGATGCCAATGTCTGCGCGCTTCGCTACGGTTCGACCGAAAAGGGCATGGCCTCTTTTCAGGTGCTTTCTTCGTATACCTATGTCAACTACGCGCTGTACGACGATTTCAAATACATAGCCGACGGCGAAAGTGCCTACCGTTGGCAGCACGACGGCTCGTTCGTCTCCGACGGAGAATTGCATGTTCCCGCTTCGGGGCGTGCCGTGCGTAACTTTGACAAGGTGTCCGGAACGGTCATCGCCGAAACGACAGTCTTTTTGAATCGGGATACGCATCTTGCGCTTTCGCTGTTCGACGGAACGAGCGAGGTCGTTTCCTTAAAAACCGACGGCAAAAATATCGTTGTCAACGGAGAGAGCGTGTACGAATACTACGACGGACTGTGGTACGATTTTCGCTTCGAGACGGATACCGACGCCATGGAAGTGCTGTTCAAGCTCAACGGACGCAAGATCGCGACCGTTCCGTTTGTTGGTAACGCGACCGGTGTGGATTCGCTTTCCGTAAGCAACGACGGAAACGGAGAGCTTAAGCTCGACGAATTTCGCGTGTTCCGCAAGGTGAAGCACGACGATTATGTCCCCGAGCCCGTCAAGCCCGTCGGCGAGGAAAAGTACAACGTCGGCATCAACGTCTGCTCCCTGTGGACGGAGGGTCTGCAATACGGTTGGGAGACCATCACCCCCTACGATGAGCCGTACATGGGCTATTACGACGAGGGCAACCCCGAAACCGCCGACTGGGAGATCAAATACATGGTCGAGCACGGCATCGATTTTCAGGCATTTTGCTGGTTCTCGTTCGGCAATGACTACATCAAGGGACAGGTACACGACACCCATCTGCACGAAGGCTACAAAAACGCCGAATACAGCGATTACATGAGCTATGCGCTGTTGCTTGAATTTGCCAACAGCCAAAAGCCCACGTCGTTGGAGGCTTGGGAGAAATACAATGTTCCCTACATCGTGGAGCATTATCTCAAGGACGAACGCTATATGCGTATCGACAACAAGGCCGTGGTCTGCATGTTCGGACTTTCTCATTTTGCGAACACCTATGGGGCGCTCGGCTCGCTCGAAAACGTAAAAGCGGCGCTCGATATGTTGGAAGAAGCCGCCAAAGAGATCGGCTACGACGGCATTCTGTATATGTCCTGTTCGTCCGGCCTTTCCAAGACCGAGGAAGCTTCGGTCGGGGTGGACGCAAGTTACAACTATCATTTCGGCTCGTCCGGTTCAAGTGCTCGCACCAACATCACCGCGAACGAATATCAGGCCAAGGATACCGCGACCTTCACCGTCCCCACCGTTTCGGTCGGCTTCCGCAGTATCGGTTGGTTGGACGAACGCTATCCGCTCATGACCATGGAGGATTACCGCAAGGTCAACAACTGGATACGCGACGAATTTTTGCCGCAGTACGCCGAGGAAGCGGAAAGCTATAAGCACAACACCGTCATGATTTCCACCTGGAACGAGTTCGGTGAGGGAACGTACATCAATCCCTGCAAAGACAACGGCGGCTTCGGCTATCTGGATATCTTACGCGAAACGTACACCGACGAAAAGGCCGATGAAGCTTTAAACGCCGTTCCGACCGACGCGCAAAAGCGCCGCATCAACCGCATGTATCCGTCGGAGCACGCAGCTCTCATGCGTCAGGGCTACGTCAGCAAGACCTCCGAAAAAGAGGTACTGTTTACGGTGGATGCGACCGACGAAAACTCCGGTGTTCGCAGTAACCTCAAGGAAGCGGAATTTACCGCCGAGGGCTTCCGCGGTATCGGTGCGAACAACGACCCGCGCTATACGCTGGAAGTGTTCGGCAACAAGATAAACACGAGCAAGGTATCCTCTGTCCGCGTGACCTTAAAAGTGCCGCAGAACAGCGTGGTCGAGCTGTATTTCAAGACCTCCGAGGACAACACCTACAATCAGAACAAATGGCTGACCGCCACCGCCACCGAGGAAGGCTTCAACACGCTCACCTTCGATGTGTCGAAGCATGCGTCGTGGACGGGGCTGTTGACCGGTCTGTACGTTGACCCCATCCAAAGCGAGGGCGAGGGCAAGGAGTGCATTCTGCAAAAGGTCGAAATATTGGGCAAAAAGGACGTCGGACTTGTCAAAAAGCTGAACGTCAACGGCTTAAAGTTCGACACGAATTTAGCCCCCGTCGAAGCCGAAAACGGCGATATTCTGGTTCCCTTCGATCTGACGCTCGGATTGGAATACAAGCTCGATTCGTATGTCGAATGGGATAAAAAGAGTAAGACGCTCACCGTAAACGGCAACGGCACGTCGGTAAGTTTCACGGTCGGAAGCGATACTTATGTTGCCAACGGAAAGACCGAAAAGCTCCCCTATGTGATTCCGGAGATCGATGGTCTGCCCGCCATACCGTTTGGGGTGTTGGCCGAAGCATTGAACTATGAGTACAGCTATACCGAAAAGGACGGCGTGCGCATCGACGTACCCGAATTTAAGGGCATGTACGACAGCGTTTCGGATACCGCCTGGGAATTTAACGTGCCGGGCTATTTGGGCGGCTGGAATTCCTCCAACACCGCGCTGTCCGTTCATCCCGACGGCTATCTCGTGCTGTCCAACAAAGAAAAGGGCGGCACCGACCCGATGATGTTCACCGCCTTTACCGAGCCGTTTGTCGCGAAAAAATACAAGGCGGTGACCATCCGCGTTCGCTACGAGCATTCAGAAAGCAAAACCAACTGGATTCAGCTGTTCTTTGCCACGGAATTAAGCGGAAGCTGGAGCGAGGACAAGTCGGTCAAGTTCTTCTTGGGCGACAGCTATTCCACCGGTGACGAGTGGCGCGAATTTACCGTCGATTTGAGTGCGCTTGAAGCGTGGAACGGACGAATCACCAAGCTGCGCTTCGACCCGTTCAACTCGGTGGGCGAAATGCATCTCGATTACATCCGCTTTGTCGAAGATCCCGACTATGTGGAAACGGAAGAGGATAAAGTCGAGGAGACGACGGGGCCGATCACATTGGTCAACGGCGACTTTGAGGGAGAGGGCGGATTCACTTCGCCCGGGAACTATTCCATTGTCGAGGACGCGGAAAATCCCGGAAACCATATGTTAAAGGTCATGCCGAAAAACGACGAAAAAATCTGGCTGTACGCATGGCAGAAGGTGCGCTTTACGCCTGGCACGACTTACAGACTGTCGTTTGACCACAAGTTGGCCTCCATCGGCACGAACGAGGAAGACATTCCGAAGGACACCAAGGCGGTCATCATATGCAACATCCAATATTCCGATACCGCCAACAGTCCGAAAGATCACCTTGTCAAGCAGGTGTACCTCACGAAAAACCTGACGCACACGGAGATTACTTTCACGGTGGATGAAAACAGCGACATTCGCAGTGACGACCGCATCGGCATTTACACCAATCCGATGGGAGACACGGGTGTGGGATTCTATTTGGACAATGTAACCATCACCGAAGTGGAATTTGAGGAAGAGTAGAGAATAAAAATGCGGCGCGGCATGGAAGCAGTGCCGCATTTTTCCCCGCAGAGCGGCGCTTCGCCGCGCCGGGGGGCACATGGAAAATATACAAAAAAGCATGAATATAAGCAAAAACCTTGCATGAAAATGTATAATTTTCATCGAACCACTTGACAAACACGAAAAATGCGTGTAATATATAACCTATGGTATAATCGTTATAAATTATGCCGATTCTCACTGCGCCACGCGCAGAAATAATTGGAGGAATTTTCTATGAAAAAGCTCTTAGCCGCTCTGCTTGCCGCAAGTGCCGCTCTGACCCTTGCCGCCTGCAATGACAACAACGACGGTAACAATGTTTCCGGCGATTCCTATACCGCCGACAATACCGAATATGTGATCGGCTGCACCGGCCCGCTCACCGGCGACAACTCCAGCTACGGTATCTCCGTCCAAGAGGGCGCTACCCTTGCCATCGAAGAGATCAACGCTAACGGCGGTCTCAACGGTGTCAACTTCAAGCTCGACATGAAGGACGATAAGGCCGCCGCCGCCGATGCCGCTTCCGGCTACGATATGCTCTATGAGGCCGGTATGCAGGTTTCTTTGGGCTCCGTAACTTCCGGCGCCTGCGCTTCCTTCGGCACCAAGGCCGCACAGGATAACCTGTTCTTCATCACTCCTTCGGCTTCCGCCGCCAACGTCATCGAAACCGGCACCAACGCTTTCCGCGTTTGCTTCGGCGACCCCGACCAGGGTATTTTGGCCGCACAGGAGATCTGCGCAAACTATGAAACCGTCGGCGTTATCTATGACACCAGCGATCCCTATTCCACCGGTATCTACGAAGCCTTTGAGGGCGAAATGAAGAACCTCGGCAAGGAATACCTCGTTCAGACCTTCGACGCCGAGAACAAGAAGGACTTCTCCACCCAGATCGAAGCCCTCAAGGACTGCGACGTTATCTTCCTTCCGTTCTACTACACCGAGGCAGGTCTTGTTGCCAAGGCAGCTGTTGCCAAGGGCAGCACAGCCGTTCTGTTCGGCTGCGACGGTCTTGACGGCATCGCCGATCAGATCAATGACACCGTTACCAACCTCATCCGCTACATTACGCCGTTCGACGTGAACAGCGAAGAAGCCAACGTCAAGAGCTTCGTCGAGGCTTATGAAGCCAAGTACAACAAGAAGCCCGACCAGTTCGCCGCCGACGGCTATGATGCCGTTATGGTCATCTTCGAAGCTATGAAGAAGGCCGGTGTGAACGATGTCACTATCGACGCTTCCACCCTCTGCGACACGCTCGTTCCCGTCGTTACCGCCGAGGACTTCAGCTACACCGGTGTTACCGGCACCATGACGTGGGACGCAAGCGGCGCCTGCAACAAGATCCCGGTCATCGTTGAGCTCAACAAGTAAGCTTTCGGACGTTTCCGATATTTTGCGAAAGGGCCTGTCGGCTGACAGCGGCAGACCCTTTCGTGTTTCCTAAGCTCCCGCAAGCGCGTATTTTGGTTTTTTTCGGCGAAAGTTCTTTCGCCGTTTTGGCATATTATCACGCTTTACGCGAAAGACGTATCGGAAAGACACTTCCGGTCGTAAAAAATCAAAACAGGCGGTCGGGTATCCGACGCGGGTAATTTGAACAGTAGGAGAAAACACTATGATCACATTGATTGACGGACTGAGCCTGGGCAGTATCTATGCCCTCATCGCGCTCGGCTACACCATGGTGTACGGCATCGCCAAAATGTTGAACTTCGCGCACGGCGATATCATCATGGTCGGCGCGTATGCCATCCTCGTCTCCATGACCACCACCGGAAATCCGCTTGTGGGCATGGTCGCTTCCATCGCGGTCTGCACGGTTTTGGGCGTTCTCATCGAGAAGCTGGCGTACAAGCCGCTCCGCGGTGCGTCTCCGCTGGCCGTGCTTATTACCGCCATCGGCGTCAGCTACCTGTTGCAGAGTCTTGCTCAGCTCATCTTCGAGTCCAAGTCCAAGCCGGTGGACGGCTGGAAGCTGCCGGACATCCCCTTCCTTAAAGAAAACGGCATCAACACTTCGGCGGTCGTCACGCTGGTGGCCGGTGCGCTCATCATGGTCGCGCTGACGCTCTTTATCAACTTTGCCCGTACCGGACGTGCCATGCTCGCCGTCTCCGAGGACAGAGACGCGGCAAGACTCATGGGTATCAACGTCAACTTCATCATCACCGTGACCTTTGCCATCGGCTCGGCACTGGCCGCATTTGCCGGTATGTTCTACCTGTTGCAGATTCCGAATGCCGAACCGACACTCGGTGCCATGCCGGGTATCAAGGCGTTCACCGCCGCCGTTATCGGCGGTATCGGCTCGATTCCCGGAGCGATGCTCGGCGGAATCCTTCTCGGTGTCATCGAAAAGCTGTGCTTAAGCGTTCCGGTGCTCTCTCCGTATACCACGGCGTTAGAGTTCAGCTTGCTCATCGTGATCTTGCTCGTGCGCCCGACGGGTATTCTCGGCAAGAAAATCAGAGAGAAGGTGTAAGGCATGGCAAACTATTTCAAATCCGCGAAAAAGGATTTCAAGCTCAAATATTCCGTCAACTACCTGTTGGTGCTTGCGATTTTGGCACTTGGCCTTGTCATGTTCTTCACCGGCGGATTAAAGATGTCGTATGCGCGTTTGTTCACGCAGATCGGCTTCAGCATCATCCTTGCCGTCTCGTTGAACCTTGTCGTGGGCTTTTTGGGTGAGCTCAGCCTCGGACATGCGGGATTTATGTGCGTCGGCGCATACATCGGCGGCTATTTTGCCGTGGCGATGAGCAAAACGATTCCGAACAAGCTTGTCGTTCTGATTTTGGCCATGTTGGTCGGCGGTATCGTTTCGGCAGTGTTCGGCTTTATCATCGGGCTTCCCAGTCTGCGCTTGAAGGGCGACTATTTGGCCATCGTGACGCTGGCGTTCGGTGAGATCGTCCGTAATATTTTCAAGAATCAGAAGCTGTTCGGCGGCGCGATGGGACTTCAGACCGCGGCCGTCCAGTACGACAGCCGCAACCGTCCGATGTTGTATGTGGTGACGCTTGTCGTGGCGCTTATCATGCTCTTTTTGGTGCAGAACTTCATCCGCTCCAAGCACGGACGTGCCGTAACGGCCATCCGCGACAACGAGATCGCCGCCAAGGCCATGGGCATTAACGTGACCTTCTACAAGCTGTTCGTCTTTATTCTGGCCGCTTTCTTTGCGGGTATCGCGGGTGTTATTTACAGTCACTACACCGCGACGGTCTTGTATTCGTTCTTCTCCTACAACTACTCCATCGAGATTCTGGTCATGGTGGTGTTGGGCGGCATGGGAAGCGTGACCGGCTCGATTATTGCGGCCGTGCTCATCCCGATCGTCAACTACCTGCTTCAGAGCTACGTTCCGGCGGAGCTTGCGGCTTTGCGTTACCTTGTGTATGCGCTGATTCTCATTTTCATGGTCATTTTCAGCAACGCCCCGGCGCTTCGAGGCTTCCGCGAAGAGCTTTCGAAGCTGTTTGCGCATCCGGCGAAAAAGAAAAAGACCGATCCGGCGCGCTTCAAGGATGACGAAGCGGCTTGGGATCGTGTGCCGACCAAAATCGACATGGATGCGATTCTTACGACGGATATAAATCCCAACACGCCCCGTGCGGACGACGCGAAAGGAGATGACCGTAAATGAGCGAGCCCATGCTCAAAACCGAGGGACTCGGTATCACCTTCGGCGGTTTGAAGGCGGCGTATGACGTCAATATCACCATCGAAAAGAAGCAGCTTTACGGTCTGATCGGGCCGAACGGCGCGGGAAAAACGACGGTGTTCAATCTGATTACGGGTGTGTATCAGCCCACGGCCGGAAAGTTTTATCTGGACGGCGAGGATTTGACCGGCAAGAACCAGGAAACCATCAATCACAAGGGAATCGCGCGCACGTTCCAGAACATCCGTCTGTTCAACAACATGACGGTCATCAGCAACGTCATGGTGGGCTTGCACCACCGACCGGAATACCGTTGCACGGCGGCGCAGAGTATGCTTCGCCTGCCGCGTCACTATGCGAACGAGACGGCCATGCGCGACCGTGCCAAGGAACTGCTTGACATTTTCGGCTTAAAGGAGGAGCGCAATCTGCTTGCCTGCAATCTTCCCTACGGAAAGCAGAGAAAGCTGGAAATTGCGCGTGCGCTTGCGACCGCTCCGAAGCTTCTTTTGTTGGACGAGCCGGCGGCGGGCATGAATCCGAACGAGACGGCGGAGCTTATGGACACCATTCGTTTGATCAATCGCGAGTTTGATATGACGATATTGCTCATCGAGCACGATATGAAGCTGGTGGCGGGCATCTGCGAGGAATTGACGGTGCTCAACTTCGGGCAGGTATTGGCGGAAGGTGAAACGTCGGCGGTACTCAACAACCCGCGCGTGATCACCGCCTACCTGGGCGACGATGAGTAAGGAGGAAACGCTATGGCAATGCTCGAAATCGAGAATTTACAGGTATATTACGGCATGATCAACGCCATCAAGGGCGTATCCTTTACGGTGGACGCGGGCGAGATCATCGCGCTCATCGGAGCCAACGGAGCCGGAAAGACCACCATTCTGCACACAATCACGGGGCTTGTGGCACCGCGTTCGGGACGTATCACGTTTGAGGGTGTGGATTTGGTTAAGACGCCGGCGCACAAGATTCTGTCGCTGGGCATGGCGCATGTGCCGGAGGGGCGCAGAATTTTCCAAGAGCTGACGGTGTATGACAATTTGAAGTTAGGTGCGTTCACGTTACACGATCAAAAGCGGTTTGACGCGAATCTTGCATATGTATACAAGCATTTTCCGCGACTGGAGGAGCGCAAGAAGCAGATTGCGGGCACGCTTTCGGGCGGAGAGCAGCAGATGCTGGCGATGGGACGTGCGCTGATGTCGAATCCGAAGATCATACTGATGGACGAGCCGTCGATGGGACTTTCGCCGTTATTGGTGAACGAGATTTTCCACATCATTCGCGAGGTATCGGCGGACGGCACGACGGTTTTGCTGGTGGAGCAGAATGCGAAGAAGGCGTTATCCATTGCGGACAGGGCGTATGTACTGGAGACGGGAACGATCTCGCTTTCCGGAAAGGCTTCGGATCTCATGGGCGACGAGCAAGTCAAAAAAGCCTACCTCGGCGAATAGGCGGCCGGGGAAGCCCGGCAGCAATTTTCGCGCCGGCGAAGCGCCGGGGGCAATATTCGCGGGTATAGTTAGGTAAAATCATCACTCTGCGGACGCGGTTTTTACCCCGCCGTGCGCCGGGTGGGGCTTACGGCTCCCGGGGAAAGCCCCGGAGCAATTTTCGCGGGCGCAGTTCAGATGTAATTTACAATAAGTGGACGCGGTTTATACTCCGTTTCGGCGGCATAAACGCCACCGCCGGCGCGGAAGCCGCGCAGCAAATTTTGCGTCCGAATTTATGTAAAACAATAAAGCTTCGCCCGCGTGTTGTTACTCCGCCGTCCTTCTTCAGGACGGACGGATCAGGCGCGGAAGCCAAAGTAAGTAAGAGCTTGCGGTCGCAGAAGCGCCACTCCGGTTATCGCGACGAAATTCGTACAAAAAGGCTAGGCTTCTACCCACATGTTTTCGGCAAGTTCAACGTCGTGAGTTTTGAACCGTCCCCGGGAATCGAGAGAGTCGCTTTTAGCCATACTATGCGATTTTCGGCGTTTTTTCTCGCGTGTACAGTGTGTTTAAATTTTACAAATTTAATTGCGCGCATAAATTTGAATTGATTTTTTATCTTTTTTTTAAAAACCCCTTGACAAACACACCCGACTGTGGTAATATAATAAGGACAAAGAAGCAGAGCAATCTCACCCGCCGTTCACAACGGAAGGTCAATCAAAAATGACGGAGCACTTCCGTCCGCTTTTGTGTGTATTGCTTTGCGAAGGTTATCCCTTCGCTTTTTGTTTGCAGGTGCATATTTTTTTGGAGGTGTTCTTTATAAGCGCGAAAGAGGTTATGATCAACGATCAGATCCGTGCAAAAGAGGTAAGAGTCATCGACAGCGACGGCTCGCAGCGCGGCATTCTTTCCATTGCAGAGGCCAGAACGCTTGCCTATGGCAAGGATCTGGATCTCGTCGAAATTTCTCCCGGCTCCACGCCGCCCGTGTGTCGGATCATGGATTACGGGAAATACCGTTTCGAACGCGACAAAAAGGAAAAGGAAGCGCGCAAAAAGCAGCAGACCATCGATATCAAGGAGGTTCAGCTCTCCTGCCGTATCGATACGCACGACTTCGAGACCAAGCTCAAACACGCACGCCGCTTTTTGGATGACGGCAACAAGGTCAAGGTATGCGTCAAATTCAAGGGACGCGAAATGGCTCACACAAGCATCGGTCACGACATCATCGTAAAATTCGGCGAAGCTCTCACCGACATCGGTGTGATCGAAAAAATGCCGGTTTTGGACGGCCGTCAGATGATCATGTTCGTCAATTCCAAGAAGAACACGCCGCAAAACAACACGGCATCCAAGAAAAAAACGTCCGAGAAGGCTCCCGAAAAGGCAGTCTCCGACGGCGCAGACGCAGGCAAAAGCGAATCCAAATGACCGACCGACGGATTCATTCCGCGGACTCGCGTCAAGATCGAATTGAAAGGAATGTTTACATTGGCAAAACAGAAGTCACACAAGGCCACCGCTAAGCGCTTCAGCGTTACCAAGGGCGGCAAGGTAAAGTACAATCAGTCCAACAGACGTCACAAGCTCGGTATCAAGACGCCTAAGAGAAAGAGACAGCTTCGCGGCGGTGCAATTTTGAGCGAATCCTTTGCACCCACCATCAAGAAGCTCATCCCTTACGCATAAGCGTCAACAAATTTGAATAACCGAAAGGAACGTGACATAAATGGCAAGAGTAAAAGGCGCTCTCATGACAAGAAAGAGACGCAATAAGGTATTAAAGGCAGCAAAGGGCTATTGGGGCTCCAAGAGCAAGCACTTCAAGATGGCTAAACAGGCCGTCATGAAGAGCGGCAACTACGCCTTCACCGGCAGAAAGCTCAAGAAGAGAGATTTCAGAAGACTTTGGATCACGCGTATTTCCGCCGAAGCCAAGGCAAACGGCATCAACTATTCGCAGTTCATGAACGGCTTGAAGAAGGCCGGTGTGACGCTGAACCGCAAGATGCTTTCCGAGATCGCCGTGTCCGACAAGGCCGCATTCGCCGCTTTGGTCGCACAGGCAAAGGCTGCTCTCTAAATCATACAATCGAAAAGATCGGCTGTGACAATTCGTTTGTCACAGCCGATTTTTGTTGCAACAATGAATCGTTCGCCGCTTTGCCGTAAGCCCCACCCGACGCACGGCGGGGTATAAACCGCGTCCGCAAACTATAGATTTAACCTAAACTATGCCCGCGAATATTGCCGCGCGGCTTCCGCGCCGCGCAAGTTTTTACACTTACTTCTTGAATAAGATGAAATTCTGTGATAAAATGAAACAGGATGTATATCTCATACAGAGAAAAGGAGCGATATGCCCTGTTTAAGTCGAATTTCTCCCGTTATATGATCACCTTCGCTCTCGTCATTTTCCTCTCTTTCTCCGCCGTCGCCGTCGCAACCTCCGTCATCATGATCAATTATGCCAGAGAAAGCAAAGAAGTCCTCACCGATAAGCTGTCCGAAATGATCTTCAAGGATATCCGCGAAGGACTTGAAACCTACGATAACTCCTTCACCGCCGCCATCGCTTCCTTCCGCAGCACCTATTCCTACTCCGATAAATTCGCCGAGCTGAACGATTCTCTCATCTTTATCACCGACTACAAAGGCGTCGTTCTGTATACCTCCGGCGCGTTCGGCGATATCCGCAAGCCCTACAGCATTCCCAGAAGCGTCATTAAGGACTTTACCGTCAACGCCGGACAGATCCGCTACAATAATCTCGGCGGCCTGCTTCCCACACAATACTTCAATTCCGCTTATCCCATCAAAAATCCCGACGCGACCGACGCGGATGACATCTTGGGACTTCTTTTCATCAGCGCATCCTCCAACGGCGTGGACAAAACCGTCAACAGCATGATCTCCATCATTCTTCTCGTGCTGTTCTGGGTGTTCGTTGCCGCCTTTACCGCTCTGTATTTCATCGGGGAACGATTGAATAAGCCGATTCTGCTTCTTCAGGAAAAGTTGGCAAACTTCGCAAAGGGCGATTTTTCCGTCCGTATGCCCGAAACGGGCGTGGAAGAGATTGACCGCATCGGCGTTTCCTTTAACAGCATGGCCGATTCGCTGGAAAAGATCGAAAGCTCACGCCGCGTTTTCCTAACCAACATCTCTCACGACCTTCGTACCCCCATGACCGCCATCCAGGGCTTCGTGGAGGCCATGCTCGACGGAACCGTCCGTCCGGAAAAGCGCGATTACTATTTGTCCGTCATTTCCGACGAGATCAAGCGGCTGAGCCGCATGGTCAACGAGCTGCTTGATGTATCCCGTATCGAAAGCGGAACGCTGCGGCTCAATCAGTCTGTGTTCGACCTGTGCGAAATGGCGCGCCTGATCGTTATTTCGCTGGAGGAGCGTCTGTCGAAAAAGAACATCGAATTCCTTTTGGAAGCCGACGACTATCATTCGTTCGTCTATGCCGACAAAGACTCGATCTATCAGGTGTTGTACAATCTGATCGACAACGCCGTCAAGTTCGGCAATGAAAACGGAAAGATCAAGCTCATTGTGACAAAATGCGTTCCCACGGAGAGCGACCCCGTCGGCAAATACCGCCTTTCGGTCTACAACACGGGAAGCGGCATTTCCGAAGAGGAGCTTCCGCACATTTTCGACCGCTTCTACAAATCCGACGTTTCGCGCGGACGCGACCCGCGCGGCGCGGGCTTGGGACTGTTTATCGTCAAGACCGTGTTGGATTTGCACGGAGAAAGCATCTCGGTTTTCAGCGAAGAAGGAACGTACTGTCAGTTTGATTTTTCGCTTCCGTCTGCGGACAATGCCGGTTCGATCCCGAATGTCGCTGTCCAATCGACGACCGACGAACGAAAAAATTCGTAGAAATTAAGAAAGGGACAAGTCATGCCCATACCGTCCAACGCGGCTTCCTATATACCGCCGCTCGAACATTTAGCGTCCCAGTTTCGCCGCCTGCCGGGCATCGGACGCAAGAGCTCCTATCGGTTGGCTTTTGCGGTGCTTGAGCTGTCGGAGGGCGAAGCCGAAGAATTTGCGAACGCCGTTTTGGCGGCCAAACGCGAGATCATGTACTGCAAGATCTGTCGGAACATTTCGGACACGGAAATCTGCCCGATCTGCGCGGACAGCAAGCGCAACGCACGGCAGATTTGCGTGGTGGAGGATCCGCGCGACGTGGCGGCCATCGCCAAACTCGGCGAATACGAAGGAATGTTCCATGTGCTCGGGGGGCTGATTTCGCCGCTCGAGGGCAAAACGCCGGACAAATTGGCGATTCGCGAATTATTGGAGCGTGTGAACGCCTTACGTTCCGACGAGAAGGCCGACACGGAAGCGGAAGTGATCCTTGCGACCAATCCGAGTGTGGAGGGAGATGCGACGGCGATGTATTTGGCGGGGCTTCTCAAGCCGCTCGGGATCAAGGTGACACGACTTGCCTACGGCATCCCGGTCGGCGGCGATCTGGAATATGCCGACGATGTGACCTTATCGCGGGCACTGTCCGGTCGTGCCACCCTATAAGCCCTGGCGCGGAAGCCGCGCTGCAATTTTCGCGACTAAATTCAGATTAAACCATACAGTTTTCGTCCGCGTTTTCTTACTCCGTTTCGGCGGCATAAACGCCACCGCCGAAACTCAGCTTTTCACGGGCGGATTTGTATAAAACAGTAAAGCTTCATCGTCTCATATAGATTCGGACGTAAATATCACCCCGGCGCTTCGCCGCCCCTCCGGGTACTTTTTGGTTCTTTTTCGTACAAGCGAAAAAGAATGACCCGTCTCCCTGCGGGAGAACACACTATGTCACTCCGACAAGTGGCTGCAAATACCAAAGAAAGAAAAAAATATGGAACAACAAAAAATCCTCTATACCGTCAAACAGAAAAAATATAAAAAGCTAAGGCTCTTGCGCCTGAAGATCCATACGGCGTTCCTGTATCTCACCTTCGCGGCCGTATTCGTTATGGGCGTCTTCTTTTTCGCCCTGCCTAAAAAGGAAATATCGGTTTCCGAACAGAGAACACTCGCCGCCTTCCCCACCTTGTCCGTCGAGTCCTTTTTGAACGGCCGCTTTACCTCCGAACTCAATACCTATGTCTCCGATCATTTTCCCTTCCGCGATCCACTCGTCAAGGTAAAATTTGCCGTCGAGGAGCACCGCGGCCTGCGCCTTGATAACGTCAAAATCTACGGCGATTCCGTCGGCTCGACAACCGCAGAAAAGACCGCTTTTTCCGTAAAATCCGTCGATAATCTGTTCGGCTTTTCGGTCAAACCGTCTGCCGCCGCCGCGCCGCTTGCCGCTATCGACCTCGAAAATCCCTACTACTCCGACCCCGATAAGCACTTTGATTTCAATAAAGCCGATCTCGATGACCGCTTCGCCGACTATATCGACCTCGACGATGAGCTCTTAGAGGGCGAACAGCGCGGAAATCTTTTTGTCGTCGGCAATACGGCCCTCGAAATCTTCTACGGCAACGAACAGGTTTCCAAGGACTACGCCGACGTACTTAACGCCTATTCCGACGCACTGGGCGAAGCCGTCACCGTCTACGACCTCATCGTCCCCAACCACTTCGAATATGGCCTGCCCACCAAATACAAGGGCAAGATCGGACGCGACGAAAAGCCGTTTTTGGATATCGTCAAGGAAAATTTAAAGGAAAACATCGTCTTTGCGGACGTTTACGACACCTTAAAAGAACACTATCTGCGCGGCGAATACCTCTATTTCCGCACCGACCACCATTGGACGGCCTTGGGCGCTTACCGTGCCTACGAAAGATTCTGCGAATACGCAAACCTGACCCCCGTTCCCTTGGACACCTACGAAAAAAGAAGCTCGAACGGCTTTTTAGGTACGCTGTACAACAGCAGTCTCGATAAAAACCTTGCCGCCGAGCCGGATACCGTCGAATATTATATCCCGTATACCGCCTATGAGCAGATCAACACAAACAAGGACGGCTCGACCTACAAAGGCCGTCTCATCAGCGAGTATTCCGACGGGCGCACCAACGGCTACCTCACCTTTATGGGCGGCGATATACCGCTTGCCACCATCACGACCGAAAACACCTCGGGGCGCAGTATCATTGTGTTCAAGGAATCCTACGGCAACGCCTTTATTCCCTTTTTGGCGGCGCACTACGACCGTATTTACGTCGCGGATATCCGTTCCTTCCCCTATAACGCCGTAAACTTCATCAAGGAAAACGGCATCGGAGAGGTTCTGTTTCTCAACAACATCATGACCTCCAACACCTCCGCGCGCGTAGCCAATATCCTTTCTCTTTTAAAATAGGCGGGCGGCGAAGCGCCGCTGCAATTTTCGCGCCGGGGAAGCCCCGGAGCAATATTCGCGGGCATAGTTTGGATGAAACTTACAGTCTGCGAACGCGGTTTTTACGCCGTTTCGGCGGCATAAACGCCACCGCCGAAACTCAAATGATATTTACCCCTGCAGTGACACTGAATTTTCTTCGCGAGAGATAATCTTTGACTTACGTCGAAACTTCGTTTCGCGAATATTGCTGCGCGGCTTCCGCGCCGAGGTCAAGGGCGCGTAGCCCTTGTCGCCGTCCGCAGACGGCGAAATTTCCTTTATTTCACAACAACAGATACACAAAGAGTGGGTAACTTTTTGACCGTTTCACGGTCAAAAAGAGGGCGAACCCTCGTCGGGGGTTCGTCCCTTGCAAAACTCAAAAAAAATTTTCCCCGCGCGGCGCTTCGCCGCCCAAACCATAAGTTTTCAACCGAATTAACCGCCTTATTTCAACACCCTGTTGAAATACTCCCCCTCTGTTTTCCACATTTTTCCCACCGCTTTTCCACCGATTGCCAACAACACGAACACCCCGAAAATCCGCGCCGCGTACGGCTTTCGACACTTTTCAACAGTTTCAACACCCCCTACTACTACTACTATCTCTATAGATATATATGATATTGATTATATCCGAAAAATTCTGCCGTCATGAAAGGAGCTCCCATGAGATTTACAGTCAACAAAACCGAATTTGAAAAGGCCGTCACCCCGGTCAGCATCATCGCCCAAAGCAAAACCGCCGAGTCTACCTTAAACGGTATCTATTTGAAAGCCGAAAACGGGGAACTGATCATCTACTGCTACGATATCGAAAAGGGTATCAAGACTACATTGGAAGCAACGGTATCCGTTGATGGCTGTATCATCGCCGACCCGCAGATCGTCCCCATCGTGCGCAGTATGCCGGACGGCGATATCGAGTTTGTGTCGGACGAAAAATTCACGATTACATTGTCCTGCGGAGACGCTTCTTTCCAGATCCTCGGCCGCGACGGCACGACCTATCCCATCATGCCCGAGATCAAAGGCTATTCCGCGTTTTCGGTCACCAAGAAGCAGGTCAAGAATCTGATAAACAAGACGTTCTTCTCGGTGTGCAAGGATGACAGCAATCCGGTTTTGAAGGGCTCGCTTTTCGAAATACGCGACAATACCTTAACGGTGAGCGCCATCGACGGCTTCCGCTTTGCCGTGCGCCGCGAAAAAAGTGCGGTGGACTGTCCGGACGTGGATCTTTCGTTCATCATGCCCGGCCGCGCCCAACAGAATCTGCTCCGCATCATGGACGATACGGACGGAGAAATCGCGTTTGAGCTGGGAAACAAGCACATCATTCTGCACATGGACAATCTCTACATCATGATCCGCCTGTTGGACGGCGATTTTCCGAAATACG
Organism: uncultured Oscillospiraceae bacterium; assembly: GCA_964646725.1. GTDB lineage: Bacteria > Bacillota > Clostridia > Oscillospirales > CAG-382 > UMGS882. The sequence continues at coordinate 23,875 of CAZYFX010000007.1, forward strand.
ATCGCTTTGTGCCGGAATACAAAACGACGGCAGAGGTCGATCGTGATGCGCTCATTCTATCGCTTGAACGCGTGTCGCTGGTGAACGAGAAGATGCACAGCAGTGCGAAGCTGATTTTCGACAACGACACCTTGAAGATTTCCTGCGAGACGGAGAGCGGCAAGGTAAACGATCTGCTTCCGATTCACATGGAGGGCGAGCCGAAGGAGATTCTGTTCAATCAGAACTTTTTGATCGAAGCGCTTCGTGCTTGCGACAACGAAAAGGTGCTTTTGCGCATTGCGGACGGCGGACGCGGGATGGTCATTAAGGCGCGCGACGCAGATGAGGCCGAAAATACCGATTCGTACTACATGTATCTTGTTATGCCGATAAGAAGCCGCTAAAACAATGAGGTTATTATGGATATCACAAAAAAAGGACAATCCATCCTTTCCTTTCTTCAAACCAATTCCGATAAGCATATCACCGCCGAGGAGATCGCCGCTTATTTCAAAACGACCGACTCCCCCATCTCGACGGCCACCGTTTACCGAAATCTGGAAAAGCTGACCGCCGCCGGTCGTGTCCGCAAATATATCACTTCCCCCGAAGAGCCTGCCTGCTATCAGTTTGCGACATCGGATAAGGCCTGCGTCCGTCATTTTCACTTGAAATGCACTTCCTGCGGACGGCTGTTCCATGTTTCCTGTCCGTATCTCGATAAATTGGAGGAGCACATCGACTCCCACCACGGCTTCGCGGTGGACAATACCCGCACGGTTTTGTACGGACTTTGTGGGAGCTGTCGGGAAAACGACACTGCGTCCGGCGGCGCGAGCAAAGGAGAAACACCGTGATCGAAACCGTTTTTTTCGATTTGGACGATACCATTCTTGATTTTCGTACCGCCGAGCATCGTGCCGTTTCCGTGACGCTTGCGCATTTCGGCGTGACGGCGAACGACGAAATGTGCTGCCTGTACAGCGAATGCAATCTCAAGCAGTGGAAAAAACTCGAAAAGGGCGAAACCACCCGCGCACAGGTCAAACTCGACCGCTTCTCCGATTTTTTCGGTCAAATCCATCTGTCCGTGCGCCCGGAGGACGCCGCCGCCTTTTACGAAGAAACGCTTTCGCACGGCGCGTTTTTCGTGCCGTATGCACGCGAACTGTTGGAGCAATTGCACTCCTCTTATCGCCTGTTTATCATGACCAACGGCACGGCGCGCGTCCAAGAGGGAAGGCTGGCGGATTCCGGTATCCTGCCGTATTTTGAGGACATATTCATCTCCGAGCACATCGGCTTCGACAAGCCGAGCGAGGAATTTTTCGATGCCTGCTTTGCGCGCATTCCGCACTTTTCAAAAAAAAGCGCCGTGTTGGTCGGCGACAGCCTGACCTCGGACATCTGCGGCGGCAAACGCGCGGGATTACACACCGTGTGGTTCGACCCGAAGGACACGCCGATTCCGACTTCTCCCGCACTGATACCGGAATACCGTATCACAAGCTTAGACAAATTGTCCGCTCTGTTGGAGACGCTTTGAATCGCAAAAACAAGGAGGTTTATGACCGTGGCCGACGAGAACGCTTTTTTTTCCTTAGCCTTTCGTATGAAATACATCCGTCGGTGGGGGCTCATGCGCTCGACCGAGCCGGAAAATCTGTTGGAGCACAGTGCCGAATGTGCGCTTCTTGCTCACGCGCTTGCCTGTATCGGCAACGAGCTGTTCGGCAAGCACCATGACGTGGGAAATTTGACGGTCAAGGCACTGTACCACGACATCAGCGAGATCTACACGGGCGATCTGCCCACGCCCATCAAATATCACAACGACGACATCTCCGCAAGCTACAAAAAAATCGAGCACGAAGCCTGCGAGCGTATGCTCTCACTGCTGCCGGACGCTTTGCGAAGTGCCTATGCTTCGTCTCTCGACCACGAATCGGACGCGGAAGAAGCGCGGCTTTTGAAGGCGGCTGACAAGCTGTGCGCCCTCATCAAATGTATGCACGAGCGGCAATTCGGCAATCATGAATTCGACCGCGCGTATGCGTCTACGCTCGCGTCGGTGCAGGCTCTGGCAAAGGACTGCAAAGAGCTTGCCTATTTTACGGAGCATTTTCTGGCGGACTTCGAAAAGACACTCGACGAAACAAGTTTACGGAAAACCGCATCGGAGGAATCGAACCAATGAACATAAGCAAATACAAATGTATACTTTTCGACATGGACGGAACGCTTCTGTACACGGTGGAGGACATCACGACGGCGGTGAATCTGACGCTTGCGGAGTTCGGCTATCCCACGCACACATTGGAGGAAGTCACGTCCTACGTCAACAACGGAGCTCGCCGTTTGATCGAGCGGGCACTCCCCGAGAATGCACGCGACGAAGCGAATGTCAAAAGAGTGTTGGAGCGCTTTCTGCAATATTACGACGAGCATGTCTGTGATAAAACGCGGCCGTATGAGGGAATCCCCGCGCTTCTCGACGAGTTGAAAAAACAAGGGATCCTTTTGGGGGTCGTTTCCAACAAGCCGAATGCGCAAGCTGAGAAATTGGCGGCGCACTGTTTCGGAGAAAACACATTTTCGTATGTATCGGGAAGCGGCGAGGGACTTCCGGTCAAGCCGGACAGAGCCTGTGTGGATCGGGCGCTTTCGGCACTCGGCGTGACGGCGGAGGAGACGTTATATGTGGGAGACTCCTATGTGGATGTGCTCACGGCGCGAAACGCGGGGCTTTACTGCGTCGGGGTATTGTGGGGCTTCGGCGGCGAGCACAGCTTTGACACGGCCGCGCCCGACTGTACGGTGCGCACCTGCGCGGAGTTTGATTTTTCAAAGGAACGGTTTCAATAAAGCTTATAATCCGTTGATGTGATTTTACCCGTTTCGGCGGCATAAACGTTACTGCCGGAATTCGATGCGAATGACGACTCGCACCGAATGGATTCAAAAGAAAACGCATCGCGTTTTCCGCCACAATTATTCAATCTTCATTATTCATCAGCGAAGCGGTTTCATTATTCATTTATCTGTAATACGTCGGAGGATACTATGTATAAGACATTAAATTCCAAGCTGGTGCTGATTTTCATTGTCTTTATTATCGCCGTTATGGCCACCGTCAGCATCTTCCTTATGAACAGCATCTATGATTATTATAATACCGCCTTTGTCGAAGAATTGGAAGACGGCTTGGACGGCTCGGCCTCCGAGCATATCGCCGAGGCTCTTGCTTACGATGATTTTTATACAAGGATCCAAGAGGTGCTTCTCGCCTACTCCGCCTCCTTCGGCTTTGATAATTACCGCCATTTTTATATTCTCGATATCTCCGGGAAAATCTTATCCTCCAGCGACCCCGCCGCCTCTTCCGTCGAGCTGACCGAAAATCTGCTTGCCGCCATGAACGGACGCATCGGCAAGCGTCAATCCTACGGAAACGATCACCTCGATTACGCTGTCCGTTTCCAAAACGGGGAGAACGTTTGCATCCTCTATATCAAGGACGATCTGACCGAAATGCAGTCTTTGTCCTTCGTGCTGTTCTCCATCATCATAAAATCGCTCATCATCGGTCTTGTCATTGCCGTCATCATGGCATTCTTCTTGGCCAAGGCCATCACTCAGCCCATTCAGAACATCACACGCGGCACAAAGGAGATCGCGTCCGGTGACTACTCCCGCCGTCTGACCAATCGCTCCCGCGACGAGATCGGTGCTCTGACGCGCGGCTTCAACACAATGGCGCAGGTCATTGAAAACAACTTAGACGCGGTGGACGGCGAACGCGAAAAGCTCAACAACATCGTCAACTGTCTGCAAGCGGGCGTGGCCGCCTTTGACAGTGCGGGTGTGGCCATGCACTTAAATCCCAGTGCTTTTAAAATGCTGTCGTTTCCCGAAGGAAGCGAACCGACCTTCAGCGAATTTACCGCCGTTTTGGGACTCGGCGAGGTCACCATGAAGCGGCTGAAAAAGGAAAAGCGGTTGCATATCGCCGAGCACACGTTAAGCGATGTCAAAACGCGCGAGCTGACGGTCAGCATCGATTTTTCGATCTTTACCTATGAAAACGGCTCCCAAACGGGCTTTATCGCCGTGATACAAGATGTCACCGAGGGGGCGCTTCTGGAAAGGAGCCGCCGCGAATTCATCGCCAACGTGTCGCATGAATTGCGCACGCCGCTCACCAGCATCAAGGGTGCGACCGAGACGGTATTGGATGACGATGACATGCCGCTGGACTTCCGTCGGAAATTTTTGGGCATTGTCAGCAACGAAGCCGACCGTATGACGCGCATCGTCAAGGATCTTTTGGTGCTTTCGCGCTTGGACAACCGTCGCATGACCTGGAGTCCGGACACCTTTGACATCGGCGAGGTTTTGGAGCGCATGTGTGCGTCTCTGCAGACCGAGGCGCGCATACACGATCATACGTTGGATTACTTCTGTGACGGTGCGGCACCCATGCCGTTGTATGCGGACAAGGAGCGTATCGAGCAGGTGATTGCGAATGTGGTGGGCAATGCGATCAAGTACACCCCGAACGGCGGGAAGATCGAGGTAACGCTGACGGCGGTCGGAAAAAAGGAATACAGCCGCTACGACATTACCGTCAAGGACAACGGCATCGGCATTCCAAAGGAAGATATCGGGCATTTGTTCGAGCGGTTTTACCGTGTGGACAAGTCGCGTTCGCTTCAGGCGGGCGGTTCGGGCTTAGGGCTTTCGATTGCCAAGGAGATCGTTGACGCGCACAACGGAAAAATTTCGGTGGAGAGTGTCGAGGGCGAAGGCACCTGTGTAACTCTCTCCCTCCCCTCGGACTCCCGGCGCGGAAGCCGCGCAGCAATTTTCGCGTCCTAATGCAGATATAATTTTTCAATTTTCGTCCGCGTGTTGTTACCCCGTTTCGGCGGCATAAACGCCACCGCCGAAACTCAGAGCGATTTTTTGACAATTAAGAATGAGAAAGCCACGCGGCAATTTTCGCGGGCATAGTTCAGATGAAACTCAAAGTATGCGAACGCGGTTTTTATCCCACCGCGCGTCCAAAGGGACTTGCGGTTCAGCGCAAAAGGCTTTGAAATTCGCACTCTCTAAACGGGCTCCCTTGTGTAAGGGAGCCCGTGGTGAGTGCGTTTTTTTAGTTTGCGGATAGAGGCAGTACGCTAAATCATTTCGGCAAACTCAATATTGCCACTACACTATCCGTTCCATGAGATTGTCCTACTGTTAAGCTTGCAGTACCTACGTCATTTCCGCAAAGTAACGATCTTGCGTTAGCAGTAGCCTGTGCCTTTTCCACCGGTTCAAAACCTCCCATGCAGATGCTTGACGTACTGTCAAATTCGCAGATAGTTTCCTAACAGCTGAAAATCACAAATTA
>CAZYFX010000008.1:0-19688 GCA_964646725.1 uncultured Oscillospiraceae bacterium
TGACCGCCGGAGAGTTGGGCGGGACGGGCATTGATATAGGCCGCCATACCCACCTTTTCGAGATACGAACGCGCGATTTCTTCGGCTTCCTTCTTGTTGCGCTTCAAAACCGTGACCTGCGGCTTGACGCAGTTGGCAAGCACGTTCATGTTTCCGAACAGATTGAACTGCTGGAACACCATGCTCACACGCGCCCGATAGCCCGACAGGTTCATTTCCTTGTGCATGATGTCCTTGTCCTCGAACAGGATATGTCCGCCGGTCGGTTCTTCGAGCAGATTGATACAGCGAAGCATGGTGCTTTTTCCCGAGCCGGAAGGGCCGATGACGCTGATGACTTCGCCCTTGTTCACCGAAAACGTGATGTCACGCAAGACAACGTTTTCACCGAATTTCTTTTCCAGGTGTTCTACTTTCAGAATCTCGTTCATGCGGCTTCTCCTTTCACACGGATCACGGCGTTCGAATCCGAGCCGGAGCCGCAGATGGTGTAGGAGGATGAGCCCTCCAGCTTCTTTTCGGCCAGGCGAAGCAGTCGCGTGACGGTAAAGGTGAGAATGAAGTACAGAACGCACACCAGCGCATACACCTGGAAGGTCTGCAAATTGATACGCTTGATCACGCCCGCCATATAGTACAGTTCGGTCACGCCGATGACGTTGAGCACCGAAGTATCCTTGATGTTGATAACGAACTCGTTGCTGATGGACGGAAGAATGTTGCGTAACACTTGCGGAATGATGACATGCACCATAGCCTGTGTGTGGGTCATACCCACCGCATACGCACCCTCAAGCTGTCCCTTGTCCACCGAAATGATACCGCCGCGCACGATCTCGGCCATATACGCACCGGTATTGATGGAAACGATGAAAAGCCCGGCCGGGATGAGCGGCAGTGTGCTTCCGTCGTTGAGGAAGGCAAAACCCCAGTAGATGACCATGGCCTGTACCATCATCGGTGTTCCGCGGAACACCTCGATGTATACGGCAATCAGCAGATTGACCAACTTATGCAAGAAACGCACGACGGGGTTTTTTGATAAGGGAGACGTGCGGATGACGCCGGTCAAAAGGCCGATCAAAAAGCCGACGACCGTTCCGACGAGTGCCAACAGCATCGTATCTCTCACGCCCGAAAGCAGATACCATTTGTACTCGCAAACGATATCGAGCACTTGCTTCAAAAATTCCATGTTGTGTCTCCGAATAATTACTTCTTAATGATAACGACCAAGTTGCTGTTGTAGTAGCAGTCGGTGAAATCGACCTGTTCTTCTCTTTCGGCGGTCGGGCTCATACCGGCGGCAATGGCGTCCACGGCACCGGACTGGACGGCGGCGATCAGAGAATCCCATTCGTAGGAATAGACCTCAAGCTCCATGCCGAGACGGGCGGCGATGTATTTGGCAACCGCCACATCGTAGCCGTTGGCGTAAAGGCCGTCCTTGCCACTAATGGCGACGGCGCCGTTGGCGTCGGTGGTCTGCGTCCAGTTGAAGGGCGCGTAGGCGCATTCCATGGCAACGCGAAGTGTTCCGTTCGGCTCGGCGGGCGTTTCGGCATTGAGAGCGAGCTCCCCGTCGAAAGCGGCATCGGGGTCTGCACCGAGGGTGACCATCTGCTGCATGAGCGCATCGCGTGTTTCAGTGGGGATTTCGGCAATGATGGCGTTGACCGTTTCAACCATGTCGGAGCCTGTCTTGAAGGCTACGGCGATACCGGTCTCTGCGTCGGTCGCGGTGAAGCCGGTGTCGTTGTTGACGAACGGCAGATAGGTGAGCGTGTCATCCTTGGAGCAAACGTCGTAGGCGGTGGGTTCTTCGGCCACATAGCCGTCGATGGCACCGGATTTGAGGGCATTGAGAAGATCGGTGAAATCGGGGTAGTCCTTTTTGACCACGCCGTCGATCTGATCGAGGGCCTGAAGGTGGAAGGTGCCGAACTGCGCGCCGACGGTAGCGCCCTTCAAATCGGCGATACTCTGTGCATCGGACAGATCCTTCTTTTCACGACCGCCGCAGGAAGCAAGCACCACAGCGGCGCAAGCGAAAACGGCTAAAAACGAAACGAACTTTTTCATGGAAAATTCCTCCAAATAAAATATGATGTGGCTCAAAACAAAAAACGGTCAAAAAGCAAGTGCTTCGACCGTTTTGAAATACAAAATTCAACCCAAAATCGAATATAGCACTCCGCAAATACATGCGACAGCCGCGCGGATGTTCTCCGTGCGTCCAACAGCGGTGCGCCCAAACGCTCCGTTGTTTCGGCGAAAGAGCCTTTCCCGACCTCGTTGTACGGTGTTTGAGCACCTGAGAGGAGGTACTGATCGTTTTCGCGCCTCTATATCTTTGTTTGACTGTTTGTCTGATTCAAGCTTAACGTCATTATAGCATGAGTGCGAACAAAAATCAAGCATTTTCTCGAAAAACGCTAATTTCGTGCTTTTAACCAAACGCTCCGTCGGACGGCGGTCGGTTTTGGTGAAATGTACGGAGTCGGGCGGATTTTTTTCTTGACAATCTCTCCCGTATGTGCTACAATACCCTTGTAAAAAACGCGGAAAGAGGAACTGCCATGAAACAAAGAGCCTACGAACTGATGAAAACCTGGTGCGACACATTGCTTACCTATAAGGTGTCGTCACCGCACACGCTGTTGGATGGGTCGCTTTTGTGCCCTGTCTGTCACGTCGTACACGGACGCATTGCCGACATGGCGTTTCCGCTTGCTCTTCTGTATGTAAAAACAGGCGAAGAACGCTATCTTAAGGAAGCCGATTCGCTCCTCGACTGGACGGATCGCAACCTGTCCCGTCCCGACGGAAGTCTGCGCAACGACGCGGGAAACGAATGGAAAGGGCCTTGCATTTTTACGGCCATCGCCGTCGGAGAGGTGCTGTACCGCTTCGGTGACGCGCTTCCGAGGGAGACGCACGACAAGTGGATGAAGCTGTTCGTGCGCATTTCCGATTATGTCAACACCGTTTTTGTAAAGACTGTCAAAACGGTCATCAACTATTCCACCGGCGTGGCTTGCGAACAGGCATTGGCGTGGAGGTTGACCGGCGAAGAACGCTATCGGGAAGCAGCCGACCGCGCGGAAGCCGTTTGCCGTGCGCATTTCGACGAAAACGGACTGCTGTACGGCGAAAAATGCCCCATCGACGCGGTCACGCCCAAGGGCGTTCGCCCCATCGACATGGGATACAATATCGAAGAATCGCTCCCCAATCTGGTTCGCTATTCGCAATTGGTCGGGAATCGGGAGACGTTCTATCGGGAGCGTTACCGCGATCATTTGGAATTTCTTCTGTCGGATGGGGCGATCGACAATTCCTGGGGCAGCCGCCACAACAAATGGACGTGGTGGGGCAGTCGTACCAGCGACGGTGCGCTAAGCGGCCTGGCACTGCTTGCGGACGAGCCGTTGTTTGCCGACGCCTGCGAGCGTGTGCTGTCGCTGTACGAGAAGTGTACGCACAACGGTCTTCTGTCGCTTCCCATGGCCGACGAAGCCGGTGAGCCGACCTGTCTGCACCACAGCTTTTGTCACGCCAAGGCGCTTGCGGTGTTGGCCGACGCGGAGAACATCGTCGAGACGCCGCGTGTTCCCTTGCCCTGTGAAACGGACTGCGGTATCAAGTTTTTCCAAAACGGAAACGTGGCACTTGTTTCGCATAAATCCTGGCGCGCGACGATTTCCGCGTCCGATATCGTATACGCCGACGGCTGTGAGAACGGCGGCGGCTCGATGACGCTCCTTGTTAAGAACGGAAAACCGATTTGTGCCGCCACCATGCGGAACTATCGGGCTTTGGAACCGTTAAACATGCAGTTTCTTCGCACACGCGATCAAACGCCCTGCATGACGCCGCGGCTGATGTTTACCGACGGAAGCGACTCCTTGCAGGATATGTCGGTGACGCTTTCGCAAATCAATGCGGATACGCTACATGCCGCAGGCAACGGCTGGGAGATACGCTATCGCTTTGATGACGCGTTAAGTATCACCGTAAAGACCGACCGCGCGGGATTTTTCGTCCTGCCGATCGTTCGAAGCGGTGCGGTGCGGTGCGGTGAAACCGACGTTTCGGTCGGAGACGTGACCGTAACGGCCAAGGGGATTCGCCGCAACGAGGAGGCATCCGGGTTCAATCAGGTGGGCGGCTTTATTTGGGAGACGCTTGAGATCCCGCTTGATGCGTCCGGCGAAACGATCCTTACGGTGAAAGCGGACGAATGAAAGAGGAAAAACTTAAAAAGATACAAAAGAACATAAAATAGGCACGAAAAAACATTGTAATTTCGTCCGTTTATGATACAATGATGGTGTAGCAATCGTACAATACATCGTCATAAAGGAGCTGTTTCAAATGCTGAAGATCACTTTCATGGGCGCGGGCAGTACCGTTTTCGCCAAAAACGTACTCGGAGACGTCCTTCTCTGCGATACCTTAAACGAATGCGAGATCGCATTATACGATATCGACAAAAACCGCTTGGAGGAATCGGCGGTCGTCATAAACGCCCTCAATCACAAGTACAACGCCGATAAAGCGGTCGTCAAGACATATCTCGGCGTGGAAAACCGCAAGGACGCACTGCGCGGCGCACGCTTCGTGGTCAACGCCATTCAGGTCGGTCTGTACGACCCCTGCACCATCATCGATTTCGAGATCCCGAAAAAATACGGGCTTCGTCAGACCATCGCCGATACGCTCGGCATCGGCGGAATCTTCCGCGGTCTGCGTACCATTCATGTGTTAAAGGGCTTTGCCGCCGACATGGAGGAGGTCTGCCCCGACGCATGGTTCCTCAACTACACCAATCCGATGGCCATTCTTTCCGGCTACATGCAGCGCTACACCGGCGTTAAAACGGTCGGTCTGTGCCACAGCGTGCAGACCTGCACAAGCGGCCTGTTCGACACACTCGGTATTTCGGAACGTCATGCCGAAATCGGCGAGGAGCTTATCGCCGGTATCAATCACATGGGGTGGTTGCTTGAGGTCAAGGACAAGAACGGAAACGATATGTATCCCGAGCTTCGCCGCCTTGCAAAGGAAAAGAACAAGGAAAAGCACACCAACATGGTACGTCTTGACTACATGGACAAATTGGGCTACTACTGCACCGAGTCGAGCGAGCACAATGCGGAGTACAATTGCTTCTACATCAAGTCGCGCTATCCGGAGCTGATCGACCGCTTCAACATTCCGCTCGACGAATATCCCAGACGCTGTGTCAATCAGATCGCCGGTTGGGAAAAGCAAAAGGAGGAGCTGTTGAACGGCGGAGAGATCGAGCACACCCGTTCGAAGGAATATGCGTCCCGCATCATGGAGGTCATGGTGACGAACACGCCGTATAAGATCGGCGGCAATGTGCTCAACACGGGACTCATCGACAATCTGCCGAGCGACGCCTGCGTGGAGGTGCCCTGCCTTGTGGACGGAAGCGGCGTTTGCCCGACGCATGTCGGCCGTCTGCCGGTACAGCTTGCGGCCATGAACATGACCAACATCAACTGCCAGCTTTTGACCATCGAAGCGGCTGTGACCGGCAAGAAGGAGCATATCTATCATGCCGCCATGCTCGAACCGCACACCGCCGCCGAGCTTTCCATCGACGATATCATCAAGATGTGCGACGAGCTGTATGAGGCGCATGAAGCGGCCGGATATCCCATTCTCTGATTCGCTTTTCCTTAAATGCGCCGAACGGGAGCACGCGGACGGCAATTAACCGTTATATAAATTCGGACGCGAAAATCGGAGCGCGGCTTGCGCCGGAAGTTCGCTTCGCGAAAATTGCAGGAAGGGAGTTCCCTATGGCTCATCTCTTTTTAAACAACAACGACACCGTGACCGAACTCGATATCCCGGACAATATCCCGACGATCTTGCCTCGGTTATCGGCAAACGGTAAAACGTTTTTGGGCTGGAGTCCCTATCGGGCGCTTTCCTACGGCTGCATGAACCACATCGGAAACCGCGAAACGACGCTGTATGCCGTCTATGCCGACAGCGCGTATGTGTTGGAATCGTATTTTAGGGGAGATCCCGAGGACTATGTCGGCAGCAAGTGTCATATGCGACGCTATGCGGCGGAAATCTGTTTGGAAAATGCAGACGCAAGCGCGGGAAGCTTCAAAATCGAACATCGCGGCGACTGTCTGTACTACATCGGATGCATTCCCGAGGAAGGCCTTGACATCAAAACGGATCACGACACGCACGGACAATCCTACGCCGACGTGGGATATATGACCACCTCGTATGTCACGGTACATTGGAAAAGCCGCGAACCGTTGTGCGCAGACGGTCGAAGAAAAAAGCTCGTGACACTCATGTTCGGCTTTTCCCGCTGGGGAATGGGATATGCGGAAATCGCGCGTCGAACAAGCGACGAACTCCTTGTCGCAGACCCGCACTACCCGACATGTATCGATGACAGACCGGCACGCATGAGCGCCAATTTCTACAATGGGATCGTGAATACACAAAGCCGTCAACCGACGCTTGAAAATGTAACCGTATTTGCTTCGGAGAAAGAGGCAAATGCGGAAGCCGAAGGCGGCGGCGAACTGCTTGCCCGCTTTGCGGTCATGGCCGATTCGCATGTCGGCAGGCGGTACGGCTGGGAGAACTACGACTGGTTGTACGGGGTGTTCGAGCATCTCGACCGGATACACCGCCGTGACGGATTGGATTTTGTGTTGCAATTGGGCGACAACATCGACGACGGCTACGACGCAAGCTACGTGGAAGATTACAAGACCTATCTTGAGGTCATAAAACGGTTATCCGTCTGCGATCCCGTTCATCCCATCGACGGACGCAAAAACGGAACCGTTCCGCACTACGAAATGCAGGGAAATCACGATACCTCGCTTGACACACGCTTTTTCCGAAACAAGCTATGGTTTACCGAGACCGCAAGCGGGAAGAAAGCGGCGTTCGTCGCCTTTTTCGCGAAATACGGCGGTTACCCGGCGGTCAATTTCCGCGTGTCCGGCAATTACGACAGCTACCGCTCCTACGGTATCATCACCGACGAGAGCCTACGCGCGGTCGAAGCCGATGTGATAAAGGCGGTGGAAAGCGGCGCAGAGCAGATCGTTCTTCTGTGCCATTTCGGCATCGCGGAGCAATTGGGCGCGCCCATACTGCCGGAAACCGGGCTTGGGAAAATCGAGCGGCTGTGCAAAAAATACGGCATTCGACTGTATCTCAACGGGCACGAGCACAACGGCGCGTATACGTTACGCTCTTACGGTGGTGTGTACGATTACGACGCGGCCATGACAAAGGACAAATATGCGGTGTTCGAGTTACGGGAAAAGCTTTTGAAAACGACTGTGTTCAACACGGTAGATCATTCCATAGCGCGTGTGGAGACAGTAAAGCTGTGATCATGATCATATATGAAACGAAACAGGGGGCGTAGCCATTGCCGCGACCCCTGTCGTTTTAAATCGATTTTTATTTGTGCGCCGGTTTGAGTACGCGGTTGACGTATTCCTTGTTTTCCTGCGCCACCACGCCGTTGAGAGCGAACAGGGCGATTAAGTTCGGGAACGCCATCAAAGCGTTTACGATGTCCGCAAGCGTCCAAACAAATTCGACCTTGAGGTAGGGACCCGCAAACACGGCGGCTTATCGTTGCAGGTGGCAATGACCGTTGAATGCACATCCAACACCGAAACCGAAAGCCCCGTCAAAATGCAGAAGTCTCCGAGAATCTTTTCGAGTTTTTCCCGATCATAGCTTAAACTCATACCGATTCCTCCTTAGTTTTCCGACTTTTTATCCAGTATACACGGCTTCGGGGTCTGTGTCAACCGAATATGAAGAATATTCCGGAATATTTTACACATTTCCGGGAACATTGTATCTATCTTTGTCGAACGGAAATGGTATAATTAAGCTAAAGAATTTTATGAAAAGAGGAATTACCGTGTCCTATCGAATTTCCGTACCGCTCATCAATCTTTCCGCCGAACGCATGGGACTCGAAGCCCATTTAAAGGAACTGGAACGCATGAACGCCGTGCGCGTCATGCTGTCGATCGGCAGTTACCGTTTGTCCGCGGAAGCACGAAAAAAAGAGCTCGACACCCTGCGCCGCAACTGCGCGTTTTTCAAGTCGCACGGCTATGAGGTATGCGCCTGGCTGTGGACGTTCAAAGTCCCCGAGAAAAACGATTTTCTGCCCATGAAGGGCGTCGGCGGTGCCGAAAGCAAGGATTTTGTTTGCCCATCCGACGAGCGTTTTCGCCGCATGGCAGGGGCGTATTTGGCCGACATCGCGCGTTGCGGCGTGGATATGATCCTGTTTGACGACGATTTCCGCTACGGCACGCTTCCGCACGGGCTCGGCTGTGTGTGCGAAAACCATATCGCATATATGGAAAAGGAGCTCGGCGAAACAATTGACCGCTCCGCGCTCCCCGAGCTTCTTCTGTGCGGAGGCGGAAACCGCTACCGCGACGCATGGCAGCATTCCAAGCGTCATTGGTTCGAAGTGTTCGCGCGCGACATGCGCCAAGCGGTGGATGCGGTCGCTCCGCACGTTCGTATCGGCGTATGCGCCTGCCTTTCGGTCTGGGATATAGACGGCATCGACGCGGAGAGCATCGCGCGTCTTTTGGCCGGGAACACCGAACCGTTCTTGCGGCTCATCGGCGCACCGTACTGGGCGCAAAAGCGAGCATGGGGCAGTACGCTGCAAAGTGTCATCGAGCTCGAACGTATGCAGCGCAGCTGGTGCGTCGGCGATTTCGAGATCGTTGCGGAGGGCGATGTCTGGCCGCGTCCGCGTACCCGTTGTCCCGCCGCCCTTTTGGAGCTGTTCGACACGGCCTTGCGGGTAAGCGGCGGTATGAGCGGTATTTTGAAGTACACGGTCGATTATTTTTCAAATCCCGGCTACGAGAGCGGCTATATCGAGCGGCACGAGCGTAATCGTACGCTTTACGAAGCCATTGAACAACATTTCGACGGCAAAACCTCTTGCGGTGTGCGGATCTACGAGCGCAAGGAAAAATTCGCCTCCATGCGTATCCCGAAGATTTTCGAAAAGCGAAACGATGCGGAAAACATCTTTTTTTCCCCCGTCGCTCATATTTTGGCGGACAACGGCATTCCGACGGTCTACGAGGGCGAGGGGATATGCGGCGCGGCTTTTGCGGAAAATGTGTTTGCCGTTCCGCGCGAGGCTTTCAAAAATGGTCTGATCATAGACCGACGCGCCGCAGAGCTGTTGACCGAGCGTGGCATTGACGTCGGCCTTATCGCGACAGGCGAGAGCTACGTGCCCTCCGAGGAATATTTCGATGTAAAGGACGATCATGTCCGATTTGGCGCATCGGTGTACGATTTGACCGTGTCGGAGCGCGCCGAGGTATTCAGTCATTTCCTGTCGTATGCTTCGGACGGCTCCGAAAGCCGTCGAACCGTCGGTTCGTATTTCTATGAAAACGCGCAGGGCGAACGCTTCTTCGTTTTTGCCTTTGACGGCTATGAGCAGTATTATGTCGATTATGCGGACTACGCGCAAAGCTATCACCGTTCGGAAGAATTGCACGATGTCTGCAAACGTTTCGGCACACCGCTTCCGGCATACTCCCACGGCAATCCGAATCTGTATATCCAGACCAAGCGCGGCACGGATGGGTCGCTTTCGGTGGGACTGTGGAACATCTTTGCCGACGGAATCTTCACTCCGACCGTCGAGCTGGATGCGTCCTACGGTTCGATCGAATGCTTCGGCTGTACGGGGCGTGTGGACGGAAATCGGGTCGTTCTTTCGGACATGCAGCCGTTTTCGTTCGCCGGTTTTACGGTAAAGCCGTAGGCGAAGCGGAGAATATACATATGAGCTATCTGTTTTTGGTGATTATCGTATGCTGTATGACCTTTGAAAACGTTGTGGCCAAAGAATACAATCTCAAGGCGAAGAAGCCGGATACCTGCTTGTTTACCGCCTTCATCTGCTTTAGCGCCCTTGCGTTTTTCGTACTGCAAAGCGGATTTCGACTGCATTTTACCGTCGCGCTTCTTCCGTATTCGCTCGGTTTTGCGGCGGCCTACGGCTCGGCGGTGTTGGGGTCGGTGGCGGCGATACGGACGGGGTCGCTGTCCGTTACCACGCTGATCGGTTCGTATTCGCTTTTAATTCCGACGCTTTACGGCGTGTTCGCCTTAAAGGATCCCGTCAAGCCGACTCTCGGCGCGGGGCTTGCGGTATTATTGGTTTCGCTGTTTCTCATCCATTTCAAAAAGGACGAGAGTATGCACTTTCGTCCGATATGGTTTTTATATGTGGCGCTGTATTTTGTGGGCAACGGCATGTGCTCAACGGTACAGAAAATGCAGCAGGTCGCGTTCGACGGCGCCTGCAAGAACGAATTTATGATTCTTGCGCTGGCATTGGTCGGTGCAGTACTGTTCGTATGGACGCTTGTGCGGCGGAAAAGTACGCTTGCCGATGCGAAAACGTGCTTACGATACGGTGCGGTCAAGGGCTTACTCAACGGCGTTCTCAATTATCTGGTCATGGTAACGTCGGCGCTTTTACCGAATGCGGTGTTATTCCCCTGCATTTCGGCGGGCGGCATTGTTTTGACGTTTGTGTGTGCGTTGACCGTGTATCGGGAAAAGCTGACAAAGCCGCAGATGCTCGGCTATTTGTGCGGCGTGGCATCGGTGGTGCTGTTGAACCTGTAATCTGTGTGAAAAAAATGTAAAATGTTGGACGAATTTGACGGCGTATGTAGAAATATTAATATTTGTTTGCTAAAATAAGTAAGCGTTCGACAGCCGAAAAAAAACGGCTGCGACCGACAAATATTAAACGGAGGTAATCCCCCATGTGGCTCATTCTTGCGATCATTGCACTCTTATTCTGGAGCGGCTCGGACTTGTTCAGTAAGATCGGTTCCAAGCCGTCGGACACCTACAGCCATTGGAAGATGGTGATGGCGGTGGGTTTGGTGATGGGTATCCATGCGATCATCGAAATCGCGACGGGCACGCCGATCTCCTTGCAGGCGATCATCTACTACTTACCCGCGTCGAGCATGTACATTTTATCCATGATCTTCGGCTATGTGACGCTTCGTTACATTGAGCTGTCGGTCTCCTCTCCGATCTGCAACTCCTCGGGCGCTATTGCGGCGATTCTTTGCTTCTTGGTTTTGGGGCAGACGATCGACGGACTGTCCACGGTGGGTGTGGTGCTCGTATGTGCGGGCGTTCTGCTTCTCGGCGTATCGGAATACACAGAGAACGCGGAAGCGAGAGCAGAGCGTCAGAAGACGGCGAACATCAAATATTCCAAGAGCGTACTTGCGATTTTGCTTCCCATTTTATACTGCATCATCGATGCGTTGGGAACTTTCTTCGACAGTGTGATTTTGGAGGAGGAGAACGATTTTCTGCCGCAGGTATTCCACTATCTGCCGGAGGACACGGCGAACGTGGCCTATGAATTGACGTTCTTATTCATGGCGGTCGTTGCGTTCATCTATGTGGTTATCATCAAGAAGGAAAAGCTGACGTTGGCGGCCGAGGGTCCGAAGGGAATCGGTGCGATTTGCGAAACGGCCGGACAGCTTGCCTACATTTATGCTATTTCCGCTAATCCCGTGGGAGCGGCACCGGTCATTTCGGCCTACTGTGCGGCCTCGGTTCTGTGGAGTCGAATTTTCTTAAAGGAAAAGCTCTCGTGGAAGCACTATGCGTCGATTTTCGTTGTTTTTGCCGGCATCATCATTCTCGGCGTTGCCGAAGGTCTTGCCGAATAACACGGCGGCGCGGCGGGGAAGCCCCGCGGCAATATTCGCGGACGTAGTTTAGATGAACTCTATAGTTTGCGGACGCGGTTTTTACCCCGTTTCGGCGGCATAAACGCCACCGCCGGCGCGGAAGCCGCGCAGCAGTTTTCGCGGGCATAGTTCAGATGAAACTTATAATTTGCGGACGCGGGTTTTTGCCCCGTTTCGGCGGCATAAACGCCACCGCCGGCGCGGAAGCCGCGCAGCAGTTTTCGCGGGCATAGTTCAGATGAAACTTATAATTTACGGACGCGGGTTTTTGCCCCGTTTCGGCGGCATAAACGCCACCGCCGAAACTCATTAAGAATCGATACATATAAAAATACAGCCGTGGAAACGCGGCTGTATTTTTTTCTGTGCGGAAACCGCGCAGAAATATTCGCGGGTGTAGTTTAGATGAAACTTATAATCCGCGGACGCGGTTTTTACCCCGCCGCGCGTCGGGTGGGACTTGCGGCTCAGCACAAAAGACCTTGAAATTCGTACTCTCCAAGCGGCTCCCTTGTGTAAAGGGAGCTGTCAGCTCTGCTGACTGAGGGATTGTGCGGCGAAAGCGCCGCTCCAATATTCGAGACCGAATTTATATATAACGGTAAAGCTTCGTTCGCGTGTTTTTACCCCGCCGTGCGCCCAAAGGGGCTTACGGCTCGGCACAAAAGACCTTGGTATTCGCACTCCTCAAGGGATCCCTTGTGTAAAGGAAACTGTCAGCTCTGCTGACTGAGGGATTGTATCGGCGCAGAAGCCGCGCTTCGCCGCCCGTGTCCATAGAATGTGCAAATATGCGGAACGGTTACGAACCGTTCCGCATAAATCTGTTAAAAATTCGCAGTGAGCCGTAAGCCTCATTGGGCGCACGGCGGGTTAAGAATGCGCATCCGCAGACTGAATGTTTCATCTGAACTACGCCCGCGAATATTGCTGCGGGGCTTCCCCGCCGCGCTGTACGGTCAATCGGATCAAAAAATCCGTATCGTCGTATTGCTCCGACTCCCATTCCATCCGTCCCTCGGGCAGTGCCGCCCGATTCTTACCGACAAATCCGCATTTGGTACACTTGTGCGTGATAACATACCCCTTCTTCGGGTCGGGCTCGGCAAAAATCGGCTTCATCACACCGCCGCAGTCGCAGGCGCGGTCGCCCGGCAGAACATCCACATGCAGAGAGCACAAGCACTTCGGACAGTGGTTACGGCTGGTTCTTTTTAACGGCTTGACTTCGAATCCGCAGTTTGCGCAGACAAAGCCGCTGTCGTTTTTGGTGAATCGCTTCTGTTCCATGATTGTCCGAATTACCGACTTTCACGGTCGATGGCTTCCCACAAACCGTTTAAGTACACCGCACCTAATGCGCGGTCGTACAGCCCGCACCCCGGCCGTCCGGTGTCGCCCCTGTTCAGGCGCCCGTCGTCGGCACGGATGTAGCCGTCGAAGCCAACGTCATGCGCCGCCTTGATGATCTCGTACATGTCCAGCGAACCGCATTCGGTCTTGTGTGCCGTCTCGTTGAAATCGCGCTCACCCGTCCACAGAATGTTGCGGGCGTGTAAAAACGGAATGCGTCCCTCGCCGCCGAAACGACGGATGAGGTGCGGAATGTCGTTTTTCGGATTCACGCCGAGCGAGCCCGTACACAGCGTCAAGCCGTTGCTCGGCGAATCGACAAGGCGAAGTAACCGCTCCAGATTTTCCTCGTTTGTGACGATGCGCGGAAGTCCGAAAATGCCCCACGGCGGATCGTCCGGGTGGATGGCCATTTTGACACCGTACTCCTCACAGGTCGGAATAATGCCCTCCAAGAAGTATTTCAGATTTTCCCAGAGCTTTTCCTCGTCCACCGCCTTGTATTCCGTAAGAAGCGCGTCCAGCCCCTCTTTGGTGTAGCTGGAATCCCAGCCGGGAAGCGACAGATCGCCCGAACGCGGATCCATGGCAAGCACATCCGCATCGCGATAGATGAGAGATGTCGAGCCGTCGGCGTTCACATGGTCGAGCTTACTGCGAAGCCAGTCGAACACCGGCATGAAGTTGTAGCAGATGACCTTGATCCCCTGCTTGCCCAAACGGCGAATGTTTTCGCGGTAGACCTCAATATAATGATCGCGCGTGGGCTTGCCGAGTTTGATATCTTCGTGTACCGGTACACTTTCCACCACATCGAAAACCAGGCCGTGTGCCTCGGCCTTTTGACGGATGTCTGCAATGGCTTCGTTCGGCCAGACTTCTCCCGGCGGAACGGAGTAGACGGCAGATACCACGCTGTGCATGGCGGGAATCTGAGAGATGTGCCGTAGGGTCACCGGGTCGGCGTCCCCATACCAGCGAAAGCTCATTTTCATGGTATTGTATCCTTTCTGATAATAAAATGGTTGTAAACGGTTTATCCGCGTCGCGCAAGCTTCAGCCGGATATCCTCCCCGACGAAATGGAAGGTGCGGAAGCTGCCGACGAGACGCGACAGAATGCGATCATCGTACTGCTTGCGTAACTGCTCGGTACTGTCGAGATTGGTATTGATGATCATGGGAAGTCCGCTCATTAGGCGGGTGTTCAAGAGATTGTAGAGGGTGGACGAGGTGAAACCGGTCTTGAATTCGGTGCCGAGATCGTCCAGAATGAGAAGGGCGCATTCGTTGTAACGCGCGGTGGTGAGCGCCGCCTGTTCGTTGTGCGCAAAGGTTTGCAGCTCGTAGGTATGCAAGACATTTTGCACCGAATCGTACACTACATCGTAGCCCTTATCGATGACGCATTTGGCGATGGCGGTGGAGATATGTGTTTTGCCCAGACCCGTTTTTCCGGCGAACAGCAGATTCTGTGTGCGTTCGTCGGTCTTATTTTTGCCGAAATCGGCGGCGTATGCCTCGGCTTCCCGTAAAATGCGGCTCATGCGGTCGCGGGCGCTGACGCCGTCGGCATTTTTAACGTCGGAATAGAGACTCAAATCGAAGTTATCGAAGCTTTGTTCGGTGAGCACCGCGCCGAGCCCCGAAGACTCATAGGCCTCGCGGATGAGCGCTTTTCGCATACAGGTACACATTTTGAGTCCGTCGTAGCCTCTGTCCTTGCAAACGGGGCAGTCGTAGCGGACGGACAGATAGTCGGCGGGCTTGCCGCAGGCCGCAAGGATGCGTTTGCGATCATCGAGCAGATTTTTGTTTTCGGCTTTAAGGCGCGCAATGCGTTCGTCAAGGCCGTCCTTGCCTTCCAGCGCGGCGGCATAGATTTTCAAGCCGGTGGCGGCCAACGCGGAGTCGATTTCGCGCAGGACGGGGGCTTTGCCGTACATTTCTTCGCGGCGCACGGCGGCCTCGGCTTCGGCGGTTTTACGCTTTTGGTCAAAGGCTTCTTTGACTTTTTCGATGACCTGTTTGGAATAGCCCATATGTACCTCCTTATGGCGGCGCGGAAGCCGCGCTCCAATATTCGCGACCGAATTTATATATAACGGTAAAGCTTCGTTCGCGTGTTTTTACCCCGCCGTGTGTCCAATGGCACACACGGCTCGGCGCAAAAGACCTTGGCATTCGTACTCCTCAAGGGCTCCCTTGTGTAAAGGGATCTGTCAGCTCTGCTGACCGAGGGATTGTGCGGCGAAGCGCCTACAGATCCCGAATTTCTTTCTTGTACACATGTACAAGAAAGAGCCCCGATAGGGTAACAGATGCAAGCTCCGCGATCGGGAACGCAAACCACATGACCTCTACCGAATGCGTCGTGACGGCAAGTAACAGCGCGACCGGCAGCAGCACACCAAGCTGACGCATGGCCGATACGCAAAGACTTAAAAATCCGTGTCCCAACGACTGGAATACCGATAAGATCACAATGCAGAATCCGGCAAACACAAAGCTGAAGCTGATACGACGTAAAGCGGGAACTCCGATGGCTATGATGTCCGCCATGTCATCCGTGCCGGTGTCGAAAATGCGAAGCAGTGTCTCCGGCATGAGCTGAAAGACCGCAAAGCCGATGAGCATGAGCACACAGGCGTAGACAACGCTCAACTTCATGGTTTTTACCAGACGTTCGCGTTTGCGTGCGCCGTAATTGTAGGCAATGATCGGGACCATGCCGTTGTTTAAGCCGAATACCGGCATGAACACAAAGCTTTGCAGCTTGAAATAGACGCCGAATACGGCTTGGGCGGTGTCCGCCACATCGCCGCAGATGCGCACGATCTGATTGATGCCCACTGTCATGACCGAACCGATCGAACCCATGATGATGGACGGAATACCGACCGAATAGATGCGACGAATGACCGCGCCGTCGGGACAGAACGAACGCAGGTGCAGTCGGATCTCTTTGTTGTATTTGTGATTGAGGATCGCGCCGGCGATAAAGGCGACGATTTGTCCGATGACGGTGGCAAGGGCCGCACCGGCCACGCCCATTTTCGGGCATCCGAAATAGCCGTAGATCATGATGGGGTCGAGAATGATGTTGAGTATCGCGCCGACAAGCTGGGTGACCATGGATAAGGTCGTCTTGCCGACCGATTGTAAGAGCCGTTCAAACGTGACCTGTCCGAACAGTCCGAAGGACAGCACACAGCAGACCGTCAGGTATTGCGTTCCGTATTCGACCACCGCTTCGGACGCGCCGAACATGGAAAAATAGGGTCTTGAAAAGAATATGCCCACGAGTAAAAAGACAATATAACTGACAAGCGCCAGAAAAACACCGTTTTCGGCCGCCTTGTTCGCCCGTTCGAATTCCTTTTCGCCGAGACTGCGCGACAGAAGCGCGTTGATACCGACGCCGGTTCCGGTGGCTACGGCGATCATCAGATTTTGTACCGAGAAGGCAAGCGACAGCGCCGTTAACGCTTCTTTGCCGAGCCCGGACACGAACATGGTGTCCACCACGTTGTACAGCGCCTGCACCAGCATGGAGATCATCATCGGAGCGGCCATGGAAACAAGCAATCGGTTGACGGGCATAACGCCCATTTTGTTTTCGGTTTGCGGTTGCGTCAAAGAGAACATCCTTTCATTATTTGTCCTGTTATTTTTTCGATCACCATTATTATAACGGATACGCGCCTTTTTTTCAAGTGCTTAAAAGAAAGATTTGACAAATTCCCCGATATATGATAAAATAATTCGGAAAACAAAGATAAGGTTGGGTACAATGAACAACAGAGAGCGCAACAGAGCCTTACTGCTTTTGAAAAGCACCGAGGCAAGCTTTGTCTATGTGTCCGAAAAAGAAACACTGACTTCAAACGAGCGCGGCGTGCGAAAGCTGCTTACGCTTGTCGAAAAGGGCGCGTCGCTTGCGGACGGCTGTGTGGCAGACCGTGTGGTCGGCAAAGCAGCGGCGTTTTTGATGATACGTTTGGGCGTGAAGCGCCTGTATGCAGATACGCTCAGTCGGGCGGCGTATGACGTGCTTTCGGCACACGGGGTCGGGTTTTTGTTTCGCCGACTGGTGCCGGTGATCATCAACCGTGTCGGAGACGACCTGTGCCCGATGGAAAAGGCGCTTCTTTCGGTGGAGGATTCGGACGAAGCGTACCGCGTGATCGTTCAAACCGCCGCGCGTCTGCGGGAAATGTCGCAAAATAAGTGATCGATAGATCGATATAAGGAGTTTGGAGAGACAGAATGGCAAAAGAACCGAAGAATTACGGAAATGACAGCATCACTTCTTTAAAAGGCCCCGACAGGGTCCGTCTGCGCCCGGCCGTTATTTTCGGCTCGGACGGCTTGGACGGCTGCGGACACACGTTTTTGGAGATCCTTGCCAATGCGCTCGACGAAGCAAGAGAAGGCTACGGCAATCGCATACACGTCGAGGTGCGCGCCGACCACTCCATCCGCGTGGAGGATTTCGGACGCGGTGTTCCGCTCGGCTGGAACGAAAGAGAACAGCGCTACAACTGGGATCTTGTATATTGCGAGCTGTACGCGGGCGGCAAATACGACAACGATGACGGGGAAGCCTACGAGTATTCCTTGGGTACAAACGGCCTTGGCGCCTGTGCCACGCAGTTTGCGTCGGAATATATGACCGTGACCAGCTACACCAAGGAAAACAAGTCCTCCATCCGCTTTGAAAAGGGCT
The DNA here is from genome assembly GCA_964646725.1 of uncultured Oscillospiraceae bacterium. Classification (GTDB taxonomy): domain Bacteria; phylum Bacillota; class Clostridia; order Oscillospirales; family CAG-382; genus UMGS882. Next base: position 17,916 of record CAZYFX010000008.1, read on the forward strand.
ATCCGGCAAGCGAACTGACCGTCGAAGAGCCGATTCGTCGTCGCACGGGAACGGTCGTGGAATGGAAGCCGGATTTGGCGGTGTTTACCGATATCAACGTGCCGTTTGAATTTTTCGACGAAACGGTTAAAAAGCAGGCGGTGGTCAACGAGGGTGTCACGCTGACGTTGGACTTTGAAAACGAGGACGGAACGCACGAAAAGCGTGAATATCTGTACAAACGCGGAATCATTGACTATATCAACGAGATCATCAGTGCCCCCGACGGCTATGTGAGCGGCGCCGGAACGGACATTTCCGATACGGACGACGAGGATGCGGACGAAACCGTCGCGGCGGAAGAAGCGGACGAGGGTGCGGACGGAAGCACGGACGATGCGGAAGCCGCGTCGCGCACCTATGCGTTGACCGTTCCGGCGTATTTCAAGACGGAATGTCGCGGCAAGGATCGCGGAGACATGAACGAATACAAGCTGAAGATCGAGATGGCGTTCTGCTTCTCCAATATGATAAGCCGTATCGAATACTATCACAATTCCAGCTTTTTGGAGCACGGCGGTTCACCGGACAAGGCGACGCGGGCGGCGTTCGTCAAGGCATTCGATCTGTATTTGCGCAATAACGGCAAGTACAACAAGAACGAGAGCAAGGTGACCTATGGCGATATCGAGGACTGTCTTGTGTTCGTGGTCAATTCGCATTCGACGCGCACCAGCTACGAGAATCAGACCAAAAAGGCTATTACCAACACGTTTATCGCCGAGGCCATGACGGAATTTTTCCTGCACTCTTTGGAAGTCTTTTTCGCGGAGAATCCCAAGCAGGCGGAAAAGGCGGCCGCGCAGGTGCTCATCAACAAGCGCAGTCGCGAAAACGCGGAGAGTGCGCGCATCAACATCAAGAAGAAGCTGGAAAAGAACATCGACATTGCCAACCGCGTGGAGAAGTTCGTCAACTGTCGTTCGAAGGACGCGACCAAGCGTGAGCTGTACATTGTGGAGGGTGACAGTGCGTTGGGGTCGGTCAAGCTGGCGCGCGACCCGGAATACCAGGCGGTCATGCCGGTGCGCGGAAAGACGCTCAACTGCTTAAAGAGCAGCTACGACAAGATTTTCAAGAGCGAAATAATTGTTGATCTTCTCAAGGTAGTGGGGGGCGGTGTGGAGCTCGGCACCTCCAAGGGCAAGGACAAAAATCTGTCGCAATTCGACATGAAGTCGCTCAAATGGAGCAAGATTATTATTTGTACGGATGCGGACGAGGACGGCTATCACATTCGGACGATGATTTTAACGATGTTTTACCGTCTTTTGCCAACGCTCATCCGCGAGGGAAAGGTATACATTGCGGAGTCGCCGTTATACGAGATTGAATCAAAGAAGTTGGGGACGCAGTTTGCGTACAACGAGCGGGAGAAGCAGGAGATATTAAAGCAGATCGGAGACGAGAAGTACAAGATTATGCGTTCCAAGGGTTTGGGTGAGAACGAGCCGGACATGATGAGCAAAACGACCATGAATCCGGTATCGCGTCGGCTCATTCGCATCAATCCGGAGGATGAGACAGCGACGTACATCATGTTCAACACGCTTTTGGGGGACGACATTACGGCGCGCAAGGCCTACATTGCCGCGCACGGTGCCGAATACATCGAGCTTGCCGACCTATAGGCGGCGAAGCGCCGCTCCAATTTTCGCGGGCATAGTTAAAATTAAATCTATAGTCTTGCGTCCGCGTGTTTTTACTCCGCCGTCTATCTTTGGGACAGACGGC
>CAZYFX010000008.1:19788-28032 GCA_964646725.1 uncultured Oscillospiraceae bacterium
GAAGCCACACATATTCGCAGGCGAAGCTAAAATGAATCGACAGTCTGTGAACGCGCACGGCGAAGCGCCGCTCCAATTTTCGCGGGCATGGTTAAAACTAAATTTATAGTCTTGCGTCCGCGTGTTTTTACTCCGCCGTCTATCTTTGGGACAGACGGCTCGGAGGGATGCCAAAGTGAATAAGTTTTTGCGGAAGCCACACATATTCGCAGGCGAAGCTAAAATGAATCGACAGTCTGTGAACGCGTGCGGCGAAGCGCCGCTCCAATATTCGCGGGCATGGTTTTGACGAAACTTACAGTCTGCGAACGCGGCTTTCACACCGTTTCGGCGGCATAAACGCCACCGCCGAAGCGCATCGGGAAATCGGCTTAACACGAAATTGACAGTTACCGAAACGAGCGGAGTACTACTCCGCCCGTTCTTTTATAATTCTCGGCATAAAAGCCGCGCCATTCAATTCCACATCCGCAAAATAAACTCGACCGCATACACCGCCGTACATGCCGAAAGCGCGACCGTCACAAGTCCTTTGCGGAAAAAAGACAGAACAAGCGCCACCGCAAGCCCTGCCGCCGCCGACAGCAGATGATCGGTGGAAAACAGTATCGCAGGGATCGTCATAGCGGACAAGACCGCATAGGGGATATAATATAAAAACGAGCGGATAAACCGATTGGTGATCTTTTTGCGAAAGGCTACGAACGGAAGCATACGGATAAGATACGTCACTCCCGCCATGACCGCCAAGGATGCCCATACATACGGCGTCACTGTCATACGATCTCCTCCTTTTCCCGTTCCGAAGCGCATTCTCTGTTCTGCGCATCCGTATCCTCGACCGGTGCGACAACCGCCCCGACCAAAGCCGCCGTAAGTGCGCAAAGGATGATCACAAAGCCGGAGGACACCGACTGAAGCATCGGCACAAAGGCGAAGGCGCACGAAAGAAGCGCCGCGACCGCCACGACCGCGCTCACTGCGCCCGACGAGCGCATAGCGGGAACGATGATCGCCAAAAACATGCCGTATATGGCAATGCCGAGTGCCGAGGTCAGAGAGGCGGGAAGCAGATTTCCGGCAACCGCTCCGACAAGCGTACCGCCCGACCACCCCAAAAAGGGAAGCAAGATCAGCCCGGCCATGTATTTTTTGCCGAGCTCTTCTTTTTTTCCGCAGGAAACGGCGAAAATTTCGTCGGTGTTGCCGAAAGCGATCCAGAAGCGATCCGGAAGCGTCACGCTTTTATGCATTTTCTGAGAAAGAGAAATCGACATGAGCGCATAGCGCAGATTGATGATCAACTGCGTGAGCGCCATTTCGGTAAGCGTTCCGCCGCCGAGTAACAGCGTCAGCCCGGCGAACTGTCCGGCGGAAGTCAAATTGGTCATGGAAATGAGCATGGCCACAAGCGGAGGAATCCCTCCGGCCGACGCCATGATGCCGAAGGTGAAGGAGACGGAAAGATAGCCCAAGGCGATGGGAATACCGTCGTGCAGGCCGGTGCGAAAGGAATTTTGGCAGGGTGTGTGTGTCATAATGGGGAGCCCTTCAGTAAAAAATGAAAAAGAAGCACGTCCGGCGCTTCTCTAAAAGGTTTCGGTTGTTGCGCTTCAATGAAAGGTGAATAAGTAAAAATCCGTACACTGACGCGTACGGATTTTTTTGGAGCTGGTAGCCGGACTTGAACCGGCGACCTGTTGATTACGAATCAACTGCTCTACCAACTGAGCCATACCAGCGAAATTTACTTAATTATTATATCACCCAAACGGAGTTTTGTCAACATCTTTCAAAAAAATTTTTTCGCGTTATCGTTAATTTTTATGTCATTTTTGATGTCGGATTTACCCGAGCGGGTGAAGGAGAGGAGCTTCAACCCCTCTCCTTATAATAAAGCATACAGTGACAGTAGCCCTCAAATTCCGGATCCTCAATCTGTTCGCGAAATGCGCGGCACATGCACTTGGTATCCTCGTTCTTTTCGCGCACACACGGGCAATACCCCCCGCGCGCCGCAAGTCCCTCTTTTACAACCCGAACAAGCTCCTTGTCCGGATTCAAACGTATGGCCATTGCTTTTCCTCCGCCGCGCTTTATACGGCTTGCTCCACGAAGCGCGTCAAGCCTTCGTAATCGCGATAGCCGACAACGCGGTCAAGCTCCTTGCCGTTTTGCACGAGCACCAGCGTGGGGATGGAGCGGATATCGAAGCGAACCGCCAATTCCTCCTGTTCATCCACGTTGCACTTGCACACCGCAATATCCGTGCGCTCCTCGGCCAACTGCTCCACAAAGGGTGCGATCATGCGGCAGGGGCCGCACCAGGTCGCCCAGAAGTCGATGAGCACCGGCTTGTCGGCGTTCGTTACGACGGCATCGAAATTTTCCGCAGTCAATACAATTTCCATCGTTTCACATTCCTTTCCGTTTTCTTATTTTGCGTTTGCGCTCAAAGCGCCTTTCAATCGTCACGTCGCCGTCCGCCCACCAAAACGATCAGTCTGAGCAGGTTGGCAAGCGACACCGCCAGTGCCGCCACATAGGTGAGCGCCGCCGCACGAAGCGTTTTTTTGGCATGTGACAGGTCGGTATCCGAAAAGCGTCCGCTGTCCGACAGAACGGCAAGCGCCCGTGAGCTGGCGTTAAATTCCACCGGCAGTGTGACAAGCTGAAAAACGGTGGACAGCGAAAAGGCGAGTATACCGAGCGTACACAGACCGAACACATCGAGCACGAGTCCCAACAGGATGAGCGGCATGGCAAGATTCGAGCCGATGTTGCACACCGGGATGATGGCGTTGCGCACCACGAGCGGGAAGTAGCCCTCGCTGTGTTGGACGGCGTGACCCGCTTCATGTGCCGCCACGCCCACAGCCGCCGCGCTTGCGTTGGCATAGACCGAATCGGACAGGCGTATGACCTCGGCCTTGGGGTCGTAATGGTCGGTAAGGTTTCCCGACACATGCTCGACGCGGATATGCGAAAGTCCGTGTGCATCCAAAATACGGCGGGCGGCCTCGGCGCCTGTACAGCCGTTCGAGCAGGGAATTTTGGAATATTTTTTAAAGGTGGAATTGACGTTGGCCGATGCCCACATGGCGATGAGCACGGCGGGAAGTACCAAGACGATGTATGTCCATATCGAATCGGAACTGTAGTACATATAAGGCATAATATTACTCCTTCTGCGGCGAAGCGCCACTGCAATTTTCGCGAAGCGAAGTTCGGCATAAGTCAAACTTTGTCACACGCGAAGCGGGTATGATTGTGTCCTCGCAAGGGACGGGTTCATACTTTTTCGTTGCGACGAAAAAGTACCAAAAAGGCGCTAAGAGGGTTGCGACCCTCTTAACTCCCGGGGACGGTTCAAAACTCATGCGGAGCAGAAGTTCAGCTGAATTTTTTAATATGTGCGACTACCAAATACTCTGCAAAGTCGGCAGTACGTCAAGTACCCGCATGTTAGGTTTTGAACCGGTGGAAATGGCATGGGCTACTTCTAACGCAAGATCGATACTCTGCGGAAATGACGCAGGTACTGCAAGCTTAACAGTAGGATAATGTCATGAAGCGAATAATGCAGTGGCAATATTTAGTTTGATAAAACGTTTTAGCGTACTGCCTCTGTCCACAAACTAAAAAATTCGCACTCACCATCGGCTCCCTTGTGTAAAGGGAGCTGTCAGCTCTGCTGACTGAGGGATTGTTCGGCAAAACGCCGCCCCTCCGGGGGCTTTTTGATACTTTTTCGTACAAGCGAAAAAGTATGACCCGTCTCCCTGTGGGAGAACGCTCTATGTCGCTCTGACGAGCAACGGCAAAAACAACATCAAATGTTATTTCTTCTCTTTTCGAACACTTTCACCCGCAAAAAGTATACCACGATCGAGCCCATATTAAACACCTCGCACGCGATTCCGCCGAGCGAACCGACAAAAGCATTGTAAACGATCCACGACGGCGAAACGGTCAAAAACTGCACAACGCGCATGCCCGTCGGATGTCCGAAAAACATACCGACACTTCCGATTAACTGCGCGGCACAGGCCAGCGCCGACAGCGCTCCGTCGAAGGTACACACCGTGGCCGCCAAATACAGCGCACACACGACGGACAGGGTGATATACGGCTTTTTTCGTTTTTCGGCGGCGTAGCCGAAACCGCGAAAAATGTTGATGAAATTGAGAAGCGCACCGGTATACGCACCGAGCAAAAAAAAGTGCAGAGAAAAGCACAGTCCGCTGAGTGCCTGCGCACTGTAGTACAGGCGATTGTTTTTGCACTGGTACGAAACGATGCCGAGTGCCGCGCCGACAAAGCCGACAATCTGGATAAAAAGTTCCGTCATAAACACCTCTCCGTTCTATGCTTCGGGAAAAGCGGCGTCAAAGCGCATACCGACGGCAAGCTTTCGACCGTTGACCATATCGGCGGCGGACATAAAGCCCTTACCCTCCGGTTTGAAGCGTGACAGAATGACCGAGCCGCTTCCGCAGGCGACGGTAACGCCCTCACGGGAAGTCGCAAGCACCGTCCCGGGGACACCGCTTTCCGCTCCGACACGACTGTCGTACAGCTTGACGGTCTTTCCGTCCAACCGGGCAAACGCGCCGGGAAAGGGGGACAGGCCGCGAATGCGGTTGTGAACGGCGTGTGCGTCGAGCGAAAAATCGACGAGGCATTCCTCGGGGGTGATTTTATCGGCGTGGGTGGCTTCGGCGTGATTCTGCGCGACGGCGACGGCCGAACCGTCCTCCAAGGCACGGACAGTCTTGACAAGCAGGCTTCCACCGAGTTCGGCAAGCACGTCGAACAGCTCACCGGTCGTCATGTTCTCACCCACCGGCACGGCCTCGGAAAAATACACGTCTCCCGTGTCCATGCCCTTATCGAGCCGCATGGTGCTCACGCCGCCGACCGTATCGCCGTTCAAGACGGTACGTTGGATGGGAGCGGCACCGCGATATTTCGGAAGAAGCGAACCGTGAACGTTGACGCAGCCGTAGTGCGGATACGTCAAGACATACTCCGGCAGAATTTTTCCGTAGGCGACCACGGCGATCAGATCGGGCTTATATTCTTCCAATTCCGATAAAAACGCACCGTCGCGCAGGGTTTCGGGTTGGAGGACGGGCAGACCCTTTTCGAGTGCGAACGTTTTCACGTCGCTGTACGCGACCTTCAGGCCGCGTCCCTTCTTTTTGTCGGGCTGGGTCACGACGGCGACCACGTTTTGACCGTCCGCAAGCAGAGCCTTCAGACTTTGGGTGGCGAAATCGGGGGTTCCCATAAATAAAATGTTCATGCGTTTATCTCCTCGGGGTTGCTTATTCGTATTCGTCGGGGTCGAGCATACGCACGACCTTATCCGTATACAAAATACCGTCGAGATGATCGTATTCGTGGCACAGGCAACGGCCGATGAGCCCCGTTCCCGTATATTCGAACCATTCGCCGTCGCGGTTTTGCGCGCGGACGGTCACCTTGGCGGGACGATGTGTGATACCGTATTTTCCCGGGACGGACAGACAGCCCTCGGCCTCCTCCTGTTCGCCCTCGGTCGCGACGATGGAGGGGTTGATGAACTCGATGATCTCGTGTCGGTCGTCCTCAAGGCCCGCGTCGATGATGTATATACGGCGCAAGAAGCCGACCTGCACGGCGGCCAATCCCACACCGCCGACCTTGATGAGCGTATCGGCCATATCGTCGAGCATGGTTTGGATTTTGGGTGTGATCTCGGTCACGGGTTTACTGGTTTTCCGAAGAAATTCGTTTTCCTTATCTTCGGTCAGAATTTTTAAAACAGCCATTGTATATTACTCCTTTTTCCGGCGCGGAAGCCGCGCTCCGATTTTCGCGTCCGAATGCAAATATAGTTTTACAATTTGCGTTCGCGTGTTCTTCGTCCGCCGGCGGCGAAGCGCCGCTCCAATTTTCGCGAAGCGAACTTTCGACGTGAACCGAAAATTGTCTCCCGCGAAGCGGGTACGATTGCGTCCCACGCCGGAAATATCGGGCATGAGCCCGAACATCATTATGAGTTTCGGCGGTGGCGTTTATGCCGCCGAAACGGGTAAAAACCGCGTCCGCTTATTGTAAGCTACGTCTAAAACCGCGCCCGCGAATATTTTTCTACTACAAATCGTTCGGATTGATATCCGCCGAAAGACTGACGGTCTTGAACGCCGGAATGTATTTTTTGAGCAACACCGACAGCATTTCGCGTATGCGCGAACCCGCACGGCATTTGATGATAAAGCGCATGCGGAATCGCCCGGCCAAACGGTACGGCTCATGCCGAAACGGCCCGAACAGAATGAATTTTACATCCGTAAATTCACTTCGCGCCAGTTTGTCCATGTCCTCGCCGAAAATCCTTGTGGCGTTGATGACGTCCATTTCGACCGGCGCGGAAAAATTCAAAGTGATGATATCGCAATACGGCGGAAAAACCGACGCTTTGCGGAACCGTATTTCGGATTCGTAAAAACGTTCGTAGTCCTGCATGGAGGCAAGCTTCAGTACCTCGTTGTCCGGCACATACGTCTGCACGACGGCATGACCGTTCGTTCCCTCGGCGCGTCCGGCACGTCCCAGCACCTGCGTGAGCAGGGAAAACGTCTTTTCCCCGGCACGGTAGTCGTTCACAAACAGCGACGTATCCGCCATGACCACCCCGACAAGCGACACGCGCGGAAAATCGTGCCCCTTGGCGACCATCTGCGTTCCCACCAGAATATCGGCCTCTCCCGCGCGGAAGTCGGACAAAATTTTCTCGTGTCCGAATTTTACCGCCGTCGTATCGGCATCCATGCGAAGCACCCGCGCCTTCGGAAACTGCCGTAAGAGCGCGTCCTCCACAAGCTGCGTGCCGCTTCCCATATAGGAGATGCGTTCCTTTTTGCAGGTCGGGCAGACCGTCGGAGTCTGTTCGCTGTAGCCGCAGTAATGGCAAACCATACGGTTCACGCCGGTGCGGCGGTTTTTGTGATGCGACAGCGACACACTGCAATTCGGACAGGTGAACACATGCCCGCACGAACGACATAACGCAAAGGCGCGATAGCCGCGTCGGTTGACGAACAGAATGGCCTGTTCGCCGCGCGAAAGACAGTCGGTCAGCGCTTCCTTTAAGCGTGAGCCGAGCACCGTCGGCATTTCGCGATCCGCCTCGGTCACATACGAAGGCGGCGGCAGAACGGAAGCGGCGGACGCTTCGGTCGAATCGGAAGTTTCGGCGGCGATGAAAGGAGCGGAAGCGTCATTCGGCGCATCGGCGTTCGGCCGAAAGGCGTCATCGGGCAATTCGTAATACGGCTCGGTACGCATATCGTAGAATTCGACCTGCGGAAGCGCGTTTCCACCGTAGCGGGAGGTCAGCTTGACGAACGCATAGGTGCCCTGCTTCGCCTTGTAAAAGCTCTCGACGCAAGGCGTGGCCGACGCCATAACAAGCAGTGCCTTATGATAAACACAACGGAATTTGGCGATATCGCGGGCATGGTATTTGGGCGAACGGTCGGATTTGAAGGATGTCTCGTGCTCCTCGTCCATGACGATCAATCCGATGTTTTCGAGCGGTGCGAAAACCGCCGAGCGTGTGCCGATCACGATACGCGCTTCGCCGTCGTTGATGCGCTTCCAGGCGTCCGTGCGTTCCCCCGCCGACAGCGCGGAATGGATAAGCGCGATGCCGCTTTTTTCGTAACGCGCCGCAAAGCGTCCGACCGTCTGCGCCGTAAGAGCGATTTCGGGCACAAGCACAATGACGGTCTTTCCGTCGGCAATCACGCGGTCGATGAGCTTTAAGATTACATTGGTCTTTCCGCTCCCGGTCACGCCCCACAAAAGCGCGGCCTTGGGCTCGGGCGCTCTGTACAGCGAAAGCAGCTCACGCAGTGCCTCGTTCTGCTCATCGGACAGCATAAAATCGCCGTAGGACGCGCGGTCAAAGGCACGAAGCACCCCTTCCGAACGATCCAAACAAATCTCGAACAGCCGCACGATGCCCTTGTCGGCCAATTCCTTGGCCACGCCGCTGCGCACGCCCGTTTCGGTCAAAACTTCGGTCAAAGGCAGGGCCGTTTCCGAACAGAGAAGTGCTTCGCAAAGCTTTTTCTGCTTGGCGGTCACCGAAAGCGTACCGTCGGCCAGCTGTTCGATCAGACGGCTGTCGTCCGTCAGCGCGATATATTTTTCTTTTTTGGTATTGACGGTGCATTCATAGTCCTCTTCCGA
>CAZYFX010000009.1:0-27312 GCA_964646725.1 uncultured Oscillospiraceae bacterium
AGGCTTTCAAATTCAGCAAAAATTCCGCACCGCATGAGTTTTGAACCGTCCCCGGAGTCCAGAGGGTCGCAACCCTCGGGCTGCTTTTTGGTTCTTTTTGCAGAAGCAAAAAGAATAAACCGTCTCCCTGCGGGAGAACGCACTATGTTAACACATACAATCCAAGGCAGAGTATGCGGATACCTTAAGTTGACATCATTGCTTGTTCTTATTGTATCATGAAAGCTTAAACAAATCTACTCCAAAATTGCGGTTTGCGAAAATGCGAAAGAGCCCGTCCGAAAACAAACGGACGAGCCCTTTTCTTTTGTACGGAGCGCGCTGTGGGCGTTAGAAGCCGAAAAATTCCATGGCGTTTCGGTAGCTGATGTCGCAGACCGTTTGACCGACCGTTTCGATATCGTTCGGATATTCGCCGCGTTCGACAAGTCCGCCCAGATAGTCGCAGAGTATGCGTCGGAAGTATTCGTGGCGCGTGTAGGATAAGAAACTGCGCGAATCGGTCAGCATTCCGATGAAGTTGGCCAAAACGCCTGTGGCGGCATAGCTCTTCAATTGGCCGCGCATCCCTTCCAAATGGTCGTTGAACCACCAGGCCGAGCCGTGCTGAATCTTACTGCGTATGCCGCGCGTGTTCCCCTGGAAACAACCGCACATCGCGTCGATGGCGGCATTGTCGTTCGGATTTAAGGAATAAAAGACCATGCGCGGCAAATGTCCTGCCGCTTCAAAGGCGTTTAAAAGCTGTAAGGCGTTGCGGATGCAGTCGTAGCCCGCAATGGTATCGAAACCGCTGTCCGCTCCCAAAAGCGCGAAGCTCTTGTCGCTTTGGTTGCGAATGACTCCGTAATGGATCTGCATGACCCAATCGCGCTCGGTAAACCGTTCGGCAAACCACGACAGTAAGAACGTCTTGTAGCTGTCGGCCTCGGAGGCGGTGAGCGTCTGTCCGACAAGCGCTTTTTTGAAAATGCGATCGGCTTCGGCCGCCGTGCAGGGAGCGAACGGAACGTAGTCCATGCCGTGGTCGCTGGTTCTGCAGCCGAGCGAAGCAAAGTGTTCGAGCCGTGCCGACAGAGCGTCTAACAGCGAATTCAAATCGGAAATGTTCTTTCCGTATGCCTTTTCGAGCGTCTCGGTGATGTATTCCTTAAAGCCGGGCTTCTCGATATTTACCGCCTTGTCCGGTCGAAAGGCGGGCAGAACGCGCGTCTCGAAGCTCTTGTCGACGGCAAGGGCGGCATGGTGCTCCAACGAATCGGCGGGATCGTCGGTGGTGCAGAGCACCTTGACGCCGCTTTGACGGATGAGGTCGCGTGCGCCCATATTTCCGGCGGTCAGCTTTTCGTTGCAGGCGTTCCAGATTTCGTCGCAGGTCGCTTCGGAGAGCGGAGTGTGAATGTCAAAATAACGTGCAAGCTCCAAATGTGTCCAGTGGTACAGCGGATTTCCGATGAGCCGCGGCATGGTGTGAGCCCAGGCCTTGAAGCGCTCGTAGTCGGAGACACCGCCGGTCACATATTTTTCCTCGAAGCCGCAGGCGCGGATGGCGCGCCACTTGTAGTGATCGCCGTAGAGCCAGGCTTCGGTGATGTTGCGAAAGCTTTTGTTCTCGGCGATTTCGGCGGGGGACAGGTGGCAGTGGTAGTCCACGATCGGCGTTTTTTCGGCATATTCGTCGAACAGGCGAACGGCGGTCGGGGTGGAGAGCAGAAAGTCATGATCCATAAACGTTTTCATTGTGCATATCCTCTCTTTCGCAAGATGATTACGGATTTAGTATAACAAAGGTGACGAAGAAAGTCAAGGTTTGACACAAAATGCAGTCGGATTACACAAACAGAAAGAGTTTTACGGTCAAATTGCTTCGGAGACGGATGTTTTTTCTTTTTTTAATGCCGATACGGCGCAGCTGACAGTGAATTTTGTGCATTTTACCGTTTTTTTGCACTTTGCATGCCAATATTGTGTAAAAACATGCCAACTTTGCGGATTTACACGTTTTGTGCCCCTGTGCTATAATTAGACTGTCAAAAAGAATTTCGGCGCAAAGGAGAACCGCCATGTTGCACAGATTAACGCTGTTGGGCGTACTTACAGCATCCGCCCTGCTTTTATTCAATTCCTGCACGGAGCGCGAACCGAAAATAACGGATACGCCCGATGACGGCTCGGTCGGAGAAACGTCTCTTTCGAACGGCAACTCCTATATTGACGAATTGTCCGATGAGACTTTTGACGGATATAATTTCCGCATTTTGACCCGCCGAGGACAGAGCTATGACCAGTATCAGGAGGAGGACTCTGAGGACGTGGTTCGCAGTGCGATTTACAAACGAAACAAAGCGGTGCAAGAGCGCTACGGCATCACGATTACCGCATCCGAAACGACCGGCGGAAACTACGAGACGGAGGCGCTTAACAGCATTTTGGCGGGGGATGACGCTTACGATCTCATCTTTCCGCATTCGAGAGCGACTTTCAATTATGCCCTGCAAAATGCCGCTTACAACATCAACGACATTCTTTCCATCGATTTGGACAAACCGTACTGGGCAAGCGATTTGCGCCGTTCGCTGGAGGTGAACGGAAAGCTGTACTTTTTGGACGGCGATATCACGACACACCGATTGAGCCATGCCATGTGCTTGAACTTCAACAAACGCATTTTCGACGAATTGGGCTTGGAATATCCTTACGAATCGGTTAAGGACGGGAGTTGGACATTCGATGAATTTGCGTATCTGGCCAAAAAGGGCGGAGCCGATCTGAACGGTGACGGCGTGCGCAAGCCCGAGGATGACCGCTACGGATTTTTCGATTCCGATTGGTTCGGCCCCATTGAGATCATGTACACGGGCGGACAGAAAATTTATGACAAAAACGATGAGGGAGAAATCGAGCTGACGCTGTACAACAACAAAACCTTGGATATATTCAGCGAATATTTCAACCTGATGAAAAACGAAAACTGCTTCTTGCGCCTTTCCGATATCTCCGATTATACCGGAAACATGTTCGCCGAGGGACGCGCCATGATGGCCTATTCTTCGCTGGGATTGGCGGAGGAGTACCGCAATATGGACGATGATTTCGGGATTCTTCCGTATCCGAAGTTTTCCGAGGAGGACGAATATGCTTCGATCGTCAATGCGTATGCGCATATCGGGTTCATCCCTGTGACCGTATCGAATGTCGAGCGCACCGGAACGATCGTTGAGGCGTTGGCGGCCTACGGCGCGGAGTTTGTTACGCCCGCGTTTTACGATGTGGCCTTGAAAGTCAAAAACACGCGCGACGAGGAGTCGGAGGAAATGATCGATATCATCAAGGACAGCATTATTTACGATATCGGTTATATTTCACGCGGGCCGTTCGAAAGTGCCGGACATGACATTGCGCGTCGCGGAAACAGCGAATTTGCTTCGTATTACGCCGGAATGGTCGGTCAGGCCGAGGTACATATTGCCGAGTTGAACGAAAGCTTCGGAACGTAATCGGGCGCTTACAGGAGGTCAATCATGAAACGAAAAATCATAAGCTTTGCGCTTTGTTTGGCACTTGCGGCCGAAAGCGTTCCGACGTGGGCGTTTGTGCCGGAAACCGTGGAATCCGTTTCCGAAGCCTTGACGAATGTAACGGAAACAAAGGTCACTTTGCGCGAAAACGGGAAGCTGCCGCTTGCGGCTTCGGGCTATGACGGCAGGACCGATCGAATCGACCCCCGTTATCCCGGGGCATATTATACGTTTGACGAACCGTTGAATACGGACACGCTGACGCTTGCGCACATCGGAAACGACCGTATCGCTTCCTTCGAGTATGATGGCGAAACGAACACACTGATTCTGTTCGCCGAAACGTCGCGTCTTGTTTGCGGAAGCCGTGTGATGCTCGAAGCATGGGATTCGACGGTCGAAACGCAAAGCGGAGAATGCGTTTCTTTTCCGTCGCTCACCTACACGATTGCCGATTCGTTTCCGAATACGGGCGAAAATCTGGTTCCCTACGGCGATTTTGAAAGCGGCTACGCGCCGGTTTATTATGCCGATGCGAACTTTCCCGTGCGTATCGTGGAAGAAGCGGACGGCAACCGTGCGCTTTTGATGGACGCTTCGTCTTACAAGGGGGCGCTGTACCCTCATGCGCAAATCGGCTTTTCGTTTGAAAACGGAAGTACCTACAAATATACATTCCGCATTCGCCATGCCGGTATGTCTCTCGATTCTTCGGGAAAAAACGTAAAAGCCAAGCAGACCAACGCGACGGCATGCGCACTGTTTGACGGAACGCAGAGCGGCGCGACCACGCACCGAATGATCGCGCATCAGCATTCCTTCTCTTCCTTTAAACTGGTGCCCGAGGGAGAATGGACAACGCACGAAAATGTGTTGACGGTTATCGAAAACACCGAAACCTATTCGCCCGAGGGCTTTTCGGTGTACACCAATCCGCAAAGCAAGAGCACGGTCATGTTCATGCTTGACGATGTGGCGGTCTATCAACGCTGTGACGTTCTCTACGACGCGGGAACGGACTGCGTTTTGAAGGACGGAGCCGAAAATCCTTCGCGCACGCCCGGTGCATTTTTGGACGGAAGCGGCTCGACGGCGGTTACGATTCCCGCGATGGAAATTCCCTATGAGAGTCGGGACGACGAATGGTATATCGATCCCGAACGTCCCTGGAAAGACGAAAACGGAAAGACTCATGCGCCCGGTGAAACGCTTGATCTTGCGGACTACAATCGAACCGTGACGTTGACGCCGAATCTGAAAACGGACGCCGCATATCATACGGTGACCTTTGATGCGGCCGGCTTAACATCAGCGCCGAAAGCGGTGAAAATCAAGCAGGGGCAGACCTTACGAACGGAAGAATACTATGCCGTTACGCCGTCCGTAAAGGGGATGCGTTTCAACGGCTGGGCAGAAGCGCCGAGCGACGATTTGTGGGACGCGGTGTACGAAATAACGCCCGATGAGGATGTAACGCTGTATCCCATCGTCAGCTACGATTTCAACTTTGCCGTTCCCGCCAACCGTACCTGTTGGTCGCGCATGAACTGCAGCGTCGAAGCCTACGAAAACGGTTTGTCGATGTTGGTGACGCAAGCGGGGGAAAGTATCGATGTGATTTTGAAGTTGAACGATACCTCACTTCCGGCCGACCGCTTTTCCGGCGCGACGGCGTATTTCGAACCCGACTGTTTCCACGAAACCCTCGACAATCTCTTTTATAACCGCGACGGAGAAGGAGACGCGCACAGCCGAAGTCTCGGTGCGGTGCTCGGAACGGAGGAAAAAGGCTACAAGACCGTGCATTACGACGGCACGTCCAAGGATACCTGGAGCGGAAACATCCGAACCTTACGCTACGATGTGTTTCAGGGCAGCGGAAGCAGCGCGGTGCGTGCGTTGATCTTTCATAAGTATCCGAGTTTCGCTTCCGGTGAGCTTATCGTTTCCGGAGTAACCGTTCCGACGGTCGGCGCGGTGGATGAAAGCGAACGTGATTTCAGCGAAGCAAGCGGCGTTTCGGTATTGGAAAGCATCGAGTGGGAGCCTGCTCTTAAGGACGGACGGTTTGACGAAGCTACCTCGTATACGGCACATATTACGCTTCGCGCGGTACGCGGCCGTGTGTTCTCGCCCGACGAAACGTATACGCTTACGTTAGGCGACAGGACTGTGGATGCGCGGACGGATGCTTTGTCCGGAATGCTGTGTGCGCAAATTTCTTTCCCGAAAACCGAAAGTTATGAAGTGTTTGAAGCGTTTATCGACGGCCCGGATTCCGTTTCCGCCAAAGGAAGGGCTGTAAGCTACCGTTTTGTGACCGACAAAGAGCTTCCCGACGGGACGGCGATCTGGTCGGTGGACAACGAATCGATTGCGACGATCGATTCAAACGGACGGTTTCGGCCGCTCCTCAACGGTACGGTTACCGTGAAAGCGATTTCGAAATACAATCCCGCCGTTTCCGCCACCAAAACGGTGGAGGTCAGCGGACAGGCGGAGCCGTCGCAGATTTTCTATCACAGCGGAACGACCGAAACGGTGACAAATATGCCGTCTCCGACGAAAGGACGGGGGACTGTCGAGCTGTCCGACCGAATTCCCGAGCGAGAGGGCTATGTTTTCGTCGGCTGGTCGCTTGCACCCGATTCGGCCGAAACCGTTTCGAGCGTAAAGCTCGGCGAACGGAATACGGACGTTTATGCGGTCTGGGGCAAGGGAATCGTTTGGGACTTTTGCGGCTCCGATTCTTATATTACCGCTGTGGCAAGCGGTAGCAAGCGCATTTCGGACGAGGGACTTGTGTGCTCCACGACCGAAGCCCAGCACGATATTCGTCTGACAACGGTCAATCCGTCCTTGGATCCGCACAAATACGGGGCGATTCTTGTGTGCATGTCAGCCGAGACGTCGGGCAATTTCCATCTGTATTATAAATCGGAATATGTTGACGCGGACGGAAAGACGCATACGGTCGGCTACAATGTCAACAAAGACGGTTCGAGCGGTTACAGCTATGCCGAAGCGCTGTCGGGTGATGCCGTTTATACGGCGAAGGGGGACTCTTTCTTCCGCGTACTCATTCCGATGAACAAAACGGGAGATGTCGGCACATGGGGCAACGATTCCACGCAGAAGATCGTGGGACTGTGGTTTGACCCCTTTGACGGTTACGGAACAAGCTGCTGCATCCGCTCCGTTGCTTTTTTGGAAACGGCGCGAACCGTGACCTTCGTTTCCGGTACGACCGATGAAGTGACAAAAATGCCCGAGACGCGAACCGTTTCGCAGGGAGACACGTTGACGCTTCCCGATGGGCCGAAGCGCGACGGCTACGAATTTGTCGGTTGGTCGCTCGACGCGAACGGCGAAACGCTGTGTGCGAAAAGCGTGTGCGTCATGGAAGATATGACACTGACGGCCATGTGGACAAGGCCGCTTGCGTATACATGCGATTCGGTCGGAAAACAGCAGATTTTCCGAATCGATTCCGAAGCATTCACATTCGAAGAAAAAGCACTTCTTGTGAAAACCGAGCGCGGCACATCCGTTACTTTACAGGTTGTTGATGCACTTGGCGAGCCGTTCGAGCTAAGTGCTTCGGCCACAGACGGCGGATATATCGTTTTCGATCTGTCCGACGTGGCAACTCCTTTGGAGGAGGTTTGCCTTGTCACGGCGCGCAGCGCATCCATTCAAAAAATCTCCGCTTCCGCTCCGACTCTTGCCGAAAGTATAGCGAAGCAGACAGAATACCCGAATGTCGGCAAAGGCTCTTCCTCTTCGGGTAAGCCGATCGATACGACCGTGACCGAAGTGGCAAACGCGGGAGAGCTGTATACGCTTGAAAAGGAAGAAACCGACACGACCGATTCCCTCGTTCTCTCTCCTTTCGAGGAATCGAAAAAGTCGGGCGACATTCTTTTCAATTTCGATGATGGTCGGAGCGCGGAGATTTTCACCAAAACCCATCGTATGTCACTTGCGTCGGCGGCCGAAAGCGTTCTTACCTATGAATCGCTCGGCTACAAGACTGCGTACAGCTTTACCGATCCGTATATCGAAACGACGGCTCTGTCCCTGAACGCCGACACGCATCCGTATGTGGTGATCAAGGCGAAAATGAGCGGCCTTGCGGACGGAACACTGACACTTTCCTATAAGGAAGCCGACAGTGTGTTCACCGAAGCAAAAAGCGTGGCGCAATCTCTGACAAACGAATATTCCATGTTGGTTTATGATATGTCGAATTCGAAAAACTGGAAGGGGATTATCCGAGCACTTCGTCTTTCGGTAAGCGGGAAAAGCAAGGGCAAGTTGGATATAGACTGGCTTCTGTTTACCGACAAGGTGCCCGATTCGCCGGACGAGATTCCCGGGACGGTCGAACGCTTTCCGACCGTTCGCGGCGGGGAGCTCCCGTTTGAGGATGTCATGCCGTCGGATTGGTTTTACGCGGACGCGGAGCGGGTATACCGCATCGGCTTGATTGAGGGAACGTCGGAAAATACGTTCAGCCCGCAGGATAATGTTACGCTTGCCGAGATCGTTACGCTTGCCGTTCGGTTAAATCGCGCGTTTGTTGAAGCAGACGAAAAAGCGGAAAATGTGTCGGCAAGCGGTACGCCGTGGTATGAACCGTATGTTCTCGAAGCGCTGGATCGTAAGATCTTAAAAGCGGGACAATTCGAGAACTTCGAAAAAACGGCCACACGCGCGGAGGTGGCGGAGATCCTCGTCAAAGCCGTTCCGGCGTCCGAGCTTACCGCCATCAATCGGTTTACGAGCATATCGGACGTTTCACGCACCTCTGCATCCTACGGAGCGGTCTTGAAGTTGTACCGTGCCGGTGTTTTGACGGGAACGGATGAGGCGTACAGCTTCCGACCCGATCGGTTTATCACGCGCGCCGAAACGGCGGCGATCCTTCACCGTATGGCGGTTCCGTATGAGCGAAAGCGCATTGTGACCGCCGAAGAACTGGAAGCACGGAAAACCAAACTGTACGCGCAGTCTCTTGCGGACGGAGCGGTTCTTTCGGGGTGTACGGAGGCTACGTTCCGCGTGCTGAATGATCGGGCGCTTGCCGTGTCCGATTCGGACGATCCGTTTGTACTGCTTACCGAGTTGTTCGGAGAGTCGGACGGAAGCGGAGGGATCGTCAACCGAAACGGTGCGGATATTTCCCGCATCCGTATCGGTATGAAATGGGATACGTCGCGTGTGCCCGACCCGACGCAATGCGGCTGTCTTCTGTATTATACGACCCCGACGAACGGTTGGTCGCGGGCGCGTTCATTGGAAGCACGTTGGGACGGAGCGATCGACGAAAAGGGCGTTGCGGAGTTTGTTTTCGAACCGAACGACGCGGCATTTGCCGATGAACTGACGGCCGTGCGTTTTGATCCGTTTGATGCCGAAGGAACCTTTGAAATCGCGTATGTAATTGTGGAATAAAAAGGACGGCTGCGATACGAAAAAGTACCGCAGCCGTTTTTAATGTCTGTTTGTGTAGTGGGACGGAGGAGTTCCCATGGTTTTGGTAAACACTTTGGAGAAATACGAGGGCGTGGTAAAACCGCAACTGTAGGCCGCTTCCGAAGCGGAAAGTCCGTCTTTCATCATGGATTTTGCCGCTTTGCAACGGATCAGATTGAGATATTGCAGAATGGTCATGCCGGTCTCTTTCTTGAAATCCTTGACCAACTGATATTTGTTGATGTTGACGAGCGAGACAAGCAGCTCCAAGGTGATGTGCTCATCGAAATGTTTGTTCAAATAGGCGATAACGGTTTTGGTGCGCGAAAGGGAGGACGAATGTGAGGGACTTTCGGAATCGGTTTTCTCGGCATATTGCGTGAACAGTCGATACAGGATGTCGGAGGCCGCTTTTGTCACACCGATGATGCGTTCATTGTCAAAATGGTAGAAATGCTTTTCGAGCAATTCGAAGCCGGCGGAAAGCGCGGGATCTTTTTCGATATAGGGACGGAAGCGGTATTCGGAAACATCGATCCGATTGGTTTTGCAAAACTCCTCCGACAGAATCAAACACATATATTTTCCGTAGGTGTCGCTGGTTATGTTGTGCATGACCTGCGAGTTGAAAACATAAAAATTGCCGGGATACATCTTGTACAGGTTTTCGTTCATGCGAACGTCAAGCTCTCCCTCCAAGCCGTACACAAGCTCGATGTCGTTGTGCCAGTTGACGGGATAACGCCAGTTCAAGCGGCGTTCGCTTGTGTGAAAAATGCAGGGTACCGCGTCGAAATTCAAAACCTCGATCGTGTAGGGCTTGTCCATGCCGATATCTCCTTTCTGCCGTCGTTTCCTATTCATTATAATACAAACCGCGAAAAAATGCAACAGAAAAATGCAAACAATCTCGGTGCTTTTTCGCGCCGCCATACTGCCATATACCAAGAATGTACCAGTGAATGCCAACATAAAGCATTTACAAGAAAAGCGCGAAATTGTATAATTGTAATAGAAAAATAGGATATCGGGGAGTTTTTGTCTTATGAAATTACCAATAAAGCGTATGCTTGTCTGTCTGTTCTGTACGGCGCTGTTCGCGACTTCCGTATGGGGCGTTGAAACGATCGGAAAAGACGACATGTCGTTTTCCGATGTGGAAGAAAGCGCATGGTATGCCGAGGATGTGAAAAATGTCCTTGAGCTCGGACTTATGAACGGCGTGAAAGAGGATACTTTTTCGCCGAACGGAACCGTGACGCTCGCCGAGGCTTTGACCGTGGCTTCGCGCGTTCATGCATCTTACGGGGGGCAAACGATTCCCGATTCCGACGGCGCGTGGTATCGAAAATATGCCGTCTATGCCGAGAAAAACGGACTTTGGAATACAAACGAGCTTGAAACGTTTGATGATTTTGAGCGTCCCGCCGTGCGTCATGAAATGGCATCGATGTTGGCACGGGCGATCCCCGAAGGATATTTGGAGGTGCGCAACGACGTTTCGGAGATTCCCGATGTGTCCGAAGCGCAGGCGTATCACGACGAGCTGATCGTGCTGTATCGTGCCGGTATTCTTATGGGAAGCGACGAATACGGAAACTTCCGTCCCGAGGACACGATCACGCGCGCCGAGATGAGCGCCGCCTTGGGACGTGCCATGCTTCCCGAAAAACGTCTGCAAAAGGAGCTTGTACCTCTTTCTCACGATGAGGCGTATGAGTTAGAGCATACGCGCAGCTTTTTGTACACCACCTACGATTTCCAAACCGGAGGTTGGACGCTTGATAATCGCGGTGGGCTTCCGAGCACGGCAAGCGACATCGAAAGCGGCGAACTGCGCGATATCAGCACCGAGTACCCGACGGCGCTGATTCGTCACTACAACAAAATAACCACCGGACGTTTGGTCACCGATGCCTATGTCCGTTTTATCGACAGCATGGACGGTGCGTATTTCGAGTTTCAAAACGAAAACGGCGAAAGCGTTTTCCGTATGCAGGCCGAAGACGGTTTCTGGCGTATATTGGGAAGCGACGGAGCTTACACGCCGATTTGTGCGGTACGACTCGGGGCGTACAATCTTCGTTTTGTGATCGATCTTGAAAAAAACGAGGGCACGGTCTGCTTCAATTTTGAAAGCGTCGGCACGTTCCCGTTGGCGACTTCGGGCGAACGCTCCGATATCTACAACTTCCGCATGGCGACCACCGAAGAAAGCACGGCGGTTTTGTCGGTTAACAATCTGGATACGCAGGTCAACTACAGCGTGTTCGAAAACTTTATTTACGACGGCGAAGCACCGCACGCTTTTACGGGCGACGGCCTTGCGTGCAAAAGCGGTGTGCTGTATGTCGAACCGAACGGTACGGGACGTTTAAGCTTTGTTCCCACTTCCGGCAAGGTCGTTGCCGAGACCGAGGTTTGGTTGGATCGTGAAACGAAGCTCGAATACACGCTTCTTTCGGGTGCAAAAGAAGTGCTTGTGTTTGAGACGGACGGCGAAAGCATGTTTGTCAACGGCAAGAACGTGTATGACGGTTATTACGACGGGCTGTGGTATCGCTTGCGCTTTGAACTGGATACCGATACGATGACGGCGCTTGTCAAGGTCAACGGACGAGCGGTCGATACCGTTGCGTTTGCCGCCAAAACCACCTCGGTGGATGGACTGTCGGTTGCCAATCGCGGAGAAACAAAGGCGAAATTCGATAATTTCAAGGTGTTCCGCACATACGAATACGACGACTATGTTCCCGAACCGATAAAACCGGCGGGGGAGGAAAAATACACCGTCGGCATTGAGGTCTGCTCCATTTGGCGCGAGGGCGATCATGGGAGCTGGAAGCCGATCACGCCGTTCGACGAGCCGGTCATGGGCTATTACGATGACGGCAACCCCGAAGCGGCGGATTGGGAAATCAAATACATGGTGGAGCATGGGATCGATTTTCAGGCCTATTGCTGGTTTCCCAAATTGACGGACGGTGTGCTCAAACCGTATGACGCATGGGAGGTCGCGGCCCTTCACGACGGCTATATGAACGCGAAATACTCCGACCGAATGAAATATTGCCTCTTGTGGGAGGTCACCAACAGCTCACGCCCGACATCGGCCGAACAGTGGGATACTGTATTTCTGCCGTATATCGTGGAAAACTACTTCAAAGACAGCCGCTACATGACAATCGACAATCGGCTTGTTTTCAGTGCCTACGGCCCGCGCGCCTTGAACGATGACGCGCTTTGGGCACACATTCTCGAAACATTGGACGAGGAAGCGAAAAAGCTCGGCTACGACGGCATTCTGCCCATTGCCTGCCAGTGCTCCAAAAGCGAAGCGGAGCGTATGGGCTTTGAGGCGACTTTTGCTTACGGGCTCGGCCACGATTGCTATACGTCCGCGTATATGCGCTACAAAACCTTAGCCAACGCTGTGCAGACGACCACGGAAAAGAGCGTATATTACATTCCGTCTCCGTCGGTGGGACAAAACAGCCCGGCGTGGTACGGCAAGCGGTATCCGTTGTTTGAGGCGAACGACTACAAATCCTGTGTAAAATGGATGTTGGACGAATACATTCCGACCTATGCGACCGAGGATTGGCAGAAAAACTTTCTCATGCTCGGTACCTGGAACGAATTCGGTGAAGGAACTTCCATGAATCCTTCCACCAATATCGGAGGCTTTGCCTATATCGATGCGATCCGTGAGCTTTGCACCGACGAAGCGAAAAACGAAGCGATCAACACCGTTCTTACCGACCGTCAGAAGAGCCGTATCGGACGGATGTATCCGCAATATCTGCGCTTGCTTCGCGATAAGGCCTACAGCGACTTGGAGGAGCTTGAAAAGCAGACGAATTATTATGTTCACCGTACGGTCAATTTCGGGGACTGCAAGGAAACGACCGGTTCGGGCTATACGGGCGATTTGATCTTTGGCGAAAACGGCTTGAGCGGCCTTTCCTCCAATAACGATACCTATTTGTTTATCACGCCCTTTAACGCCGTTTCGCTCGACGATATCTCGGCACTTCGGCTGACGGCGGAGATCCCGTTCGGCGAAGAGCTTCAGATATTCTATCGTCTGAGCGGCCAGTCGGGCTGGTCGGGCAGCCGCGTGATCTCGATTTTCTCCACAAGCGACGATCTGACCGAATATACCTACGTTCTCGACAAGGAAAAATGGAACGGCCGTCTGGAGGCTATTCGTATTGACCCGGTAACGGCGCCGAATTTGAGATTCCGACTGGAAAGCCTGGAGTTCCTTTCCGAATTTCCCAAAAGCGAGTATCCGGTGCTTTCTTCGCTTGATCTTCAAAAGATAACCTCCTATGCGACCGGAGTGTCCGGCTTTAAGGTAGATGAAAACGGAATCGGCGGCGTAGCTGTGACCAACGACCCGATCGTGTTCATGAACAATGTCGGAAGCATTGACCTTACCGACGTGTTTGCCGTGGAGATCACGGCTTCCGTTCCCAAGGGGGATCGTATCCAGCTGTTCTGGAAAGGTTCTGCCGATACGGCTTGGACGTATGATCGTATCGTTAGCGCACAGTCGGTCACGGATCAAACGGAAACGTATCTTCTCTATTTGAACAAGAGTACACATATCGGTTCTATGACGAGCCTGCGATTGGATGTGGGCGATACGCCGGATAAACCTTTTACGGTAAAATCGATCCGCTTCTTGGGCAAAAACGAAGCGGCTCGGGATGAACGAACCGCGTTGTATATCAACGGAACGGATACGGGTATACGTGCATACGGGGTATCGGCCGCCGGGGAGACTCTGTTTGCCTACGACCCGACCAAGGTGCTTGAAAAAAGACTCGGCGCTTATGAGACGTGGGACTACGAAACCGAGACGCTGACGCTGTATGCTTACGGCCATACGGTGTCCTTCACCGTCGGCAGCGACAAATATTCATCCGACGGAAAAGAGATCTCTTTGGGCTACACGCTTGCGGAGGATGACGGACTTCCTCTCGTTCCGTTTGCAAGACTGTGTGAGGCGTTGGGCTGCACTTATACCGAAAAGGACGGAGCGGCGTATGTGACGACCGAGCAGCTGACACTCATCGAAACGATCGAGGCCGAAAAGCTTGCGTCCGACGCGTTCGAATTCAATGTGCCGGGCTATACATTCGGCTGGACGTCCTACAACATCAGCTTGAGTGTGGGTACGGACGGCTGCTTGAGCGGTGTGAGCACGCAGAGCACCGACCCGGTTATGACACGAACGTTTTCGACACCGTTGAACGCGGCTTTCTACAACTATGTGGATATTCGCTATCGCTACGATTTCACGCCGAACGGTGCGAATAATCGCATACAGCTCTTTTTCCAAACGGCGACGGATGCGTCCTGGTCGGAAAGCAAAAGCGTGAGCATTCCGTTGACGGCGGCAAGCTCGGGCGGCGAATTTGTAAGCTACCGTCTGGATCTGTCGAAATGCGCCGCCTGGAGCGGATCGATCACCGCGCTTCGCTTTGACCCCTTTAACGCGCTCGGCAGCTTTTCCCTCGATTACATGCGTTTTGGATATGACGCCGATAAAACGCAGGCAACGCAGTCAACCGAGGCAACATTAAATGCCACCGATTTCGAAACCGAAAACGAAAACGGACTTCTGATTTTGGGCTACGATTTCTCGACTCTCCCGGATTCCGTCGGCGCGTTCGGCACGATATCGCCTGATTATAAACGTCCCGATACCACCTATAACCTGTACACGCAATCGACCTACGAAAGCGATACCACCCTTCGTTCGCAGGGCTACAAGACGCGCGGCGTCAAGGACGGCACGATTTATCTGACGGGAACCGACACGGCCAAGGCCTGTGTGCTGCTTTCGCCGAATGTGCCGCAGAACACGGATTGGTCGAAGCCGGGGGTCTATACGTTGGAATACGATTTCAAGGGGCAGGGAACCTATACGGCGTTCCTATGTGCCGGAAGCGGCGGCGATCTTACGACAGAGACGGCTCGCGGAAAGAGCGACGAGTGGACAACGGCGCGTTTTACGCTTACCTTAGACGGTTCGGAACGCACCTATATCCGTTACATTTACATGTATGCGTCCGAAGTCGGCGATACCATCGCTTTTGACAACATCAAACTGTATGTGAAGTACGGCGAAACGGAAAAAGAGCGGGAGAACACCGTTTCCGCCGATGATGCCGTCGATTCTTCCGATACGTCTGCCGAACCGAAAAAAGAAAAGCTTACCGAATTCTCCGACAGTGAGGAATACGGCACACTGCTTTTGGGCTTCGGTTTTGACGCATACGCCGACCGTTCGGGCACATGGGAGCCCATCAAGGCCGATTATACGACCGATTCCATGAAATATCCGCTGTATTCCGACGCAAAATACGAAAACAATACCGATCTGCGTTCGGGCGGTTATACGCGCAAAGCCATTGTCGATCATGCCGCCGTTTTGGAAAGCGGAAGCTCGTCGGCCGTTCCGTTTGTTCAGCTCTCGCCCAATAAGCCCGAGGATCCGAATGCGTCGGATTGGGGAAAAAAGGGCACCTACACGGTCGTGTTCGACTTCAAGGGCGAAAGTGCCTATGTGGAACTGGTGTGCGCCGGTACGCAAACAAACGTCTTGTCGCCGGTCGTTATGGGACAAACGGACGCATGGAAAACCGTGGCGGCTTCCTTTACCGTGGACGGAAAAGCGATACAACACATTCGTTATATCTATTTCCGCTCCGGAACGGGCAAAACCGAAATATCCTTTGATAATCTACGCATTTACTATAAGCCGTAAACCCTTGCAGTCATGCAGAGAATAAATACAAGGAGAAAAACATCATGAAAAAGAAACTGTTTTTGAGTCTGCTTTTCGCTTCCGCTATGCTGTCTGTCGTGTGTGCGCATGCGTTTGAGCCGGAAATACCTGAAAGCACGAAGGAGCTTGTACCCGTCGAAACGGCCGTGCAAAGCCTTTCGACCGAGTGGCGGGACAGTGACGTCTACGGAAATCTTCTCTGGGGGTACGATTTTGATACCGCCACCACCACAAGCTCGCTTGCTCCGGATTATTGCCCGGACGACAGCTATGCCCTGTACAAAAATCCAAACGCCCGTTTTGACAACTCGTCCATTGTCTGGGGCTGGAGTAGTGCGGTAACGGTTGCGATTGACAATGCGCGCTTCCGTATCAACAATCCCACCTACGGCTTTTTGCAGTTTTCTATCCTGACACCGACCAATTACGGAGAAGGACGCTATACCCTTGAATACGACTTTACTCCTTTTCAGGGCGGAAGCACCTATGTAAAGGTTGCGACCGATGCAGGGGAGCTTCAAAGTGATTCGTTTTCCGCCGGCGGTTATGAGACGGGGCATGTTACATATTCTTTTACGATCGACGGAAGCACCGCGACCAAGATCAACTATATCTACATCTATGCACCGGATGCCTCCAATACCGTCATGTTCTTTGACAACATCAAGCTGTACAAAGCTTCGGTGGATAAGGTGAGTGTAACCTTGAACTACAACGGTTCGTCTCTTGACGGTAAGAGCACGGCCAACGTTTCTCTGGCTAAGGGGGAGGCACTTCCGAATCCGGGCTATTGCTTCGATCATTGGGAAAATGCTTCCGGAGATACGGTAACGACCGTGTCCGAAAGCGAAACGACGCTTTATGCGGTTTGGAAAGACGATCCGACGCTCGGCACGATGATCACTACTTTCGATTTTACGGGAACGTCGAGCTTCGATCATCTGCGCCCCGATTATCAGAACGATGCTTACGATTATTACGATGAGCAGTCGTGGCAGAACTATTCCGCGCTTTGTCGTTATGATGGGACGGGAGGCTTCGACAACGGAGCCGTTACTCTGACTGGCTACGGAACCAATCAACCCGCTTTGCTCTTGTCCATGTCTCCGATCTGGACGACGGAGGGAACCTACACGGTGGAATATGAGTTCAAAGGCGTACCGGGAACGCATATCCGCTTCGTGACGGATGCGGGAGACATTACGACCGCAAGCACTTCTTCGAGCGGTGACGGCTATACAAAAGCTTCCTTTACCGTCTCGGTCGGAGGTGACAGCGGAAATGCACAGTTGAAATATATCTATATCTATGCGGAGGATGCTTCCGCCAAGGCGTATTTCGATAATATCCGCGTCTATATCAAAGAACCGAGTACTGCCGATGTCACGTTTGACTATAACGGAAAAAGTTACAACGACGTGACCTTGGAAACAGTAAAAATGAAGGTCGGAGATACGCTTCCGAACATTTCCGTTTATCCGTATTATCTTGCACGCTGGAAAAATTCTTCGGGACAAACGGTTACCAAAGTTCCCGAAGAAAATATAACCGTCACCGCCGAGTGGGAAGAATACCGCGAGTACGGAAAGCTGCGACTGGTGTACGATTTCAACAATACGCTCGGTGCATACAAGCAACAACCGTCCTATATCGATGGGTTGTCGATGGCAACAAACGACAACAGTTCTCTTTGGTGGGACAATGTGAGCTACATTGCCGTTGAAAACGGCGCATATCGACTGGACGGAATGGGGCTTCCCGGGCTTCGTTTCCAATTCTCCGAAAACATCACCGAGACCGGTACCTATACCGTTTCCTTTAAAGTAAAGGGGTCGGAAACCTCTTTTGTTCGCTTTAAGGTGTTGGACTCCGACGGAAAGCAAACGGATGTGGATGTACATCGTGAAAGCAAGACGGATGAATATACGAGCCTTGCGGCTTCGATTACCCTTGGGAGTGATTACAAAGCTCTTGTCGGCTTCGGTGTGTATTCCAATACGAGCGGCGCACGTTTCTATGTGGATGATATCAAGCTGTACGAATTTGAGCGCACCGCTCCCGAAATGTTGAGCGTGACCTCTATACGCACAACGGCGTCGGACGGCTACAGCGGCATTCGCTTTGCCGCTTTTACCGATGAAAAGCTTCGCGCACAGGCAGACGAGTACGGCTTTATCGCCACCTTGAGTGAGAATGTCATGGGAGATGAGGAATACCTTGTCTTTAACGCGAACGGGGACCGCAATACACGCGATTATGTGAGCGGCATTGCATACAGTAAGGATGGCGAAACAGATAAGGTCTATTCGAATACGGCGGATATATTCGGCGGCGGAGAAAACGATTTCGGCGAGGGCTACTACTATACCTGCGTTCTGATCGGGATCCCGCTCGGGCACTACGAGGATGAGTTTATGGTAAGACCGTATATTCGAATCGGCGGCAAAACGTTCTACGGTGCTTCCGTGACCGACAGCCTGTACGATGTGGCCGAGCGCATCGCCGACGGCGGCTACAACGGACTCACGGACAGCGCCAAAAAGGTTGTGAATAATATATTGGCCGGGAAAGCACTGAACGCGGAATGACGAATAAAAAGTAAAAGAGCAGGGGATGCGGTGAAAATTACCGCATCCCCTGTTACTTGCAGAAAATTCAGATATTTGGACTTTGCGTCTGCGCAAAAAAGATTTGCCGCAAGCTTCAAAAGGGATTTGCGCGGCTTACGCCTGCTTCTTTTCGCGTACCTTCATGACGGCCAGCCCGATGACTAACCCCATCCCGGCCGGAACCAGCCAGCCGAGTCCGTATTCGAACAAGGGGAACACGCGCTTCAAAATCGGAAGCCACTGCGCCTCAAATACCGTTTCCATGTTCGAACCGGGGAAGTTGGCAACGAATGCGTTGATGAAATCAAAAACGGCCGCAAACAGCGTGAACCCGGTCACAAAGCCGTATACATACCGACTGTGATGAAACAGATTTCCGAAAATGCCAAGCAGAATCAACGTAATGGCAAGCGGGTATAAGAACATGAGCACGGGAAGCGAATAGGTGATGATGGCCTGCAAGCCGAGATTGGCAATCAAAAAGGAAAGGATACTGAACAGGATTGCCCAGGCCTTGTAATTGGAAGCGTGAGGAAACAGCTTGCAGAAGGTTTCGGAGCAGCTGGTCACAAGTCCGACGGCGGTTTTTAAGCAGGCAAAGGTTACGATACAAGCCAAGATCAGCTCGCCGACCTTACCGAAATAGTGCTCGGCTACCAGCGCGAACACGTCGCCGCCGGTCGGAAGCACCTCCGACTGTCCGCGGCTCTGCGCACCGACGACCGTCACGGCCACATAAATGATCGCCATGATAAGACAGCTGAAAAAGCCCGCCTTGACCGTGTTTTTTGCCACCGCCTTCGGCTCGGTCACGCCGAGATCGCGAATGACCGTGATGACCACGATGCCGAACGCAAGGCTTGCCAGTGCGTCCATGGTGTTATAGCCCTCCAAAAAGCCCGCCATGAAAGCGCCCGACGCATAATCGCCGCTCGGAGCGACCTGCGAAATTTGCCCCATCGGGTTGATGAGCGCGGCAACGACCAATACACCGAGAAAAATCAAAAAAATCGGATTTAATATTTTGCCGACCCAGGTCAAGATTTTTCCGGGATACAGCGAAAAGCCGAGCACGGCCGCAAAAAAGATGAGCGAATACAGCATTAAGATCATCGGGTGCGCTTCGTTGGCATCAATGCCGAGCATAGGAGCTACACCGACCGAAAACGGCACGGTCGCGCAACGCGGAATGGCGAAAAACGGCCCGATGGTTAAATACAGCGCACAGGTAAAGAAAACGCAATAGGCGCGTCCGACCTTTCCGGACAACTCGATTAAACCGTCACTGTGCGTGATACCGATGGCGGTCACGCCGAGCAACGGCAGTCCGACGCCGGTGATGAGTAATCCCAGAATGGCGGCGGGGGTATGGCTTCCCGCCATTTGCCCCATGCGGATCGGAAAAATCAGATTTCCCGCTCCGAAGAACAGTCCGAACAGCATACTGGCTATGTATATCAGTTCGCGTTTGTTTAGCTTTGTCTTCAAAATGATGCATCTCCTGTCGAATGGATAATATTGATAAAAATTCTACTTAAATTATAGACATGATTTGGGAATAATGCAATAGCTGCCGGCTCTTGTTTACACAAAGTTAACGCTTACGAGAAATAAATCGGACGATATCGTATAAAACCCGAAATTTTCGAAACGGAGAAACCAATCGGCAATTGGTTAAAAATGTCAAATATTGTCGGGCGGTTTTGTATGAAATCCACAAAAATCAAAAAACGTCGAAAAAAGCCTTTACAAACCGTTCGTTTTGTGATATACTTTGTGACGGTAAAAAACCTTTAATTCGGTACGGGATACCGGCAAGGAAATACATAGGCGTTTGCTCTGCGGGGTAGACGTGTGTTTGTGTGCCTTCCGGTCTCGGGGGCTTTTTTTGTGCGTTTTTCTCCGCAGTGCCGTTCCGAAAGCACAAAGGAAAGAGGAGAGACGCACATGTCCGAGCAGACCGTCATCATGGACGAAAACAGTGTCAACCGCACGCTGTCCCGTCTGGCGCATGAGATCATCGAAGGCGATCCGTCCGAAAAGACCATCTTTTTGGTGGGGATTCGGCGGCGCGGCGTGTCGCTTGCCCGTAGGCTTGCCGAGAAAATAGCCGCTTTTTCGGACATGAAGGTCGTTTTGGGAGAATTGGATGTTACGCTGTACCGCGACGATTTGAGCGAAAAAAGCGAACAGCCTATCGTGACGGACAAGCCGCTTGATTTCGATGTGACCGGTAAGACGGTGGTTTTGGTGGACGATGTGCTGTACACCGGCCGCACGGCGCGCGCCGCCATCGACGCGCTTATCACCTACGGACGTCCCGCAAGGATTCGTCTGTGCGTGCTGGTGGATCGCGGACACCGGGAGCTGCCCATTCGCGGCGATTACGTCGGCAAAAACGTGCCGACCTCTCACCGTGAGCAGGTCTGCGTCAAAATGCCCGAATTCGACGGGAAGACCGAGGTTATCATCCGCAAGCCCGAGCCGTAAACAGGCATTTTCGGGTTTTTCGGTAAGAATATTTTTCGGCGTACAGCCGTGAAATAAAAAAACAGGAGGCTTTTACAATGAGTAAAAACAAAACCACCATCGGCGCCGAGGGAATTTATGACGCGCGCGTTCTCGGCGTACCCAAGATGCTCGTGCTCGGATTTCAGCACATGTTCGCCATGTTCGGCGCGACCGTTCTCGTTCCGCTGCTTACCGGACTGGATATCGCGACCACGCTTCTTATGGCCGGTCTCGGTACGCTCTTTTTCCATCTTGTGACCAAGCGCAAGGTTCCCGCTTTCTTGGGCTCTTCCTTCGCATTCTTGGGCGGTTACGCTGCCATCGCGCCCGCTGCCGGAAGCGGTGACATGACCCAGGCCGAGCTTCTTCCGTATGCCTGCATCGGCGTGGCGGTTGCCGGTCTTGTTTATCTGGTCGTTGCCGCTCTGATCAAGGCTTTGGGCGTTTCCAAGGTCATGCGCTTCTTCCCGCCGGTCGTTACGGGTCCTATCATCATTGCCATCGGTCTCAGCCTTTGCGGCAGTGCCAAGAGCAACTGTGACGCCAACTGGGCGCTTGCGCTTGTTGCCCTTGCCATTGTTATCGTGTTCAACATCTGGGGACGCGGTATGTGCAAGATTATTCCGATTCTTCTCGGCGTTTTGGGTGCCTGTGCCGTGGCCGCTGTGCTTGCTGTGACCTGCGGCTCGACCATTGAATTGGCCGACGGCTCGTACATTGCCATGTTCGGCGACGAGCGCTTCAAGCTGTTTGCCGTTTCCGCGCTCGACAACGTTAAGAATGCCGCATGGGTGGGACTTCCCGTCCACTGGAATCAGACGGTGTTCGGCGGTGTGGATTGGTCGAACACGGCGCTCATCATCGGTTCGATCGTTGCCATCGCCCCGATCTCCCTTGCAACCATGATGGAGCACATCGGTGACATCTCCGCCATCTCCTCCACCACCAACCGCAACTTCATCGAAGATCCCGGCTTGCACCGCACCCTCATCGGTGACGGCTTTGCCACCACCTTTGCATCTCTGTTCGGCGGTCCTGCCAACACCACCTACGGCGAAAACACCGGTGTGTTGGCGCTCTCCAAGGTCTATGACCCGCGCGTTATCCGCATTGCGGCTGTCTTTGCGGTCATCCTGTCCTTCTCGCCGAAGTTTGCCGCAGTTGTCGAGCTGATCCCGACGGCGGTCATCGGCGGTATCTCTTTCATTCTTTACGGTATGATCTCGGCTATCGGTATCCGCAACCTGATTGAGAACCAGATCGACTTCTCCAAGAGCCGTAACCTCATCATCACGGCCGTTATCCTGGTCTGTGCGCTCAGCGGCGTGGCTATTCCGATCAACGAAACCGCAAGCATCACCTCTTTGGCTGTTGCTTCGATCGCCGGAATCGTGCTCAACATCATTTTCCCGAGCTGCGATTATGTCGAAAAGACCGAAAACGGCGGAGACGAGGTGCCCAAGGGCAATACCTATAACGTATAAGCTTCTTTCATAAATTCGATTTTTGCACCGCACGGCGTAAAGCGATTTACAAAGTGCGGTGCTTTTATCTTTTGAACGAAAAACAGGAAAATCGCGCTTTTGTCTTGCAAAAGTGTATGCAATGTGATATAATACCGGCGAAAGCGCCGGTGCAACTTTCGCGTTCCAATTTGCAAAAAAGAGAAATCCAGAATCCGCGTTTCGGGACTTGCAAAAACATATGCGCTGTGATATAATGCCGGCGAAAGCGCCGGTGCAACTTTCGCGTCCTGATTTGCAAAAAAAGGAAAATACGGAATCTGCGTTTCGGGACTTGCAAAAACATATGCGCTGTGATATAATGCCGGCGAAAGTGCCGGTGCAATTTCCGCGTCCCAATTTGCAAAAAAGAGAAATACAGAATCCGCGTTCCGGGGCTTGCTTTTTTCCGAAAATATGATATAATATTTTCACGGAAGCCGAGATCGTTCTGTATGCTAAGGCGAAAAAATGCGCTATGATTTTTTGACTTGCGAATATCGCCGTGAAGAAAACGGGAGAATCGACATGAAATTGGAAGTGTCTCAAATTCGAAGCATAACGGAGGGAGCAGCCTACATAACCGAAGAAAACGGTTATGTCCGTTTCCACCGTTTTCATAAGAACGAGGAAGCGCTTTGTACGTCGCAGGAGTCGCTTCGTGTGTTTTTGTCCACGGCGGGAGTGGTTTTGCGTTTTCGCACAAACAGCCGCACGTTGCATTTGAAGGGACTTGCGGAATCGGCCACGCCCGTTCGAAGTTTTTTTGCCGTTGACATTCGCAAGGACGGCGAGATGCTTGCTTCGATCACCAATTTTGACGAAGCAGCTCTCGAAGCCGTATATTCCGAAAAAGCGTACCCTCTCGGCGCATTCGAACAATGCTTGAAGTTGGGGGATGGGGAAAAAGATTTGGAAATCGCACTTCCGCACAGTGCGGCCGTCCTGCTTTCCGATGTGTGCTTGGAGGACGGTTCGTATGCTGCTCTGCCGTCACCGCGCCGTGAAATGCTTTTGGCCTACGGAGATTCCGTTACGCAGGGCTACGATGCTCTGCATCCGTTCGCGCGCTATACGACGCGCCTGTGTGACCGACTGCACATGTCGGAGCTCAACAAAGGCATCGGCGGCGGATGCTTTGATCCGATGCTGGCCGCCTGCGCCGCCGACATTCGACCGCGTGTAATCACCGTCGCTTACGGCTCAAACGATTTTCGCCATGCCGAGATCCGGGAGCCGCATATCCGAGCACGGGATTTTCTGAAAGCCTTGGATGCGGCGTATCCGAACGTACCGAAGTTCGTTATTTCTCCGATTTGGTACAGCGGTCTGCAAAGTGATGCGGTGCTCGAAGCCTTTGCGCGGTTTGAAGCGTCCCTTGAACGCGAAGCGCAGACCGTTCCGAACACACACTTTGTGCGCGGTCTGGAGCTCGTTCCGCACGACTGTTCTTTTTACGGTGACGGACATCTGCATCCGAGTGACAGCGGCTTTGCACTGTATGCCGATAATTTGTACCGCACGATTCAAAAATATCTGTAAATACCCGTAAGCTTTTCGTCATTCGGGAAATCGAAGGACGAATTTACAAAAATTCCCGAAAGGAGGAGCGTACATGAGTCGAAATTCCTTTGAATATCTGCAAAATACCGCTTTTTTGGGCGGCGTGGGTACCGGTTGCTTAAAGCTGTATGCCGACGGCGGCACGCAGTTTGCCGGGCTTGCCAAAAGCTCCTCCCGTAAGGCGCATCCGGGCGAACACACCGACCCGGTGTCCTTTGCCGTCTGCGTTCGTCTCGACGGTGAGGAGCGCACGTTCAGCGCGGTCTTGAAGAACGCGGAAGCGGAATCGGAGGACTCGGCGCGAGCGCTTCCTCATGCTTCCGTCGGCTCTTTTAAAACCGATTTTCCCTTTACCGCGCTGTCCTACAACGGCGTTCCGTGCGGGGTGGGAATCTCGCTGTGTGCCTTTAACCCGACGATCATTCACAATTCCATCGATTCGGGCATTCCCGCCGCCTTTTTCGAGGTCACGCTCTCCAATCCGACAACGTGCGGTCTGACGGTTTGCTTCGGGGTACTGCTTCGCTCCTCTTTCGTGGCGGGAGTGGGAATGCCCGGCTACGACAAAGCCAGCGGCACCTTCTTCGCGGAGCTTAACGAAACGGCGTCCGGAGTTCCTGCCAAGCGTCGCGGAAGCGTGGGATTGGCTACGGATTCTTCCGATTTTACCTATGCGATTTTTCCCGAACGAGCTCATGTCGATTCGTTCGCCGCTTTTTGTGCGAACGGCGGTTTTTTGGCGGATTCGGTCGTGGAAGAACCGCAGGCCGGTCTTTCGGCGCTTCTTTCATTTCCGGTGCGCTTGGAGGCGGGGCAAAGCCGGAAACGGCGTTTTCTTGTGACCTGGAGCTTTCCGTATTGTGCGGAAAGCCCGGCCAAAAGCGGCGAAAAAAATTACTACTGCCACTATTTTTCCGATTTGGGCAGCTGTGCTTCTTATTGCTTTACGCATTTTGACCGTCTGCAACGCGAAAGCGAAAAAATCTTCGAGCTGACGCATTCCGATTTTGCCACATTGCCCGATTCGCTTCGGCCGATCCTTGCGTCCTCCCTTGCCGCCGTCAAGGACCCTGCGCTTCGGCGCGACAGCGCGGGAATTTTAAAGGGACTGTCCGAGGACAGCGAAGAGGGGCGTATACCGCTTTCCTTTGCGCTCGATTATCTGTTTCCCGGTATAACCGCCGCCGCCGGCGTGTGGGTGTTGAACCGTCAAATGAGCGCGCGCGGCCGTTCCGCACCGTCGGCCTTCGATGTCAATCCGACCGTCGCACAGGCGTATGCGCGGCTTCGCATGGTTTTACGGTTGTTTTATGCCTATCGCTCGACTTCGGAGGTGCGCTTTTATACCGAAAACTGGGTGGATATTTCCACCATGGCGGAGCTGCTTGTTGCCTACTGTGAACGGCTTCTGTTTGCCCGTCCCGATGTTGAATCGGAGGAGGATACGCTGTTTGATGTGCTTCTTCCCACTCTGCATGCCATGATCGGGATCGCGGAGCTGTTACGCGACAAAAAGCGCAAGGCGCAGTACGTCGAGACATTGAATCGATTCCGTGCCCTGTTTGAGGAAAAGGTGTGCGAGCGCTGTGAAAAGACGCCGCTTCGCGTTCTTTCCTCCTCCTTTACCGCACGGTATTTGGGCGGATATGTGCTGTATGACGGCGCGTGTCGTCGGACAGCCGCGGCGCGTGTCGCGTTGCTTGACCCGGAAAGCTGTGTGCCGGATTACTATGCCTGCGCCGAATTGGCGGTTTTGAAAGAGACGAAGCTGTGCGAAACGGTTGTCAAGGCTTTTACGAAATATGTTTACTCCTGCAAAAAGGAGCTGTACGGCTCGGTCATGCAGGTTGCCGCCCTGCTCCCGGCTTTTTCGGGCTTTGAATACGACAAAAACGAGATGCGGCTCACCATGTCACCGAATGAGGCGTGTCGCGATGTAGAAGGCGTGTTCAAGGGTTTTGTCAGTGCGGACGGAGCGTTCGGACGGGTGGAGCTGGGGCCGGATTATACGGAGCTGATTTTGTACAGCGGCGAACTGAAGGTACACACGGTGGTTTGCTCACACCGTTCGTATAAGGTTCTGTACGGAGGACGGTCTTGGCTGTGCGATATCGATGTGCCGACCAACACCGTTACCATGGACAGCAATCTGTCGATAAACAAAAACAAAAAACTGACGATACTTATGGATCTGTCAAAATGATCGTGAAAAACAATCGCGGATAACGTAAAAGGAAATGACCTGTATGGAAAACGAAAATCTTCTGAAGCGTTCTTATTATAATTATGAGCTCCCGCCGGAGTTAATTGCCCAGACCCCGGCGCAAAAGCGGGATATGTCGCGTCTTTTGGTCTTAAACAAGGAGACGGGCGCTCTCGAGCATCGTCACTTTCACGATATCATCGACTATCTATGCCCGGGTGACGCGCTGGTGTTAAACGATTCGAAGGTCATTCCGGCGCGGCTTTTCGGCAAGCGGTACGGGAAAAATGCCGACGGTTCGGAGAGCGACACGCCGTCCGAAAGCCGCATCGAGGTTTTGCTTCTCAAGCGTTTGGACGAAAAGACGTGGGAGACGATCGTCCGACCGGGTAAGAAGCTTCATGCGGGTACGCGGCTCTTTTTTGACGAAAAGCTGTCCGGAACGGTCAAAGAGGTGTCGGAGGACGGAAATCGCATCATCGAATTTTCGTATGAAGGCGAATTTTTCGCATTGCTCGATGAGCTTGGTGAAATGCCGCTACCGCCGTACATCACCGAGCGCGGAAGCGAGAAGGAACGCTATCAGACGGTGTACGCCAAATACGAGGGCTCCAGCGCCGCTCCGACGGCCGGACTGCACTTTACCGAGGAGCTGCTCGAACAGATCGAGGCGAAGGGCGTGGAAATTTTATATGTGACCTTGCATGTGGGGCTGGGAACGTTCCGTCCGGTCAAGGAGGACGATATCACCGCGCATAAAATGCACAGCGAGTTTTATTCGGTAAGCGAAGATACCGCGCGTCGCTTCAACGAGGTGCGAAAAAACGGCGGGCGCATTATTTCGGTCGGAACGACTTCCTGCCGAACACTGGAAAGTGCGACGGATGAAAGCGGTGTTCTTCATGCCGGAAGCGGCAACACGGAAATTTTCATTTATCCCGGATACCGTTTCAAGGCGGTGGATTGCCTGATCACGAATTTTCATCTGCCTGAAAGCACGCTCATTATGCTGGTGTCGGCGTTGGCCGGACGGGAGAGGGTGTTGGAGGCGTATCGGGTGGCGGTCGAGGAGAGGTATCGGTTTTTTTCGTTTGGAGATGCTATGTTTATCCGATAGCAGTATTTT